>JBEKQJ010000149.1:0-7672 GCA_049519835.1 Caulobacteraceae bacterium | reverse complement strand
CGACGGGGAGGCCGGACTGTTGGCCGGCTCTTCCGGGACGGGACCCATATGTATTTCGTGATCTGAGCGAGGCTATCGACCCGGTTGAAGAAACCGTCTAAATCCCATTTAAGAGATAGGAGTAAGGGTTCCGAATTTGGTCCACCGCCTGGTCATGTCTGTTTGTGACGACGCCGAATGACCCAGATTTCCATTGATCTGGCGCCTCGGTCCGACGGCGCGCGATACCGCCGCGTGACGCTGCTCCTCGAGGACGACGGCTCGGTCACGCTCCGGTCGCACGAGATGGGCGCCGAGCTTGCCGCCCCCTGGCTCGATGACGACGAAGTGACGTTGAGCGTTACCCAGGACCGGGTCGCGCGCCTGGCGCTGGCCCTGGCGGCGGAGGTCCTGAAAGACGGCAAGGATGGCGTCGCGCGCCTCAGCCGGATCTGCGAGGAGTTCGACGTCCCCTGCCGCGTCGCCCGTTGGACGTGAGTCGGGCGGGTCAGTGGCGATCGTGCCCTTCCGCCCCGCGCCCAACCCTCATTGGTCTGACAATACCGCCCAGCCGGCGGCGGAAGGCTGCGCGGATGGCGTCGCCTTTGGCCGCCGGATCATCCAGATACGGCGTTCGACCGTGAACGGAATACTGAGCGCTTTGCAGAAGTCGTCGATGGTCCACAAGACGTCCGGGTGGGTTCTCGCGCAGTCGTCGCCACACAGAATGCCCCCCGGTCTGACGCGGGGAAACCAATGCGTCACGTCGGCGTGGAAGACGGGGTTGTGGTGGACGCCATCCAGAAACACCAGGTCCAGGCTGTCCAACGGCCAGTCCAGAAAATCATCCGGGCTTCGCCCTTTGACGGCGGTGATATTCTCGCAATCGATTGTGTAATAATCGAAATTCTCGCGCGTCCCCCAGGCCCCGCGCTCCCGCGCCGTCTTGCCAAAGTCTTCATCGGAAATGGCGTCGGCGTCACTCTTCGCCGGCGGCGAATAGGGGTGCTCCACCGGATCCCAGATATCGATGCAGGTGATGGCGACATCCTGCGCCACCGTCTTGGACCAGCACCACGACGATCGGCCACAAAACGGACCGACCTCGACCATGGCTCCGCCAACCGGGATCGTGCGCGCCAGCCGCTCGAGGATCTTGAGTTCGGCTTCGGGCATCCACCCTGGAATATCGAGATTGTACGGCATGACAGCTCGCTCGTTAGCGACGATGCGCCACGGTAGCGGATCGATAGCCTAGCGTATCACCCAGACCGCCAGCCCCACCGCCATGGCCGGTACGCTGGCAAGCGCCCACAGCCAGCTGGCTCCGCGCCGGCGACGAGAGGGGGCGATGCTGATCGCGGCGTAGCCGAGCGGCAGCGATTGTCCAATCGCCGAGACGAGGGTGGGCTCGATCCGTGATCGCTTACGCAAGGGCGGCATCCACTCGGAAATCAAGTCAGGCCATCTGACGCGCCGATCGCGCCGCATGCAATGCGCAAGGGGTGCGGCCGATCAGCCCACTATTATCGATGAATGGTAAACGGACCCTGTAAGCGACGGCTCGCCATTGCTTCGGCTTTGGAAGGCGTCGCCGAAGCGCTTCTCGACCTGAGCGATCATGAGCGCACCCTCGAATTTTATGTCGACAAACTGGGCGCGGCTGTTGGGGTTCCCCGCCGCGCCGTCGAACGCCCCCAGCTGCAGCGTCCAGTTCTGCGCCGGGGAATAGTAGTCGACGATCGCGGCCGCCGGGGTCGCTGGCGGCGGGCGCGCGCCAGTGGGCGTTGGCGGATTGCCCGTGTTAGGGCCGGTGATCGCCTGAGCCCAGGCGGCTCCGGTCGGCGCGCCGATCACCGCGAGGGTGACGAGGCTATCAGCACCGCCGCGCAAGACCGCGGGAGGTCGCGCTCGCAGCGGGTCATGCGCGACGCCCCCGCCCGAGCCGGGCGCTCACGAACCCATGGTGGCGAACATGCCGACTGCCGCGGCGGCCATGACGATGGTCGCCAGCCAGCCGACCACCTTGAGGCCGCGTCCAATCTGGAACTGGGCCATGGTCTTCTTCTGACTGGCCATGTGCATGATCATCGCCATGATCGGCACGGCCGCCACGCCGTTGATGACAGCGCTCCAGAACAAAGCCTTGATCGGGTCGATACCCAGGAAGTTGATCGAGCCGCCGATAACGGTCGCAGCGATGATCGCGCCGTAGAAGGCCCTGGCGCGGCGGAAACGGCGACCCAGGCCAACGTGCCAGCCCAGGGCTTCGCCCAGGGCATAGGCGGCCGAGCCCGCCAGCACCGGAACGGCAAGCAAGCCGGTGCCGATGATACCAAGCGCGAAAATCACGAAGGCGAACTGACCGGCAATCGGGCGCAGGGCGCTCGCCGCCTGCGACGAGGTCTGGATGTTGGTGACGCCGTGAGCGTGCAGTGTGGCGGCGGTGGTGACGACGATGAACAACGCGACGACGTTCGACAGGGCCATGCCCACCCAGGTGTCGATGCGGATGCGATGGAAGGCGCTTGCCGCCTGCGTCGGCTCGCGCACCAGCGGCTTCGCGCCATCGGCCTCGCGGACCTCCTCAACCTCCTCGCCTGCCTGCCAGAAAAACAGATACGGGCTGATGGTGGTGCCGAGCACCGCCACCACGACGGTGAGGTAGCCTGGGGCGAGAGAGATGTTGGGGACCAAGAGGTGATAGCCGACGCTCGCCCACGGCACGTGACTGACCAGCGCCACGGCGACATAGGCGAACAGCGAAACCGTCAGCCACTTCAGGATGAAGACGTACCGCGCGTATTTGACGAAGACTTCGAGCAGGACAGAGACCGCCCCAAAGGCGGCCACGTAGAGCAGCAGAGGGCCCGGCAAGAGCAGGTTGAGGGCCGCGCCCATGGCCCCGACGTCGGCGCCCAGATTGATGGTGTTGGCCACGACCAGCAGGCCGACCATGAAGATCACCACGGCGGGGGGATAATGTTGGCGCAGGTTGCCGGCGATGCCGCGCCCGCTGACCCGACCGATGCGGGCGCTGATCTCCTGAATGGCGCACATGAGGGGCCAGCTGAAGAACAGCGTCCAGCCGAGTGCGTAGCCAAACTGTGCGCCAGCCTGGGAATAGGTGGCGATGCCCGAGGGGTCGTCGTCCGAGGCGCCGGTGATCAGCCCGGGGCCAAGGATCTGCAGAATGCCCCGGCGGGCGCCTGGCGCGTCCAAGGCCGAAACGTCAGCCTCGGCGGTGAGGTCGGTCTCGGCCATGGAAGCCCTTCTAGCGCAGCCCGTTGATCAAGCAACGCCTGAAGCCAGGCGTGCGATCCGTTGCCGGAAATTCAGGGCTAAGGATACTTTCGATCAGCGAATGGCTTTTAGAACCCCTTGCTTGGGTTGATCAGGTATTTCTCGCCGGTGGTCTTGCGGTTGTAGGCGGTGATCATCTCGGGCTGGAGAGCTTCGAGGAGGCTGATCTCGGCGGTGTAGTGGCTGGCGAAGGTGGTTTTCAGCTCGTCGGCGACGCGCTGGCGCAGCCGGGCCGCCTCGGCGGGGCCGGCCTTCTGGATGAAGTAGGTGAGAAGCCAGCCGCCCAGAGCCCACTGCATGCCGAAGGCGCGCTTGAGTTCCGTGGGCCCGGTGTCGAGGCCGCCGTAGATGTAGACCTGCTTGAAGGTGGTCGAGCCGTAGCGGCTGTAGGCCCCGCCGCCCTTTCTCACCGCCGCCACTTCCATGCCGGTGAGGATCTGTCCGGCCAGTTTGCCCCCACCGATGGCGTCGAAGGCGATGGTGGCGCCGGTCTCCGTGAGGGCGGCGATCAGGTCGTCCATGAAGGTCGCGGCGGAGGAATCGACCACGTGCCTGGCGCCGAGGCCTTTCAGCAGCGCGGCCTGGTCGGGCTTGCGGACGATGTTGACCAGCTCGACGCCGTCCTTGAGGCAGATCTTCACCAGCATCTGGCCGAGGTTGGAGGCGGCGGCGGTGTGGACGAGGGCGGTGTGGCCCTCGGCGCGCATTGTGCCGACCATGCCGAGCGCCGTCAGCGGATTGACGAAGCACGAGGCGGCGTCCTTGGGCGTGGCGTCGTCGTGGACCACCAGGGCGTCCGCCGCTTTCACGACCCGATACTGCGCGTACATGGCGCCGCCGAGGATGGCGACGGTCTTGCCGACCAGCCCCTTGGCGTCCGCGCCGGCGTCGATGACCACGCCGGCGCCCTCGTTGCCGACCGGAAGGGACTCGCCGACGCGGCCAGCGACGAGCCGCATGAGCTGCGGGGGGATCCTGGCGCTGGCCACGGCGTCCTCGCCGGCCCCGGCGACGCTCAGGGTCGAGAGGTCGGCCGGGCCGAGCAGCAGACCGAGGTCGGAAGGATTGATCGGCGTGCCCTCGATTCGGACCAGGACCTCGTCCGGCCCAGGCGTCGGAATCGGGACCTTGGCAAGCGAGAGCTGCAGCTCGCCGCCTTCCGTCACCAGCGAGCGCAGCTGCAGACCCTGGTTTCCGTCCGCCATTTCAGACTCCAATTCTGTCGTGATCCCGCATGGATACCTGGCCCCCCGAGCGCCAACCCTCAAGCGCTCCGGCGGGATTTTCATCCCAGGTCGGGGCTAGGATCGTCGGCTCACCCGCCGAGTCGGTCTTACGGACCAATGTTCACTGTCTGGGCGCGTCGACGCCCTGCGATGGCTCCGCGGCGCCGATTCTCGGTCTCGCGCGTTAAGCTGTACAGTCGACACTTCGGCTCGGGTCACGGGCGCCCTTTTCCAGGCGGGGAGGGATGGCTGCGGGACAAGGTCTCTTATGCCAAAAGCCTGAAATCTTTCAGGCGCCGAAAGCGTCTCAATTGGGCGACATGCTTGCACGGGTCGTGGTCATTACTGGGGGGTCGTCCGGCATCGGCCGGTGCACCGCCGCTCTCTTCGCCCGGCGCGGCTGGCGCGTCGGGCTGATCGCGCGCGGCGCGGAAGGACTGGCGGCTTCCCGCCAGGACGTGCAGGCGGCGGGGGCGCGGGCGGCCACAGCCCAAGCCGATGTAACCGACAGCGCCGCTCTGGCCGAAGCGGCCAGTGCGATTGCGGCCGCCCTCGGGCCGATCGACGTGTGGATCAACTGCGCCGGCAACGGCGTCTACGGCCGTTTCGGCGACGTCCCGGAAGCGGAATTCCAGCGAGTCACCGACGTCACCTATCATGGCACCGTCAACGGCACGCGCGTGGCGCTGGCGCATCTGAGGCCGCGGGGCCGGGGCAGCATCGTCAATGTCTGCTCGGCGATCGCCTTTCACGGCTTGCCGCTGATGTCGTCCTATGCCGGCGCCAAGGCGGCGGTGCGCGCGTTCGGTCAGGCGATCCGGGGCGAACTGAAGCTCGAGCGCAGTTCCATCCGGGTGAGCACGGTCTTTCCGCCGGCGGTGAACACCCCATACTTCAGCCACGCCACCAGCCACATGGGCTGGCCCGCCCGCCCCGCCTGGCCCGTCTACCAGCCCGAGGTGGTGGCGCAGGGCATATGGCAGGCCGTCGTCAGCGGACGGCCGGAGATGACGATCAGCGGCACGGCGGCGGCGTTCTCGCTCGCGACCCGGCTCACGCCCGGCCTGATCGCCTGGTGCATGGGACAGATGGGGATCGAGCGGCAATTGACCCGGGATGCGGACGCCTGCCGGTTGCAGGAACCCACCTTGTTCGCGCCCTCGCGGCTGGTGTTGGGCGTGCGGGGCCCGTTCGGCCGAGGCGCAAGGGAGTGGAGCCTGCATCTCTGGCTGGAACGGCTGATGACCGCGCTCGCTCAGCTGATCACGCTGGCGCCGCAGGCCAGGCCGCCAGACGTTCCGTCGTCGCCCACACGCGCTCCACCAGAACGGGATCGAGAGCTTGCCGGTTTGGCGGCGCAATCCGGCGAGTCTTGACATAGACGCCGCTGACCGCCGCGAACTCGGGAGCCAGGGCGACATGCAGCGGCGTGTCGGCCCCTTGCGCCTCGGTGAGAGACATCGGCGCCAGGCATCGCCAGACCAGGCCGATCACGCCGCCGGTCCTCACCAGGCCCGTCGCCACCGTGCCCGGATGCACCACGTTGGCGACCACGCCGGAGCCCGCCAGCCGCCTACCCAGGGCAAAGGTGGTCATCATCCCCGCCAGCTTGGATTGGCTATAGGCCCCCAGCATCGTCCAGCGCCGGCCGAGCACGAGACGGTCCGGATCAAGCCGCGCTTTGTCTGACGTCGACGAGCCGACATAGACGATACGCGATGGCGCGCCCCTCTTCAGCGATGGCAGAAGCGCCTGGGTGAGGACGAACGGGCAGAGCAGGTTGGTGGCGAGCACGCGGTCATGGCCCTCAGCGGTCGTGACCGGCTTGGCCTCGAACACCCCCGCGTTGGTCACCAGCACCGCGATTTCGGGGTAGCGCGAAGCAATGACGGCGCCCGCGTCCCGCGTTGCCGCCAGCAGTGAAAGGTCGGCGATCAGCAGCTCAGGGCTGGCCTGCGGCGTCTGCCCGGCGATCCACGCCTGCGCCGCCTCTCCACGCGCCCGGTCGCGCCCGACCAGAACCACATGATATCCGGCCCGCGCCAGACCCAGCGCGATCCAGCGGCCTATGCCCCCGGTGGCGCCGGTGACGACGGCGATGGGCTGATTGGGCTTTGTCAGGCGAAGCGCTCCTAGTGGCCGGTATGGGGTGACAGGCTAAGGTCCGCTTCCGACCCACAGCGGACCTTGGCGCAAGCAGCTATAACCCGCTCTATGAAAAGCGATCGCGCACACAATCGCCCTTTCGTCGAGAGGATCTTCACCATCGAAGGCGACGACGCGCCGTGCCGGTTTTTCGCACCTCTCGCGGACGGTGAAGATTTCCGTTGTGACTATGAGATCTTCTTGCCGAACGGGTATGTGCGTCGTTTCCACGGCATGGGTGTTGACGCGGTGCAGGCCCTGTTGCTTGCGATGCAGAACGCTCATGCAGAACTTCTCACATATCGCGAGCACAACAAGGCAGCCGTCAGCTGGCTCGGCAATCGGCGACTGGGACTTCCGGTCGCCGAAACGCTGCGCGATCTCGACGGAGCGGACTAATGACTATCGTTGTTCCCGTTCGCTTGGCGGGCTCATTCGAACATGGCGGTACACCCGGCGAGTCCGCTTTCCGGCATGACGCCAATGGCTGCTCTCGACCCATAGCGGACATCCCCGTCAGTCGATGTCGCGCCAAACGCTGCCGTCGCGCGCGAGCCAAGTTGTGCGCCTCACCCAGTGGTTCCCGACGCGTTGCCGCCACTCGCACTGAAACTCTGTCGGTTCTTCGTCGGGGCCGACGCACCGAACAATGCGAACCTCGGAGGGGACGAGTCTCGCTGGCGTCGACGGCATCGCCGCCGTGTCGAAGGCGTTGATCGCCTGCACAAGTTCGGTCGGTGAAATCTGCGCCCGGTTTTTCGCTGAGACGTGCGCCGGCGTGGACAGGAGCGCTGGAAGAGCAATTACCGCGAGA
Organism: Caulobacteraceae bacterium; assembly: GCA_049519835.1. Lineage (GTDB taxonomy): Bacteria > Pseudomonadota > Alphaproteobacteria > Caulobacterales > Caulobacteraceae > Acaudatibacter. The sequence continues at coordinate 205 of JBEKQJ010000149.1, read as the reverse complement.
ACTAGGCGACCCATTGATGGATAATGTCTGCTGTCGGCGGCGAAGTGAAGGACCGCTAGCGCCCTTGGCTGGACGGTCTTTGTTGTCTCTGCAAAGCTGTCCCGGCGGCTCACGGTGCGCCGCAAGGGGCGATTATGATGCGATTCACAGGATCTGCGGCGGTCCCGGCTTTCGCGTCGCAAAGCTGCGCTTTGATCTTTGCGAT
>JBEKQJ010000148.1:0-12874 GCA_049519835.1 Caulobacteraceae bacterium | reverse complement strand
GCGCCGGCGAGAAGCTCAAGCTGATCGCCAATTTCGGGGTCGGGATCGATCATATCGACGTGGCCGCCGCCCACGCCCGCGGCATTGTCGTCACCAACACCCCCGGCGTGCTCACCGAGGACACCGCCGACCTGACCATGGGCCTCATCCTCACCACCGCGCGGCGGTTCGTGGAGGGGGCGAATGTCGTCCAGGCGGGTGGCTTTCATGGCTGGACCCCGACCTGGATGCTTGGCCGCCGGCTGACCGGCAAGCGGCTCGGCATCGTCGGCATGGGCCGCATCGGCCAGGCCCTGGCCAGGCGCGCGCGGGCCTTTGGTTTGTCCATCCACTACCACAACCGCAAGCCGATCCCTCCGCGCATCGCCGAGGAGCTCGAGGCGACCTATTGGGACAGCCTCGATCAGATGCTGGCGCGGATGGACGTGGTCAGCGTCAATTGCCCGCACACGCCGGCGACCTACCACCTGCTGTCGGCCCGGCGGCTGAAGCTGCTGCAGGCCCACGCCATCGTGGTCAACACCGCCCGCGGCGAGATCATCGACGAGGCGGCGCTGGCCGGCATGCTCGAGCGCGGCGAACTGGGCGGGGCCGGCCTCGACGTCTTCGAACACGAGCCGGCGGTGAACCCCAAGCTGCTCAAGCTGCCCAACGTCGTGCTCCTGCCACACATGGGCTCGGCCACCATCGAGGGCCGCACCGACATGGGCGAGAAGGTGATCATCAACATCCGCACCTGGATGGACGGTCACAAACCGCCGGACCGCATCATCCCGTCGATGCTTTAGCGCGGAGCACGGGCGTCTCGACCGCATGCGGCCGGGACGGCCGCGGTCCGTTCACGACTGGCCACAGGCCGGGCACTCCGGATCGGCGGTCAGCCTGACGGTGCGCGTTTCGGCCGATAGAGCGTCGTAGATCAGCAGCCGCCCGGCCAACGGTTCGCCGGCGCCTGTGATCAGCTTGATCGCCTCCAGCGCCATCATTGAGCCGATGACGCCGGCCAGGGCGCCGATCACCCCCACGGCGGCGCAGGTCTCCGCATCCGGCGGGATCTCGGGCACCAGGCAGCGATAGCAAGGCCGGCCGGCGAAGACGCCGACCTGGCCCGTCCAGCGGCCGATGGCGCCGCTGACGAGTGGGGTCGCCAGCGCCAGGCAGGCGTCATTGACGGCGAAGCGGGTGGCGAAGTCGTCCGTGCCGTCCAGCACCAGATCGCAGCCGGCCAGCAGGTCGCGGGCGTTGGCCGCTCCCAGTCGCGCCGGCGCCGGCTCGATCGCCACGTGCGGGTTGAGGGCGGCGAGGCGTCGCGCCGCCACTTCGACCTTGCTCTCGCCGACGTCCGCCGTCGCGAACAGCACCTGCCGCTGCAGATTGGAGACATCCACGATGTCGGGGTCGATGAGCTTCAGGCGTCCGACGCCGGCCGCCGCCAGATAGAGCGCCGCCGGGGCGCCAAGTCCGCCGGCGCCGACAATCGCCACGCTGGCGTGCGCCAGGGCCTGCTGCCCCGGTCCCCCGATCTCGCGCAGGACGAGATGGCGGGCGTAGCGCGCGACCTCCGCCTCGGTGAAGCTCACTTGACCCTCGCTGTGCGCGCCGCCACATGGCGCAGATGCAAGATGGCGCTCCTAACTGGCACGGCACAACCATTCTGGCCGTGCGCAAGGCCGGCGTGACGGTGATCGCCGGCGACGGTCAGGTCTCCATGGGGGCGACCATCGTCAAGGGCAATGCGCGCAAGGTGCGCCGGCTGGCCGGCGGCAGGGTGGTGGCCGGTTTCGCCGGGGCCACGGCCGACGCCTTCACCTTGATCGAGCGGCTGGAGGGCAAGCTGGAGCAATATCCGGCCCAGCTCGCTCGCGCCTGCGTCGACCTCGCCAAGGACTGGCGCACCGACCGCTACCTGCGCCGTCTGGAGGCCATGCTGATCTGCGCCGACAAGGATCAGATCTTCACCCTCTCAGGGGCCGGCGACGTGCTGGAGCCGGAGCATGGGGTGGCGGCCATCGGCTCGGGCGGCGCCTTCGCCCTGGCGGCGGCGCGTGCGCTGATCGATCTCGACCTCTCGGCCGAGGATATCGCCCGTCGCGCCATGGCCATCGCCGCCGACATCTGCGTCTACACCAACCAGGAACTGGTGCTCGAAACCGTCTGACATGACTGAATTCTCTCCGCGCGAGATCGTCTCCGAACTCGACCGCTATGTCGTGGGTCACGCCGAGGCCAAGCGGGCCGTGGCCGTGGCCCTGCGCAACCGCTGGCGCCGCCAACGGCTGCCGGCTGATCTCGCCGAGGAGGTGACGCCGAAGAACATCCTGATGATTGGGCCAACGGGCGTCGGCAAGACCGAGATCGCCCGGCGCCTGGCCCGCCTGGCCCAGGCCCCGTTCCTCAAGGTCGAGGCGACCAAATTCACCGAGGTCGGCTATGTCGGCCGCGACGTCGACCAGATCGTCCGCGATCTGGTGGAGGCCAGCCTGGTCATGGTCCGCGAGCGGCGGCGCGCGGCGGTGCAGGCCAAGGCTGAAGCAGCGGCGGAGGAGCGTCTGCTCGACGCCCTGGTCGGCGCGGGCGCCAGCGCGACGACGCGGGAGTCGTTCCGCAAGAAGCTCCGGGCCGGCGAGCTCGACGACAAGGAAGTCGAGCTCAACCTGCCGGACGCCTCCTCGCCGCTCGGCGCGTTCGAAATCCCCGGTCAGCCGGGCGCCTCGATGAGCATGGTCAACATCTCCGAGCTGATGGGCAAGGCGTTCGGCGGCCGCCGCCGGGCCCACAAGACCACGGTGGCCGGGGCCTGGCAGCCCCTGATCGCCGAGGAGAGCGACAAGCTGCTCGACGACGACGCGGTCAACGCCGAGGCCGTTGAGCTGGCCCAGAACGCCGGCATCGTCTTCATCGACGAGATCGACAAGGTGGCGAGCCGCTCGGAGCGCTCCGGCGCCGACATCTCCCGCGAGGGCGTACAGCGCGACCTGCTGCCGCTGATCGAGGGGACCACGGTCTCGACCAAGTACGGGCCAGTGAAGACCGACCACATCCTGTTCATCGCCTCGGGCGCCTTCCACGTCGCCAAGCCGTCCGACCTGCTGCCGGAGCTGCAGGGCCGCCTGCCTATTCGCGTGGAGCTGAAGGCCCTGTCGCGGGACGACCTGCGCCGCATCCTGGTCGAGCCGGAAGCCAACCTCATCCGCCAGCAGCAGGCGCTTCTGGCCACCGAGGGGGTGACGCTCACCTTCACGGAAGGCGCCATCGACGCCCTGGCCGACGCCGCCGTGCAGGTCAACGGCGCGGTCGAGAACATCGGCGCTCGCCGGCTGCAGACCGTGCTCGAGAAGGTGGTGGAGGACATCAGCTTCTCTGCCTCCGACCGCTCCGGCGAGCATGTCACCCTCGACGCCGGCGACGTTCAACGCCTGGTGGGCGACCTGGCCAGGAACGCGGACTTGTCCCGGTTCATCCTTTAATGGGTTGACCTCAACGCTTGGTCGCGGCTTCCATGGCCGCCGAACCGAGTGTGAGGCCATGACCCGGACCACGCAGCTTCTCGTCGGCACCCGCAAAGGCGCCTGGGTATGGCGCGACGACGGCCGCCGCGGCGATTGGCGCGTCGAGGGACCACTGTTCCTCGGCCAGATCGTCAACCACTTCGTGCAGGACCCGCGCGACGCCAAGGTGCAGCTGATCGCCGCCAAGACCGGACACCTCGGTCCGACGGTGTTCCGCTCGCTGGATGGCGGGGAGACCTGGGCCGAAGCGACGCGGCCGCCGGCGTTCCCGGCCGGCGAAGCGAAAGCGCGGGCGGTGAGCCACAGTTTCTGGCTCGAGCCCGGCCACGCGAGTGAGCCGGGCGTTTGGTGGGCTGGCGCCTCTCCGCCTGGCCTGTTCGTCAGCGAGGACAACGGCGCCACATGGGACAGCGTCGCCGGCTTCAACGACCACCCGATGTATGACGCCTGGGTCCCGTCCGAGGCCGGTACGCCGGATGGCCCGCTGCTCAACCAGATCCTCATCGATCCGCGCGACTCGGCCCACATGTACCTCGCCACCTCCACCGGCGGGGTGTTCGAAAGCCTGGATCGGGCGGCCAGCTGGGCGCCGCTCAACAAGGGGGTGGAGGCCAGCTTCCTGCCCGATCCCTATCCCGAATACGGCCAGGACGCGCACTACATCGCCTTTGCGCCGGGCAGACCCGATCGGCTCTGGCAGCAGAATCACTGCGGGGTCTATCGCCTCGATCGCCCTGGCGAGACCTGGGAACGGATCGGCAAGGCCATGCCGGCGGAGATCGGCGACATCGGGTTCACCATCACCCCGCACCCGCGCGATCCAAATACGGCTTGGATCTTTCCGATGGACGGCACCGACGTGTGGCCTAGGACCAGTCCGGGGGGCCGGCCGGCCGTCTACCGCACCACCGACGCCGGCGCGACCTGGACCCGTCTGGACCGCGGTTTCCCCGGCGAGCAGGCTTGGTTCACCGTCAAACGACAGGCGTTCTGCGCTGACGACGGCGCTCCGGCCGGCCTCTATCTCGGAACCACGAGTGGGGAAGTGTGGATGAGCCCTGACGAAGGCGAGAGCTGGCGCGCCATCGGCGCCCACCTGCCGGAGATCTACTCGGTGGCGGCCGCCCCGGCGCCATGATCCGGGTCCTCGCGCCCTCGCAACTGCACGCCTACACAGGCGGCGAGAGCCGGCTGACGGCGCAGGGGGCGACCGTTGGCGAAGTGCTGGCCGACCTCGACCGACGGTTTCCCGGCCTCAGGTTTCGCGTGATCGACGAGCAGGATCGGGTCCGGCGACACATGCGAATCTTCGTCGGCGCCCGAGAGACGCGGGATATCGCCGCCCCGCTCGCCGACGGCGAAGAGGTGCTGATTTTCGGCGCGCTGAGCGGCGGCTAGCGCCCGTCGTCGAGCGCCAGTTTGGCCCCGAAGGCCAGGAACACCGAGCCCGTCGCCCGGTCGAGCCACTTGGCGACGCCGGGTCTGGCCAGCAGGCGGCCGAGCGGCGCCGTCGCCACGGCGACGAAGGCCAGCCAGGCGAAGCTCATGATCACGTGGGCGAGACAGAGGCCGAACAGGGTCGCGCCGACCGGCCAGCCGTGGGGCACGAACATCGGCAGAAAGCTGACGTAGAACACTCCGCACTTCGGATTGAGCAGGTTGGTGCCGAGCCCGCGGCCATAGCGGGGAGAAGTGTTCGCGGGGCTTAAGGAGCTGGTTGACGCAGAGCCAGGCCAGGTAGGAGGCCCCAGCACACTTCACCAGCGTATCGGCTGTGTGAGAAGCGACGAGCATGGCGCCCAGGCCCAGGGCCACGCTGGTTCCCCAGACGAGACAGCCGGTGCAGATGCCGGCCACGGTGGCGAGGCCGCGTCTGTGCCCCTCGACCGCTGAGGTGCGCAGCACCAGGGCCGTATCCATGCCAGGCGTTATGATCAGCACCATGGCGGCGGCGGCGAAGGCGAGGAGGGTGGCGAAGGGACCCATCACAGGCTCGATCCTTTCAGAAACAGCCCCACGGTCAGCACGACGCCCAGCACCACCACGAAACCCCGGATCAGCCGCTCGTCCACCCGTTTGAGGAGGAGTGCGCCGGCGAAGCCGCCGAGGATCGCGCCCACGCAGACCACCGCCACACGCGCCCAGGGGATGTGGGGCGTGAACACGAAGACAGCGACGGCGCTGGCGTTCATTACCGCCGCCAGGATGTTCTTGGTCGCTCCCGCCTGACGCACCGCCACGCCGGCGGCGGTCAGGGCGGCCAGCATCAGAAATCCGATGCCACCGCCGAAATAGCCGCCGTAGATCGAGATCAAGAACTGCAGGCCGGCGGCGACACGCGGCGGCAGGCCGACCCCGTCCCCGCCCTGTTTGCGGAAGAAGCTGCCCCAACAAAAGAGGGCGGTGGCGAACAACACCAGCCACGGCACCAGACGCGCGAAGAAGCTGGAAGGCGTGGCCAACAACAGGCCCGCGCCCAGCGCCCCGCCGACCAGGCTGATCAGCACCAGGGTGCGAAATGAGAGCCCGGCCGCGCCGCCGGCCAGCTTGCGGCCCACCCAGCCGGTGGTGCTCTGGCCGGGGAAGAGGGCCAGGGTCGAGGCGATGTTGGCCGAGCGTGCGTCCAGGCCGGTGAGGATCAGGGCCGGCAGGGTGACGAAGGACCCGCCGCCAGCCAGCGCGTTCTGGACGCCCGCCCACAGGGCGGCGGCGAAGAGAAGGGCGAATGTGGCCACGCCTTCCTATGGCGCGGGACTGCGGCTCGCAAAAGCGGAAACCGGATTTGCGTAAAGGTCGCGCTCAATCTTGAGAATCCGGAGCACGTCGGCGCGGGTTTCGCCGGGTCGCGACGTGCTCCAGGGGCTGTCAGGCCAAGGCGTCAGACCTCTTCGTCGTGCGCCTCGACCTCGAGTTCGGAGTCGGCGGTTGGGCGCAGGGCCGGACCCTCCGGGTGATCGACCTTGCGTTTGGCGTCGTCGCGCGCCTTCTTCTCGGCCGCCTTCTTGACCAGGGCGTCGAGCTCCAGCTGGCCGACCAGGCCCAGCGACACCGGGTCCACCGGCTTGATGTTGGTGGAGTTCCAGTGCGTGCGGTTGCGCACCTGGTCGATCGTCGACTTGGTGGTGCTGAGCGCCTTGGCGATCTGAGCGTCGCTGACCTCGGGGTGGTTGCGCACGAACCAGGCGATGGCGTCCGGCCGGTCCTGGCGGCGCGACACCGGCGTATAGCGCGGGCCTTTGCGCGCCGGCTTCAGCATCTCGGCGTGGCGGCTCTTCTGGGGCTTCATGCGATATTTCGCATCCGCCTGGGCGTGGTCCAGTTCCTCGCGGGTCAGCTGACCGTTCGAGATCGGATCGGCGCCGCGGATGTCGCGCGCCACTTCGCCGTCGGCGATGCCCTTCACTTCCAGCGGGTGGAGGCCGCAGAAATCGGCGATCTGCTCGAAGGTCAGGGAGGAGTTGTCGACCAGCCAGACGGCGGTCGCCTTGGGCATCAGGACTTCGTGCATGTTCGGCTACCTAGAAACAGCGGCGCCCGGCCTTGCGGCCGGGCGGGATGAACCACTCATATAGGCCGTCCGGGTGCGGAAGGGAACGCTTTATGCGTTCAAGCCCCCACCGTGAGTTCTGGCCAGCGGCGGCGGACGCCGTCCGCTATCCGTGCGAAATTGGTCGTAGGACGATGCGGATTGGGCCGCAGGCGCAGGCTGAAGAGGTCGTCCAGGCCGAAGGGCGCGACGATGTCGAAGCGATCGCCCGGCAGCAGCCGCGCCCCGACGCAGAAGGCTGGCGAGACGAAGCGCGTCAGCGCCTCCGCCGTTGAGGTCAGCGGCGCGTAAGCCTCGTCGAAGCGGCCTTCGAACCACAGGTGGACGCGGGCCTGGTTGCGGACTTCGACCGGCGCCGCGGTCCAGCCATCGAACACCGTCGCAGCGCGCTGGATGACCACATCCTCGGCGTCGTAGCTGAGGTCCGATGCGTCGAAATAGCCGAGGTCATAGTCCTTGAGGCCCTGGCCGAGGGGCCGGCCGGTGAGGTGGTTCCAGACCGGTTGGTAGATCGCGCCGGAGAAGATCAGCCAGTCGGGCAGATCGAGGTCGCTGGCTGCGCGCATCACCGCCATCAGGCCGGGCGTCTCGGCCAGGATCGCTTCGAGGCGCGTCGTCAGTGGTCTCATTTCGGCCTCAGCGGCCAGGCGTGGTCGAGCGGGCCGGCTCCGGCCCCGAAGCCCGGCGCGCGTCGGATCGCCTCTGCGACGTAGGCCCAGGCGCGGGCGACGGCCGCCTCCAGCGAGAGTCCCTGCGCCAGGCCGGTGGCGCAAGCAGACGCCAGGGTGCAGCCGGTGCCGTGGGTGTGGCGGGTTTCGATCCTCGGCCCTTCGAAGGTCACCTCACCCTGTGCGGTCATCAGAACGTCGATCAACCGCTCGCCCGTGATGTGGCCGCCTTTCATCAGCGCCGCCGGACAGCCCGCGGCCAGCAAGGCCTCGCCGGCTCGGCGCAGGTCGTCTGTGGTCTCGACGCGAAGGCCGGTCAGCGCCGCGGCTTCCGGCGCGTTGGGGGTGATGAGCGCTGCGAGAGGCAGGAAGCGGCGTCGCAGGGTCTCCACGCCACGGGCATCGGCGAGCTGGGCGCCGCCCTTGGCGATCATCACCGGATCGAGCACGACGGGAATGCCGGGCCACGCCGCGAGCAGGTCGGCGACAGCCGCCGCCGCCTCGCCGAGCATGCCGATCTTGATCGAGTCGGCGCCGATGTCGGTCAGCACCGCTTCAGCCTGGGCGGCGACGATCGCCGGCAGGATCGGGTGGACGCCCGTCACGCCCAGGGTGTTCTGCACCGTGATGGCGGTGATCGCCGTGGCGGCATAGCCACCGAGCGCCGTTACCGTCTTGATGTCGGCCTGGACGCCGGCCCCGCCGCCGCTGTCCGAGCCGGCGATGATCAATACACGCCCTCTTGGGACCCGGCTCTCAAGCATGGAGGGCGGACTCGACGGCCAGCGCCTGCACCGTCTCGCGCACGTCGTGAACGCGCACCATGGCCGCGCCGCCGCGGGCGGCGGCCAGCGCCAGGGCGACGGAGCCGCCCAATCGGTCGGAAGCCGAGGCCGCCGACGGGTCCAGCTTGCGGATCATGCCCTTGCGGCTGGCGCCCACCAGGACCGGGAAGCCGAGGGCCGTGAGCCGGGGCAGATTGCGAATGAGTTCCAGGTTGTGTTCGAGGCTCTTGCCGAAACCGATTCCTGGGTCGAGCCAGATGCGGTTCGGCGCGACGCCGGCCGCGATCGCCGCGGCCGCCCGTTCGGCCAGGAACGCCGCCACCTCGGCGACAACGTCGTTGTAGCGAGGATCGTCCTGCATGGTGGCCGGCTCGCCCTGCATATGCATGAGCACGACTTCGCAGCCGAGCTCGGCCGCCGTCTCCAGGGCGCCAGGCGCGCGCAGGGCGGAGACGTCGTTCCACAGGCGCGCCCCGGCGGCGACCGCGGCGCGGGCCACGGCCGGCTTCATGGTGTCGATCGAAATCGGCTCGCCGCATCGGGCCCGGATCGCCGCGATGGCGGGAATGATGCGGGCGAGCTCTTCCGCCTCATCGACGGGCGCGGCTCCGGGACGGGTCGACTCGCCGCCGACGTCGAGCCAGTCGGCGCCGGCCGCGACCAGCGCCTCCGCCCGCGCCGCCGCTGCCTCGGGTCCGGTCAGAGCGCCGCCGTCGGAGAAGCTGTCGGGCGTCAGATTGACGACGCCCATGACCAGAGTGCGCAGGCTCAGCTTGTCGCCAGGCCCGGATCTGGCCGCGGGGCCAGCGGCACCGAAACGCGCGGACGGTCGAGCGGCTTCACCGTCGGCTCGTCGCGATTGGGGATCACGCCCTTGAGCACGCCGATGATCTCGTCGCCGCCCAGAGTCTCGTACTCCAGAAGCGCCTTGGCCAGTGTGTGCAGGTCGTCCAGCCGTTCGGTGAGGATACGACGGGCCTCGTCGTGGGCGGTCTGGATCAGGCGGCGAACCTCGGTGTCGATCTTCCGCGCCGTCTCCTCGGAGACGTTCTGGGTGCGGGCGACCGAGTGGCCGAGGAACACCTCCTCCTGGTTGTCGCCGTAGGAGACCGTGCCGAGCTCGTCGGAGAAGCCCCAGCGGGTCACCATGTTGCGGGCCAGCGAAGTGGCCGCCGAGATGTCGCTAGACGCGCCGGAAGTGATCTTGTCCTTGCCGAAGATCAGCTCCTCGGCCGTGCGGCCGCCCATCATGATTGTCAGCCGCGAGGTCATCTGCTCGTAGCTCATCGAATGGCGGTCGCCTTCCGGCAACTGCATGACCATGCCAAGCGCCAGACCCCGTGGAATGATCGTCGCCTTGTGCACGGGGTCGGCGGCCGGCACCGAGAGCGCCACCAGGGCGTGGCCGCCCTCGTGGTAGGCGGTCAGCGCCTTTTCCTCGTTGCTCATCACCATGGAGCGTCGCTCGGCGCCCATCATCACCTTGTCCTTGGCCTCTTCGAAGTCGCGCTGCAGGACCATCCGCCGGTTGCGGCGGGCGGCCATCAGGGCGGCCTCGTTGACGAGGTTGGCGAGGTCGGCGCCGGAGAACCCCGGCGTGCCGCGGGCGATGACCCTGACATCGACGTCGGAAGCCAGCGGGATGTTGCGCATGTGGACGCGCAGAATTTGCTCACGGCCGCCGACATCTGGATTGGGCACCACCACCTGGCGGTCGAACCGGCCGGGGCGCAGCAGAGCCGGGTCCAGCACGTCGGGGCGGTTGGTCGAAGCGATGACGATGATGCTCTCGTTGGGGTCGAAGCCGTCCATCTCGACCAGGAGTTGGTTCAGCGTCTGCTCCCGCTCGTCATTGCCGCCCCCAAGGCCCGCGCCGCGATGGCGGCCAACGGCGTCGATCTCGTCGATGAAGATGATGCAGGGGGCGTTCTTCTTGGCCTGCTCGAACATGTCGCGCACGCGGCTGGCGCCGACGCCCACGAACATCTCCACGAAGTCAGAGCCGGAAATGTAGAAGAAGGGCACACCCGCCTCGCCGGCCACGGCGCGGCCGAGCAGCGTCTTGCCGGTGCCGGGCGGCCCGATCATCAGCGCGCCCTTGGGAATCTTCCCGCCCAGGCGCTGGAATTTGGCGGGGTCCTTGAGGAAGTCGACGATCTCGGTGAGGTCGTCCTTGGCCTCGTCGACCCCGGCGACGTCCTCGAAAGTCACGCGGTTCTTGTTCTCGGTCAGGAGCCGCGCCTTCGACTTGCCGAAGCCCATTGCGCCGCGCGCGCCGCCCTGCATCTGGCGCATGAAGAAGAACCAGACGGCGGCGAAGAGCAGGATCGGCAAGAACAGATTGAGCAGCGCCGCGGTCAGAATGCCGCCGTTCGGCGACTCGAAGTCGAACTGCGCGCCGTGATCTTCCAGTCGCTTTTCGAGCCCCGTGGTGTCGGCGGGACCGGTGGCCGTGTAGGCCGCTCCGGCCTTGTCGTAGGCATCGATCGACTGGCCGTGGATGTGCACGGTCTTGATGTCGCCCTGGTCGACGCGGCGCAGGAGTTCGGAATAGGGGATGGGGTGGCTCTGACCGCCACGGGCATTGCTGGTCATCACGCTGTAAAGCGCGATCAGGACCACGGCGATGATGCCCCAGGTGGCGGCGGTGCGGAGTTTCATAGTCGGTCGATATCCTTCCAGCCGCATAATCTAGGACAGAGCGAAGCGTTTCGCCACGCGGTCCGTGGTCGCGGTTGCGCCGAAAGCGCCGGTTCATGGCCGGTTCATCGGCCATATCCGATGCTTAGCCTGTCTTCGCCGTGTGGATTTCCAGCCCGAGGCGGGTGCGGCGGGACGGTCGAACATAGGAGTCCGCCCGATGAAAGCCCTACTGCCCGCGGCCGCTGCGGCCGCCGCCCTGGTCGCCGTCGTCGCCAGTCCCGCGTCGGCCAGTTGCGGCTGCGTCGTCCATCACCATGCCGTCCGACATCACGTGGTCTACCGCCATCGCTACAACCGGCCGGCTCCGACCTACGCCGCCAACAGCTATCCCGCCCCGGCGCCGACCTACACCTACTACAACTACCCGGTCTATCGGCCGTACTACGCCTACTACCCGGTCTATTACCCGGCTTATTACCCGGGTTACTACGCCCCCTACTACTATGGTCGGGGCGGCCCCTACGTCGGCTTCCGGATCGGTTTCGGCCATCGCTGGCGTTGACGCGCCAAGCCGATTCTGGCCCCATCTCACCGCGGCTGAACCGGGAATGATTTCAGCCGTTTGAGGCGGAGATTCGATGGCGCGCGGCTACGACCGGAACATCTGGCCGGCAACTGCGCTGATCATTATCGCCGTCGCCGGCTTTGCGGCCGCCGTCGCAGCGGGCTGGCCCGGCCACTTCCCGCCCGACGCCATCTTCCAGCTGGCCCAGGGTCGCAGCGGCGTCTTCAGCTTCGCCCACCCGCCGGTCATGGCCTGGCTGCTTGGTCTGGCCGACCGGCTGACCCCGGACGCCGGCGCGTTCATGGTCTTGGACGCGGCCCTGTTCTTCTGCGGGATTGCAGCCCTGGCCCTCGCCGTCGGCGCCCGCTGGCCGGCCGTTCTCACCCTGGCGGTGCTCGCCGCCTCGCCCCTGGTCCTGATCTACCAGGGCCTGGTGGTGAAGGACGTCTTCTTCGCCGACGCCATGCTGGCGGCCTTCGCCGCTATCGCCTGGGCCGGCCGGCTATGGCCTAAGACCGGCGCCCGCCTGGTGCTGTGCGCCCTGGCGATCGTCCTGATGCTGGCGGCGGCGCTCACCCGGCAGAACGGCGCGGTCGCCGCAGCCGTCGGGGTCCTGACCCTGGCCTGGACCGCCTGGGCGCGCGCCGAGCGCGGCGGCCGGGTGCGCGCCTTCATCGGCATGACGGTCGTTGCGGCCGTTCTGCTCGCCGGGGCGGGCGTGGCGGCCATGCTCGCCTTCCAGGCCCACAGCGACAAGAAGCCCGAGATCACCGCCCAATGGATGACCCTGCGGGTATGGGACCTGTCCGGCGCCGTCCACGCCGATCCGGCCCTGCCCCTGCCGATCCTGCGTCGGCGCGCGCCCGGCGTCGAGCGGTTCGTCCGCCACACCGCCGCGCCGATGTTCAATCCCAAGACTCTCGACGGCATGGCCGTGCGCATGGAGGGCCTGTTCGACCCCGCGAAGGTGGGAACGCCGGTCTCCGACGAGTGGCGGCGGCTGATCCTGAAACACCCCAAGCTCTATCTGCAGACTCGCTGGGGTGATTTCTGGCAGGTGTTCGGCACCCCCGACGTGAAGGCCTGCGCCCCGGTGCTGGTCGGAGTCGACCCAGGCGATCCCGACATGCTGGCCGACGCCGGCCTCAAGGCGCGGG
>JBEKQJ010000147.1:0-7961 GCA_049519835.1 Caulobacteraceae bacterium | reverse complement strand
CATGGCCCGCACCTGCACCGCCATTGAGGCCTTGGCGGCCTTGGCGACGCCGGCCGGGTCGCTCTCGCGGCGGCTCTGCCAGTCGGCGAGGCTCCAGCCGGCCGGAAGGTAGCCATTGATGGGGTCGTGGGCGCTGGTCTGGTCGGTCACCGCGTCAGGGCGGACGCCGCGCGCCAGCAGCTCGGGAAAGATCTCGGCGGCGTTGCCGAGCAGGCCGACCGAGAGCGGCGCCTTGTCCTCGCAGGACTTGCGGATCATCGCCAGGGCCTCGTCGAGATCCTGAGTTTGTACGTCGAGGTAGCCGGTGCGCAGGCGCATCTCGATCCGTGAGGGTTGGCACTCCACGGCCAGGCACGAGGCCCCGGCCATCACCGCCGCCAGCGGTTGGGCCCCGCCCATGCCGCCCAGGCCTCCGGTCAGGATCCAGCGACCGGAGAGGTCGCCGCCATAGTGCTGGCGGCCGAGTTCGACGAAGGTCTCGTAGGTGCCCTGAACAATGCCCTGGGCGCCGATGTAGATCCATGAGCCGGCCGTCATCTGGCCGTACATGGCCAGGCCCTTGCGATCGAGCTCGTTGAAGTGCTCCCAGGTCGCCCACCGGGGCACGAGGTTGGAATTGGCGATCAGCACGCGAGGTGCGTCGGCGTGGGTACGGAAGACCCCTACGGGCTTGCCGGATTGGACGAGCAGGGTCTGATCGTCCTCCAGGCGTTTCAGCACTGCGACGATGGCGTCGAAGCTCTCCCAGTCACGAGCTGCCCTGCCGACGCCGCCATAGACGACCAGCTCCTCCGGCCGCTCGGCGACATCCGGGTCGAGGTTGTTCATCAGCATGCGCAGGGGCGCCTCGGTCAGCCACGACTTGGCGCTGAGTTCGGACCCGCGGGGCGCACGGATCAGGCGGGTGTTGTCGAGACGTGTCATGAGCGACTCTGGGCGAAGGAAAGACAGGCGCGCAGCACATCGAGGAGGATGGTGGCCATCGGCGCTGCGAAAGCGGGATCGTAGGGGGCGGGCCAGGTCTCGGGCGTGAGGTCGGCCGGCTCGGCCACGTAGCCGCGGCAGGCGAGCTCCATCTGGAGGGCGTGCACGCCCCGTCGCGGCGAACCGTAGTTGCGGGTGATCCAGCCGCCCTTGAAGCGGCCGTCGGTGACGCGGGAGAGGCCCGAAGCATCACAGGCCGCCTCGACCGCCGTCGCCAGAGCCTTCGCACAGCTGCCGCCGCGGTTCGTGCCGATGTTGAACTGCGGCAGCTCGCCTTCGAACAGTCGCGGAACCCGCGAGCGGATCGAGTGGGCGTCGTAGACAACGACCGGCCCGCGTCGGCGCAGTCGGGTGATCTCGCCGGCGAGGGCCGCGTGGTAGGGCTCGAAGTAGAGCCGCCGGCGCTCGGCGATCTCCGCCGCATCGGGCGCATGACCCGCTCGCCAGAGCGCCTCGCCATCGAAGGTCTCGGCGGGGCAGAGCCCTGTGGTCGCCAGGCCCGGATAGAGCGAAGCGCCGGAGGGATCGCGATTGACGTCGATCACCGTGCGCGAGATGGCCGTGGCGATCACCGTGGCGTCGAGCCGATCGGCGATCAGATAGAGCCGATCGACCCACCAGTCGGCGTCCTTGCGCGCCAGCCACGGCGAGACCAGCCGGCCATCGAGATGCGGGGGGATTTCCGTGCCGGCGTGGGGGATCGAGACGATCAGCGGCGCCTCGCCGCGCCGGACCGTCAGCCAGGCCGGCTCGGTCATATTTCGATCCCTGGCAGGGCGACACCGGTGGCCACTTCGACCAGCACGCCGGAGCGGACGAGCTGCGTCGCGGCTTCGATGTCAGGATAGAGCAGCCGATCTTCGGCCAGGGTCGGCACCTCGGCGCGCAGGCGCGTCCGCGCCGCCTCGAGCGGCTGGCTGGAGGTCAGGGGCCGATGGAAGTCGCAACCCTGGCCGGCGACCATCAGCTCGATGCCGATGATGGCGTCGGCGTTCCGGGTCATCTCCATCAGCCGGCGCGCGCCGTGGGCGGCCATGGAGACGTGATCCTCCTGATTGGCCCCGGTCGGGATGGAGTCGATGCTGGCCGGCGCCGCCCGCTGCTTATTCTCGGCGGTGAGGGCGGTGGCGACGATCTGAGCGATCATGAAGCCGGAGTTGAGGCCCGGATTGGGGGTGAGGAAAGCCGGCAGACCAGAGAGGGCCGGATCGGTGAGCATGGCCACGCGCCGCTCCGACAGCGAACCGACCTCGCAGAGCGCCAGGGCGATCATATCGGCGGCGAAGGCCACTGGTTCGGCGTGGAAATTACCGCCGGAGAGCGCCGCATCGTCTTCGGCAAAGATCAGCGGGTTGTCGGTGACGCCGCTGGCCTCGATTTCCAGCGTCGTCGCCGCTTGGCGCAGCACAGTGAGCGCCGCGCCCATGACCTGCGGCTGGCAGCGCAGGCTGTAGGGATCCTGCACGCGCGTATCGCCCTCCAGGTGCGAGGCGCGAATGGCCGATCCGGCCATCAGGGCGCGCAGGGCGGCGGCCGTTTCGATCTGGCCGGCGTGGCCGCGCGCGGCGTGGATGCGCGGATCGAAGGGTGTGTCTGCGCCCTTGGCGGCTTCCGTGGCGAGGGCGCCGGTGACCAGGGCAGAGCGGAAAATGCGCTCGGCCTCGAAGATGCCAGCCAGAGCGTAGGCGGTCGAGAACTGCGTGCCGTTTAGAAGCGCCAGGCCTTCCTTGGGGCCGAGCTCGAGCGGTTCGAGTCCGGCTCGGGTGAGGGCCTCCGCGGCCGGTAAGCGGACGCCTTGGAACTCCGCCTCGCCGGCCCCGATCATCGCCGCCGCCAGATGGGCGAGTGGAGCAAGGTCACCGGAGGCGCCTACCGAACCCTGGGCCGGGATCACCGGCGTGACGCCGCGAGCCAGCAGGCTCTCCAGCAGCGCCAGGGTGGACGGCGCCACGCCCGAGGCGCCGCGGGCCAGGCTGGCGATCTTCAACGCCATCATCAGCCGCGCCACGCGCACAGGCATGGGGTCACCGACGCCGGCCGCGTGCGAGAGGACGAGGTTGCGCTGCAAGTGGACGAGGTCTCCCGCCTCGATGCGCACGCTGGCCAGTTTGCCGAAACCGGTGTTGACGCCATAGACGGCCTCACCGCGAGCCAGGATGCGGCCGACGGCGGCGGCGGAGGCGGCGACCGCGGGTCCGCAGGCCGGATCGAGCCGGACTTCGGCGCCGTCGTAGATGGCGCGCCAGTCGGCGAGCCGCGCCTCGCCGGGCTTCAGGACAATGGCGGTCATTCACCCCTCCAGACGCGGGCGTGGAGCGGATTGCGCCCCATCCAGTAGACGAGCTCGGCCGGCTGGCCGACATCCCAGATCGCCAGATCGCACCACTTCCCGGCTTCCAGAGTTCCGGTCTCGGCCACGAACCCGAGCGCCCGGGCGGCGTTGCGGGTGACGCCCAGCAGGCACTCCTCGACGGTCAGGTGAAACAAGGTCGCGGCCATGTTGAGGACCAGTAGCAGGGAGGTAAGGGGCGAGGTGCCGGGGTTGCAGTCGGTGGCCAATGCGATGGGAACGCCGGCGGCGCGCAGGGCCTCGATGGGCGGCAGCTTGGTCTCGCGCACGAAGTAGTAGGCGCCGGGGAGGAGGGTGGCCACCGTACCGGCCTTGGCCATGGCCGCGACGCCGGCTTCGTCGAGATACTCGAGATGGTCGGCCGACAGGGCCTCGAATTCGGCCGCCAGCGCCGCACCGTGGAGGTTCGAGAGTTGCTCGGCGTGCAGCTTGACCGGCAGGCCGTTGGCGCGGGCGGCCCCGAAGACGCGTCGCACCTGAGCCGGACTGAAGCCGATCCCTTCGCAGAAAGCGTCGACGGCGTCGGCGTGCGCGGCCGCCGCCGGGATCATCTCATCGCAAAGAAGATCGACGTAACCATCGGAATTATCTTTGTACTCCGGCGGCAGTGCGTGGGCGCCGAGGAAGGTCGTCGCGACCCTCACCCGCCGCCGCCGGCCCAGCTCGCGGGCCGCCTCGAGCTGGCGGATCTCGGAGTGCGTGGCGAGGCCGTAGCCGGACTTGATCTCGATCGTGGTCAGGCCCTCGGCGATCAGGGCGTCCAGGCGCGGCAGAGCGAGTTCCACCAGTTCAGCCACGCTCGCGGCGCGGGTGGCGCGCACGGTCGAAAGGATGCCGCCGCCGGCCCGCGCGATAGCTTCGTAGCTCTCGCCTGCCAGCCGTCGCTCGAACTCGACGGCGCGGTCGCCAGCGAACACCAGGTGGGTGTGGCAGTCGATGAGTCCAGGCGTGATCCAGCGGCCTTCGCAGTCGTGGGTCCGCTCGGCTTCGAGCTCGGCCGCGTCGGCCTCCGGTCCAGCATAGAGAATGCGGCCGTCCAGGCTGGCGACCAGGCCAGACTCGATGACGCCAAGGCCCTCGCCGGCCATCGTCGCCAGCCGCGCGTTTCGCCAGATCGTCTCGCAGCGCATGGGCGCGATGCTTGGCTTGTTCTCGCGAATATGTCTAGACATAATATCGATCAGACGGAGAGGCCGATGACCGCCCTGTGGTTCGAGACGGTCCTGTTGAGCGATGGCTGGGCGAGCGACGTGCGCCTCACCCTGGATGGCGGCCGCATCGCCACGGTCGAGGCTGGGGTCGCTCCACAGGCCGGTGATGCGCGTGGGGCGATCGCCCTGCCTGGCATGGCCAATCTGCACAGCCACGCCTTCCAGCGGGCCATGGCCGGCCTCGCCGAAGCGCGCTCACCGGCCGGCGAGGATTTCTGGAGCTGGCGCGAGGTGATGTACCACTTCGTCGAGCGTTTGACCCCCGACGACGTCGAGGCCATCGCCGCCCAGGCCTTCGCCGAAATGCTGGAGGCCGGGTTCACGCGGGTCGGCGAGTTCCACTACCTGCATAACGCCCCTGACGGCGGCGCTTACGCCGACCCGGCCGAGATGTCCTGGCGGATCGTGGCGGCGGCGCAGACGGCCGGGCTCTCGCTCACCCTGCTGCCGGTGTTCTACGCCCACGGCGGCTTCGGCGGCGCGCCGCTTGGCGCCCGCCAGCGCCGGTTCGAGCTCGACGTCGACCGCTTCGCCGCTCTCGTGACCGAGGTTCGCGCCAGGGGCGTGGAGGCTGGCGTCGCCCCCCACAGCCTCCGCGCCGTGACACCGGACGAGCTGGCGACGATCCTCCCGTTGGCTGTGCAGGGACCGATCCACATCCACGTCGCCGAGCAGACGGCGGAGGTCGAGGGTTGTCTGGCCTGGAGCGGCGCCCGACCGGTGCAGTGGTTGTTGGACCACGCCGACGTCGACCGTCGCTGGTGCCTCGTTCACGCCACCCACATGGACGCGAGCGAAACAGCACGTCTGGCCGCCAGCGGCGCTGTGGCTGGGCTCTGTCCGATTACCGAGGCCAACCTCGGCGACGGCCTGTTTCCGGCCACGGCCTTCCTTGGCGCCGGTGGCGCTTTCGGCGTCGGCAGCGACTCTAATGTGCGCATCGATCTGACGGAAGAACTTAGACTTTTCGAGTACGGCCAACGCCTGATGGGGCGGTCGCGGGGCGTCGTCGGCTCAGGGGCCGAACTGTTCAGGAGCGCGCTCGCAGGCGGCGCGCGGGCCCTGGGTCAGGACACGCCGTCGCTCGCCGTCGGCGCCGTCGCCGACATCGTGGAGCTGGAAGCGGGCCACCCCTCTCTGTCCGGCCGCGCTGGCGACGCCCTGCTCGACGGCTGGGTCTTCTCTGGCGGACAGGCAGCCGTCCGGCGCGTTTGGACTGGCGGCGCTCTTCAGGTCGACGGCGGCCGGCACGTCCGCGGCGAGGCCATCGCTGACCGCTATCGGCGTGTGCTGCGGGACATTCTCGCCCGATGACCCTCTCAGAGCAGATCATGGCCGACCTAGCCGGCGAGATTGCCTCGGGCGCCTGGCCGCCCGGTCACCGCATCCCCTTCGAGCATGAGTTGATGGTCCGCTACGGCTGCGCCCGCGCCACCGTCGGCAAGGCGGTGAACGCGCTCGCGGAACGCGGCCTGCTCGAGCGACGGCGCAAGGCCGGCACTTTCGTCGCCGCGCCGCGCATCGCTTCGGCTGTCCTGCAGATCCCCGACATCCGCGCCGAGGTTGAGGCGCGCGGCCTTTCCTGGCGCTGGCGGCGGCTGGGCCTCGGGATGCGTCGACCCGATCCGAAGGGCCGGGCAGCGTCGCTTGGCGTCAATGGGCCGCTGCTGGAGGTCCGCGGCGTCCACGTGGCCGGCGGCGCGCCCTTCGCGCACGAGACGCGGCTGATCAATCTTGCCGAGGCGCCTACCGCCGCCGATGAGTCGTTCACCACCGAGGCGCCGGGAGCCTGGTTGCTGGCCCACGCCCCGTGGAGCGAGGCGCGGCACGAGATTTCCGCCGCCAATCCGGACCTCGACATCGCCGAGGCGCTGCGCGTACCCACCCGCCACGCCTGCCTAGTGCTGGAACGTTGGACCTGGCGCGCCGGAGCCGGGATCACCTACGCCCGGCAGGTTTTTCCCGGCGAGAACTTCACACTGGCGGCGAGCTTCGCCCCCTAACTCATTCGGCAGCGGCCGCGGCGGCGGCGCGGGCGGCCAACTGCTCCAGTGTGGTGGCGTGGCTGGCGCGGGTGATTTTGTAGCCCATCATCAGGGCGAAACCGATCAGGTAGAGGCCGGCGTAGGCCGGCGCATAGGCTAGCGCCAGGCGCACCAGCACGGCCGTCGGTATGTGGTCCGGGTTGGCGTGGGCGGGAAAGCCGATCAGCCCCAACAAGCCGCTGGCGGCAAAGATGCCGAGGCCCGATACCGCCTTGGCGACCATGATCGAGGCGGAGAAATAAACGCCCTCCGACCGCCGGCCTGTGCGCAGCTCGCCTTCCTCGACCACGTCGGCGATCATGGCCGAGATGAGGGTCTGGCCGGCGACGCCGAGGGCGACGGCGACGACGCTCTGGATGAAGATGACGACGAAGACGGCGGTCGTATGATTGGGCGGCAGGATACCGGCCAGCCGCGCCATCATCGGCGCCAAGCTCACCACCACTGAGGAGCCCATGAGCCAGATGGCCGCGGCGCGCTTGCCGATCCGGCGAGAGACCAAGGGCGCAAGGTTGAGGGCGACGAAGGCCGAGAACACCACGCCGGCGGCGAGCGTCGAGATCTGTGCCGCTGTCAGACCCCAGAAGTAAGTGTTGATGTAGAAGTTCATCGAGGCGTTGAGGCCGAGCGCCATCGAGGTCGCCACGCCCGACAGGGTGAGAAACTGGAACGAGCGGTTCGACCAGGCATCGAGGATGTCGCGCAACATCTGGCGCACGGTCTCGCGACGCGCCGGCGGCTGGGCGAGACCGGCGATGCGGTCGTGAGTGCCCCAGGACGAAGCAATGATGGCGAAAAACATCATGCCGGCCGCGAGCAGGCCGTAGCGCGCGTAGCCAGCCGGATTGGTCTGGCCGACCGGATGGTGGGCGTCGGGCGTGAAGAGGAAGCGGAAGGCGATCACGTAAAGAACGAGGCCGCCGATCCAGCCGAAAAAATAGCGGTAGCTAAGCAGCACCGTGCGCTCGTCGTAGCCGAGCGTCAGTTCCGCCGCGAGGGCTGAGCTCGGCACCTCGTAGAGGCTGATAAAACCCCGGATCAGCACTGCGACGCAGAGCAGGTAGACGAACAGCGCGCCCTGCGACCAGTGCGGCGGATTCCACAGCAGCAGGTACGAGAGGGCCACGGGCAGGGCGGCCGCGTACATGAACGGGTGCCGCCGCCCCCAGCGCGAACGCCAGTTGTCACTGATCTGGCCGACCAGGGGATCGATGATTGCATCCAGGGTCATGGCGATAAGGATCGCCAGCCCCACCATCGGCGCCGAAAGGCCCACCACCTGGTTGTAGAAGGGCAGGAGAAGGTAGTTGAAACCGTTGTCCTTGACGCCGAAGGCGACGGTGCCCAGGCCATAGAACAGCTTGGTGCGTC
>JBEKQJ010000146.1:0-7983 GCA_049519835.1 Caulobacteraceae bacterium | reverse complement strand
TCGTAGCTGTTGGCCTGGTTCGGGCCGCCGCCGCCTTGCGGGGCAAGGATGTAATAGCCGTCGGCGGCCGCGTCGTAGCCCAGCGAGTTGAACAGGTTCTTCACGTAGGCGACGATTTCGTAGCGGTCGTGGTCGCCACTCCAGGTCAGGCGAAGATCGACCTGATCCCAGGACGGCGCTTCATAGAAGGTCCGGTCGAACGGCTCGGCATAGGACTTGTCCTTCCAGATGAAGCTGCCGGAAAAGATCAGGTTCCCAGGTTCGAAGCGCATGGTGTAGGTGGCGTTGAACGCCACCTTGTTTTCAGGCGCCTGGGGCAGTTCGTTGCCTTTGATCGACTGGTAAAAGTCGCCGGACGACGTCGCGCCGCCCACCGGCTTGGCGTTGGGGGCCACTGCCAGGGGATCGGCCGCGTCGATGACGCAGCCGCCATAGGTGAGGGCCGGATTGGCCTCGAGCTCCGCCACCTGGGAGGCTGAGCAACTGCTCGAGATTGAGGTGTGGTCGAGGCCGTAGGTGAGGGTGAATGACAGATCGCGGATCGGATTCCACACCGCCTCGATCTCGACGCCGTCCGACACCGCCTTCGGAATGTTGATGAACTGCGAGAGGTTGATCGCGCCGACCGGGACGCCAACCGGAATCTGATCGTTCGAGTAGTCGTAGTAGAAGGCGTCAGCATCCAAGATGAATTGGTGGTTAAAGGTTTTCTTGAAGCCGACTTCGTAGTCGTTGACGTGTTCAGGGGCGGCTTCGGCGCTGTAGCCGACCCACCCCGCATTGAGGGCGAAGGCCTTGTAGCCGCGATTGTAGCGCGCATAGACCAGCGTGTCGCTGTCGGGCGTCCACTCGACGCCCGCCGTGCCGGTCACCGCGCTCGACTTGTCGCTGAGGCACCGGACCGCGGCGCCGGCGAAGGGACCGGTGGGCTGGATCGTAGCGACGCTGCAAATCCCCTTGCCGGTGCCGGGATTGGTGGCTGACGGGAAGTCGGTCAGGGCTTGGGTGAGGTCGAAGGCCGGCAACGCGGCGCCCATTATGGCGGGCGTGAAGAGGCCGGCGAGGCCGGGTATGGCGGCATAAGGATCGATGCCCATCGAGACAAAGCGGGCTTCTTCCTGGCCGTGCTTCCAGTCCTGCGTGTAGCGGATGCCGGCGGTAAACTTGAGCGCGTGGGTCACACTCCAGTCCACCTGGGCATATTCACCCAGGCTCTGGATGCGATCCTGATAGTCCAGCAGACTGCTCTCCAGGCCGGGATTGGGGGCCGCGGCCGGAATCTGGAGGGTCTCTGGATTGATCAGGAACGGATCGAGTGGGTTGGCCATCTGCGTCTGTGCCGGCGTGGTCACCGTCTCAGGGTTGTTGTCCCACTCGTTGAAGTAATAGAGGCCAGCCACCCACTGCACCGGGCCCTTGTTCGTGGACTGGAACAGGATTTCGTGGCTGAACCAGTCGGTTTGGGTCGTGAAACTGAAGACCTGGGACGGGTTGACCGTGAGCGGCGTACAGGCGGCTGGATTGCCGGTCAGGAAGACCCCGATGCCGCAACCGGGACCGGCCTCGCTCGGGAGGTCGACCGGAATCTGGTACGACGTGATCGGAGAGTTGTCGCTCGCCCAATAGGCGGTGTGGAGCTCATAGTGATACTGGCTGTAGCCACCGATGTACTTGGCGTCGAAGCCGTCGAAGTGATGGGTGTAGTGCAGCGTTATAGTATAGGCCCGGTCGACGGTGATATCCGTGGCCACCGAGTGCGCGAAGTCGCGGAGATTTGACGCCGAGGGATTGCTCGCTGAGCTCATCCCGACCACAGAGCCGGGAACGGCGCCGCCGCCGTAGGGGTAGTTGGCGTTGAAGAAGATCTGGCCGGACGAGACGAGCGAGGTGTCGTAGGGGCCGCTGGTCGGCGTGGCGAGCAGGGCGCCCGGACCGCCGCGATCGTGGTTGAAGCCGACGAGGTAGCCGTCGATCCAGAGATCGTCCTTGTCCGTCTTATATTCGAGCTGGGCGTCGATATACGGGTCGTGGCGCACGCCGCCTTCGGAATGCATCCCTGGCGCCACGTTCTGCAGCCAGCCGTTGTTCTGGTTGTCGTCATAGGCCGACAGACGGAAGGCGAGGTTCGGAGCAATCGGCCCGGCGATTGTGCCTTCGATCTTGGTGTACTGATAGTTGCCGACGATGGCCCGCATCTCGCCTTCCCACTCGTCGGTGGGGCGCTTGGAGATGGTGTCGATCACGCCGCCGATGGCGTTGCGGCCAAACAGCGTGCCCTGTGGGCCGAGCAGCACTTCGACCTGATCGATGAGCATGTCGTCACGCCCGACCAGGAAGGTCGAATTGGAAAAGAAGTCGTCGTAGTAGACCCCGACCGAGGAGTCGGCGAGGTAGATGTTGGTGTTGCGGGCTAGGCCCCGCATTGCCGGCCGATCCAACTGGCTCGAATAGGTCAGGCCCGGCGTGAAGTTGGTCATGTCCTGGACCGTGGAGATGCCCTTGATGTTGCGGTCCTTGGACGTGAAGGCCGTGACCGACTCCGGCACGGTCTGAAGACTGGCCTCGCGTCGTTCGGCCGTGACCACGATCTCACCGAGCGTCGTGACGCCCGACCCGCCTTTGGGCGGCTGGGCTGCCTGCGCCAGAGCACCGGTCGCCATGAGCGTGAGCGCACTCACCGCGCAGGTCGCAAAAAGGACGTGGTTCCGCATCGTTCTCTCCCCTGCCCCGCATACGTGCGGGATCGTTCGCCTTTTAGCGCGCGCGCTTTCGCACGCCGCCCATAGCTTTTCACGGAGAGGTTGAGCGAAGTTGAACAGGGCGTCAACTGTCGCGTTCGCTCACGGCGTCTGGATTTGCGCGCTCCCGGCGACGGTGTGGCCGCCGGGAGACGCTTTGCGCCCGTCCTGGACCCTTTGGAGGGACCTCAGAACTTGTAGTGGAACTCCAGCCCGTAGGTGCGCGGCGGAGTCAGGTCGTAGCTGGCTGCCTGGGTCGGAGCGCCGCCGCCCACCGGGTTGGTATAGTAATAGCCCGCCGCCGCGGCGTCGTAGCCGATCGAGTTGAACACGTTCTTGGCGTAGGCCACGATCTCATAACGGTCGTGATCGCCACTCCAGGTGAGCCGCAGGTCAACTTGGTTCCACGACGGCGCCTCATAATAAGGCCGGTCGAAGACCGAAGCGTACGACTTGTCCTTCCAGATGAAGGTGCCCGACAGGCTGAGGTTCCCGGGCTCAAAGTGGAAGGTATAGGTGGTGTTGAACGCCACCTTGTTCTCCGGCGCCTGCGGCAGTTCTGCGCCTTTGATCGACTGGTAGAAGTCGCCGGACGTAGTCGCCCCGCCGACCGGCTTGGCGCCGGGAGCGAGCGCCTGCGGGTCGAGCGCGTCGATAACGCAGCCGCCGTAGACAGCCGTTGAGCCAGCCGCCTCCAGCGTCGCCACCTGAGCGGCCGAGCAGCTGCTTTTGATCGAGGTGTGATCGAAGCCATAGGTCAGGGTGAAGGTCAGATCCCGGATCGGATTCCAGATCGCCTCGAGCTCGACGCCTTCCGACACCGCCTTGGGCACGTTGATGAATTCCGTGAGATTCACCCCACCCACAGGAATGCCCACCGGCACTTGGTCGTTCTGGTAGTCATAGTAGAAGGCGTCGGCGTCGATGATCAGCCGGCGGTTGAACGTCTCCTTAAAGCCGACCTCATAGTCGTTGATGTGCTCGGGCGCCGCTTCCACGTTGGCGCCGTTGTAGCCGGCGTTGAAGGCGAAGGCCTTGTAGCCGCGATTGTACCGCGCATAGACCAGGGTGTTGCGGTCGGGCGTCCACTCGATGCCCGCCGTGCCGGTGACCGCGCTCGAGCTGTCGCTGAGGCACCGCACCGCATCGCCGGTGTAGGCGCCTGTCGTAGCGATCGCGCTCGCGCTGCAGATGCCCTTGCCCGTTCCACCCTGATCGGTGAGCGACTCGGTGACATCGAACGCGGGCAGGGTCGCGCCGAAGTTCTGAGGCGTGAAGATGCCGGCGTAGGGCGTGCCGGCGTAGGCGTCCTCGCCAAAATAGATGAAGCGCGTCTCTTCCTGGGCGTGCTTCCAATCCCGCGTATACCGCACGCCGCCGGTCAGCTTGATCGTCGGAGTCACGCTCCAGTCGACCTGAGCGTATTCGGCCAGCGTCTGGATGCGGTCCTGATAGTCGAGCAGGAGATTGTCGAGGCTCGGGTTAGGCGCGGCGGGCGCCTGGGTCAGAATATTGAGCGGCGCGCCGACTTGCGCCTGCCCGGGCTCTTGCACCGTCTCCGGATTATTGTCCCACTCGTTATAGTAGTAGAGGCCAGCGACCCACTGCACCGGACCCTTGTTGGTCGACTGCAGGATCAGCTCGTGGCTGAACCAGTTGGTGCTCGTCGTGTAGCTGAAGATCTGGGTCGGATAGACCGTCAAGGGCGTACAGGCCGCGGCGCTGCCGGTGAGAGCCTCGCCGATCGCGCAGCCCGGATTGGTCTCGCTCGGGGCGGTGACCGGGATTTGATACTGAGTAATCGGCGAGTCGTCGTTGTTGAAATAGTTGGTGTGCAGCTCGTAGTGATACTGGCTGTAGCCACCGATGTATTTCAGATCGACGCCGTCAAAATGGTGGGTCCAGTGCAGCGTCACCGCGTAGGCCTTGGTGAGCGTGATGTCGGTGTCCACCGAGTGGGCGTAGTCGCGGATGTTGCTGTCGGACGGATTGTCGGACCCGATCATGCCGACCACGGAACCGGGCACGGCGCCGCCGCCGTACGGGAAGTTCGGGTTGAAGAACAACTGGCCGGAAGACGTCAGCGCGGTGTCGTACGAACCCACGGTGGGCGTTCCCTGCAAGGCGCCAGGACCGCCGCGGTCATGATTGAATCCGAGCGTGTAGGCGTCCAGCCAGATGTCGTTCTTGTCAGTCTTGTACTCCAGCTGGAACTCGACATAGGGATCGTGCTTGACGCCGCCTTCGGAATGCATGCCCGGAGCGACGTTCTGCAGCCAGCCGTTGTTCTGGTTTTCGTCGTAGGCGCTCAGCCGGAAGTCGAGGTTTGGCGCCAACGGGCCCGAGACCGTGCCTTCCACCTTGGTGGCGCCGTAGTTGCCGACGCTGGCGCGCATCTCGCCTTCCCAATCGTCGGTCGGGCGCTTGGAGATGGTGTTGATCAGGCCGCCAATGGCGTTGCGGCCATACAGCGTGCCTTGCGGGCCAAGCAGCACTTCGACCTGGTCGATGAGCATGTCGTCACGCCCGATCAAAAAGGTCGAGTTGGTGTAGAAGTCGTCCAGGTAGACCGCCACCGAGGAGTCGGAGGCGTAGATGTTGTTGTTGCGCGCCAGACCCCGCATGACCGGCCGGTCCAGCTGGCTCGAGTAGGTGAAGCCGGGCGTGTAGTTGGTCATGTCCTGGACCGAGGCGATGCCCTTGATGTTCCGGTCCTTGGAGGTAAAGGCCGTGACCGATTCGGGCACCCGCTGGATGCTGGCCTCGCGCCGCTCGGCGGTGACCACGATCTCGCCGAGCGTGGTCGGGCTCTCCGCTTGTGGTTGTGTGGCGGCCTGGGCGAGGGCCCCGGTAGCCGCCAGAGTGAACACGCTCGCCGCGCACGTCGCCAACAGGATTTGAGTCCGCATCTTTCCTCCCCGGCCCACCGCGCGGCAGGCTCGTTCTGACCGGGCACGCAACGCCCAACTGACAAGACTGCCCGTTCGCTAGTGCGAAGTTGAACAATGCGTCAACCACCGCAATCCTTTTTCCTGAAAAGAACTCAGCGGGTGTTGCAGTTGCGTCGCAAGCCTACGGCAATGGCAAACGCGCGCGCGCATGGACGCACGAGTTCGCGGGCGAGAGACTGCGCGCGAGACCGGCGGCGCCCGGACGAATCACGGGGAGTCGAAGGGATAGGACGAAATAGACTTGGAGAAGTCGTCGATCGCCAGCGTCCGTCCGGCCGGCTCCGCGGCGCGCTGCGGACAGGACGGTCGCTCGCACACCCGGCAAGCGGCGCCGATCTCGGTGACCGACGGTGTCGCGAGGTCATAGCCCTGAGCATAGGCCAGTCGCGGGGCGTATTTCAGCTCGCAGCCGAGGCCGACGGCGAGCTCCGAGTCCTCCTCGCCAAGCGGCGCAGCGACCCGGGCCACAGTGCGGGCGAAGGTGAAGTAGCGGTCCCCACCTGGGGTCTGGACAATCTGGGTGAGCACCCGGCCCGGCGAGCGGAACACCGCATGGATGCGCCACCGGGGACAGCCCCCGCCGAAGCGCGAGAACGGGAATCCGCCGCCGCCGAAGCGCTTGGAGATGTTTCCGGCCGCATCGAGCCGCAGCATGAAGAACGGCACGCCCCGGGCCGTGGGCCGCGAGAGCGTGGTCAGGCGGTGCGCGGCCTGTTCGAAGCTGGCGCCGAAGCGCATGGCCAGGAGGTCGAGGTCGTAGTGGAAGGCCTCGCAGCTGCGCCGAAACGGCTCGTAGGGCATGAGGATCGCGGCTGCGAGGTAGTTGGCCAGCGAAACGCGCAGCAGGTTGGCTGCGGGCGCGTTGGGGGGCGCGGCGCGCTGAACCAGCGCGGCGATGTCCGGCCCATGTTCCAGCAGCCCCAGCTGATAGGCCGCCGCAAAGGCGCGACCCGAGGAACTCATCCGCTCGGAGATCATCAGCCGGCGTCGATGGTGGTCGAACAGCCTCAGCTGGTCAGGCAGCACTTCGATCGGCGCGACGCGCACGCGCACGCCATGCCGCTCGGCGAGCCGCCGCAGGATGGCCGCCCAGGCGTCCTGAGGCTCGGCGTCCAAGGCCCCGGCCACAGCCTCGCCGGCATCGTCGAGCTCGGGAAAAAAGTTGTGCTGGTCCTCGATATGGTCGCGCACCCAATCTGACGGCTGCAGCCCGAGTTCGAGGCGCTCTGGGGCTTCGCCGCCGTATCGCTGGCGCTCGGACAGGGTGCGGTAGAGACGGACAATGGCGTCCGAGACGCCCGGCGCGTTCTCCGCCACCTCCGCGATCTCGTGCCGCGGAATAGTCAGATCGCGGAACACGGGATCGGCCAGAATCTCCTCGAGATCGCGTGTCGGCGCCGCATCGGCGGTCGAAAAGCTTCGCAGGTCGATGTCATAGGTCTCGGCCAGCCGCAGCAGGATCTGGGCGGTCAGCGGTCGCTGATTGCGCTCGAGGTGGTTGAGATAGCTGGGCGAGATGTCGAGATCCTGAGCCATGCGAGCCTGGGTCAGGCCGATCTCTCGACGCAGACGCCTGAGGCGCGCACCGAGGAAAAGCTTGCGTTCGGCTGCCGGCGGCATTTGCTCAATCTGTCATGAATTCACAATCATGACAATGTCGTGTTGTGACAGAGTTGCCTTTTGGTGAGGGCGGAGCCATGGCGAAGGCCAGCCATTGCGCATTAGGAAGGCGCCCTGCGGCGCGAAGGCCGCTGAGAAGATCATATCTGGAGACTCACCCATGCGTGGATTCGAATCCCTGGTTCCGGGCGCGCCGGCGGGGCGTTTCGAAGGCGTCGAGCGGCCCTATTCCCCGGCCGACGTTGAGAAGTTGCGGGGTTCGGTGACCATCGCCCACACGCTGGCCGAGCGCGGCGCCAACCGTCTCTGGGAGAGCCTGCACAGCGAACCGTTCGTCAATGCGCTGGGCGCGGTCACCGGCAATCAAGCCATGCAGATGGCGCGCGCCGGTCTCAAGGCGATCTATCTCTCCGGCTGGCAGGTGGCGGCGGACGCCAACACGGCCGGCGCCATGTATCCCGACCAGAGCCTCTACCCGGCCAACGCCGCGCCCGAGCTCTGCCGTCGGATCAACCGCACGCTGCAGCGCGCCGACCAGATCGAGCACGCCGAGGGCGGCGCCAAGCGCGACTGGTTCCTGCCGATCGTGGGCGACGCCGAGGCCGGCTTCGGCGGTCCGCTCAATAGCTTCGAGATCATGAAGGCGTTCATCGAGGCCGGCGCGGCCGGCGTCC
>JBEKQJ010000145.1:0-7999 GCA_049519835.1 Caulobacteraceae bacterium | reverse complement strand
CTCCCGGAGACAGGCGCCGTGCGCGCCCGCCGGGCTCATATGGGGGCGAAGGGGGCGGGCCGTAAGCGCGACGGCACTTGACTTCTTGCCCCGCAAATCGCAAACTTACATATTGCAATCAACCAACGAGGCGGGCGCGTGCCCAGACAACCCCATCCCATCAAGACCGAGGCCCTGATCCGGGGCGTGGCCAGCAACCTGCCGCAAGGCGAGGCGGCGGCGCGGGCCGGGTATTCGAGACGCGGCGGCTTCGCCAGCAGACTGCTCAAGCGATCCGAGATCGCCGACCGCGTCGTGGCGGCGAAGCGCGAGTTCGCCCTGGCGAGCGCCAACCTGGCGCCGGTGATCGTGGCTCTGCTCGATGCGGCTGAGCTCG
The DNA here is from genome assembly GCA_049519835.1 of Caulobacteraceae bacterium. Taxonomy (GTDB): domain Bacteria; phylum Pseudomonadota; class Alphaproteobacteria; order Caulobacterales; family Caulobacteraceae; genus Acaudatibacter. The sequence goes on along the minus strand of JBEKQJ010000145.1, from coordinate 7,623 downwards.
CCCTTCGCGATCGCAAGGGCGACTATGGCGCGGTGGCGCGGATGCTGGCCGAGGCCGCCAGCCTCAAACAGAAACTGCCCCCGGCCCCGGCGCCCGACGAGGAGAGCGAGGCCGAATGGGCCGCGCGCTGGGCCCCGAAAAGGTGAGTACGCGCTGGGAGCCCCAACCGGGGCCACAGGTCGAATTCCTGCAGTGCGACGCCTTCGAGGTGGTCTACGGCGGGGCGCGCGGCGGCGGCAAGACCGACGCCGTGCTCGGCGATTTCGCCATTCACGCCACCCATTATGGCCCCGCCGCCCGCGGCCTGATGGTCCGCCGGACGCGCTCGGCGCTGGAGCCGACCATCGCCCGGGCGCGGGAGATCTTCCGCCCGCAGGGCGCGCGCTGGCTGGACTCCAAGTCGCGTTTCAGGTGGCCGAACGGCGCGGTGCTCTATTTCCGCCATCTCGACAACGACGCCGACGCCGATCTCTACCAGGGCCACGACTACACGAGAGTCTATGTGGAGGAGCTGACCCAGTTTCCGACGCCGGGCCCGATCGCCAAGCTGAAGGCGACGCTGCGCAGCGCCGCCGGCGCGCCCTGCCGCTTCCGCGCCACCTGCAATCCGGGCGGGGCCGGCCACGCCTGGGTCAAGGCGCGGCACATCGACCCCGGGCCCGGGACCCCGGTGGTCGAGAGCGGCCTGACGCGCGTCTTCATTCCCGCCCGCGTCGCCGACAATCCGGCCCTGCTCAAGGCCGACCCCGGCTACCTCGATCGCCTGAAACTGGTCGGCTCCGAAGCCCTGGTGCGGGCCTGGCTGGAGGGCGATTGGGACGCCGTCGAGGGGGCGTTCTTCGACGGCTGGTCGGCGAGGAACATCATCGCGCCGTTCGCCCCGCCGACCTGGTGGTACCGCTTTCGCGCCTTCGACTGGGGCAGCGCCGCGCCGTTCTCGGTCGGCTGGTGGACGGTGGTCGGCGACGATGTTTCGCTACCCGGCATCATGCTGCCGCGCGGAGCGCTGGTGCGCTATCGCGAGTGGTATGGCGCGGGCGGCGACGGAAAGGGCCTGCGCCTCACGGCCGAAGAGGTGGCGGCCGGCATCCTGCAGCGCGAGCGGGGCGAGACCCTGGGCCGGTGCGTCGCCGACCCGGCGATCTTCGCCCAGAACGGCGGCCCGTCGATCGCCGAGGCGATGGCCAAGGCTGGCGTCTTGTTCGGGCCGGCCGACAACACGCGCGTCGGCAAGCTCGGCGCGCTCAGCGGCTGGAACCAGGTGCGGGCCCGCATCCGCGGTCAGGATGGCCGGCCGATGCTCTATGTGTTCGAGACCTGCCGCGACTTCATCCGCACCGTGCCGGTGCTGCAGCACGACCCGCAGCGGCCGGAAGACCTCGACACGGCGGCGGAAGACCACATCGCCGACGAGACCCGCTACGCCTGCATGTCGCGGCCGCTGACGCCGACTGAGCCAAAGGCGGAGAAGCGCAATCCGCTGGCGTGGGACTGGGACCGGCTGCGTCGCGAGGACCGGGCGCGGGTGAGGTGGTGAGGGGTGGTGAGGGGGCACTCCTCGAGGTGAATGCTCAATCCCGGGCCTTTCGCGCCCGCTTCGAGGCCACCACCACCGCCTTGGTCGGCTTGATCATTTCGGCCCAAGCTACGCTCGCGAGCCGCTCCTGGAGTTCCAGCGTCGCATTGCCGTAGCGCCGGACAGCGGCATGCGACCGATAACCCTCGCCGTCGTGGACGACCCGCACATGCACGCCGTAATCTGCGCAAGCCGTCTTGATCTCACCGACTACCCCAAGGGCAAAGCGATCGTTCGCCTTGATCTCGACGAATTGGCCCACGTCATGGATGGCGAGGTCCACAACTTGGTCACGCGTTCCGTCGAAGAATTGCGGCCAAGCGGCGGAGAGATGATCCTCACCGTCCCTCAGCTCGAAGGCAAACGGTGTGAATCCGACGGGATCATCCGTGTCCGGGTCTTTGGCGAGGAGCTTCCCCTTCACATAGCGCAGAAGATCGCTGCTATCCGGAATGGGTTTGGGCGGGGCCAAACCAAACCTCCGGTTCGTACGCTGCCAGGATAGCCCGCAGGCGCGTGATCTTGGATGTGCCCGCCGCAGTGTCGATTCCCTCGGGTCGCGCGCGAGACAACGCCCATCGAACTTCATCCTTCGTGCGGCATTCAATCGTCAGGCGGTCCGGGCCGACATACCAGGTCGCGATGATGTCGCCACGGTCTGTGCACCCGAGGCCCGGACGTCGCGGCCGGCCGAGCATCATGATCATTCGCCGGAAGGTCTGGAATGAAGCAAGCGAGGGCAGCTTGTCGGCCGGCTGCCACTCATCCTCGTCGAGCAGCGAGTCGATCTGGCGGAAGAGGCCGCTGCGCCAGTCGGCCGCGAGATACATCGCGATTTCCGCAAGGGCCTCCTTAAGCTCGAATCTGCGAACAGCCACTGGAGAGTGCTCGCTCGCATAAGGAACACGTTCCGCTAGCGGCGGTGTCGGCCCGAAACGCCAATGGTCGGCGACCCGGCTAGCCCCTCCGGCCGCGCGCCCGGATAGCGGAATGGCCGCGCCTGAGAACAGCGCGTTGGCCGAAACGGATCCCATGGGCAAGGTCATTGCGATCGCCGACAACAACTGGTGGTTCCGGCTCAACGCCGGCGGCAGAGACTGGGGCGCCACAGATGCAGATTGGGCCTTGATCAGTTGAACAAGGCTCGCGCCTTGTCCGTAATCGAAGCCTCGAAGATCCTGTTCTTCCAGTCCCTCATTTCGGAAAGTTGGCTCCACAGTTCGCTCTCTGTCTTCGGAAGTGTTGATTGTATCTGATTGAAGACTTCCGTGTCGAGCATCAACCCAGCCCTGCCAGGAAGGGGTGACTGCCCCATGCCGAAATTGAGCACGACGCCGAACTTGCCGCCTTCAACAATGGTCGCCGCGGAGAGGCTGATCCCCGAGACCGGGCCGCTCTCAAAGGGCAAGGGGTTCGCAGCGACTCTGACGAACTCTTGATAGTCAAACACCACGTCGCTGGCGACGGGAACATCCAGTCGATCAATATAACGCACCCCCACCCGTGACAGGCCCCGACGCTTGCTGATGGGCGCCGCCGTGGCAAGAACCTCTCTCATGCGGCGGGTGAAGTCATCCCACCCGAGATAGGGGGCCTTTCGAGAGAGCGCCACTCTATCTGGATGCAAGATGACCGTGTCGGCGCCATCCGCCGACGACAGGTGTCGCGCGAGAAACACCACTTCCGGCGCATCGGATGGAACGCCTTCGGCCGCCAGCACTTTCGCCCGGATATCTTGGGCGACTGGGTAGAGCTTGTGGATGCGCTTCGCCGCCTGCTCGAATGCCCTCTGCGATCCATCACCTGCATAACGCAGTTCAATCACCGCCTCGAAGAGCGGAGGATGCGGATAGTCGGTCATCAGTATGGCGGCTCTCCCTCAGCCGATCGACGCTAGCAATTCCCGCTCCAGCCGCCAACGCTCGCAACAGGGACGACGGCCCCTGCCTGCTTCTGGCGCTGCATCGATCTCGGGAGTGACAAGGCAAGAGGGGCCAATTTGACAAGTCCCCCTCCCCCAACCCGTCACCTCCAAGGCGCCGGCGGGCAATGTCTGCTAACCGCACACGGCAAAGCCGGTGACAATACACCAAACCTCGCACCGATCGTTCAGGATGGAGGGGAATGCTTGGGGTTTGATGCACTGTCACCGCAACCCCCGGGGCCTGCGCGTCACGGCCGAGGAGGTGGCGGCGGGCGGCCTATTGCTTGGCCGCGTCCGCAGCGTTGGCGGCGTCGCTCGCGGAATTCGCCGCGCTGGACGCCGCCTGCTGGGCGGCGGCGGCGGCGGCGGTCGATTCAGCGCCGACCGCGGCTGAGTTGGCGCCGCTCGCCGCCGCCGTGGCCGCACTAGCGGATTGAGCGCTGGCGTCGGCGGCGGCCGCCGCGGCGTTCGCGGAAGCGGCGGCATCGTCGTTGGACTTGGAACACGCCGCCACGCTCAGCATGGCGACCGCGGCGCCGGATACGATCAATCCGCGAATGTAAGAAGACTTCATGTTGAAATTCCTGATGGCCAAGGTCAGCCAGAGCGTGACTGCCGTAGCTCCACAATGCGGGAGCACGCGATTGGTTCTCTTCGCCGCGCATAGACGGCGGCCGTTTAGCCGACCGCGACGCCGGCGCGCCACCCGCAGCTGGCCCTACGAAGTCTGCTTCCCGGCATGAACGCCACGACCGCTTTCGACACATTGGGACATTGCGCTTTACCGTCAACGCGCCAACGGAGTCGGCCTGCGCTTGCACCCGATAGGAGAAAAAAAGCTGCGGCCGGCATCTTGAAACGGTGAAGGCGGGTTCCAGATTCTTCCACCGTCCGCCGGCAGTTCTGGCCGCGGAGAGGAGAAAGGACAGAGAGAAACCGGAGGCAGAGCCATGCGCATGGCTACGTCTGAGATTGCTTTTGAAACCGCCTTTGACGTCAAGGGTCTTGGGTCCGCTTTGGAACGATGGCTTCGTCCGGCCGTCGGCTTCGACCATCCGCTGGATGTCCTGAAGGACCCGCATCTCGACTTATCGGAAAAACGCGCCGTCCTCGCCTCTTGGGCGTCGGACGCGTCCAGCGTTCGAGACGAGCCGGGCCTTAGATGGCTGCTGGGCACGCCCGAACCCGTGCCGCTCGCCGATATCCGGCAGGCGGTCGCCCGGCTCGACAGGTTCGGCGATGTGGCCGCCCCACAAAACTGAGACCTTGCCCATCCACCGTAAGCAAGAGGAGGAGCCTTCGTGGCGAGACACCCCAGTCCGTTCGACACCATGGCCAGGCTGCAGCAGGCGCTGGATTCCTACCGCACCAGCCCCTGGCTCAGCGCAGGCTTAAGCGGCGGCGGCGCCTTTCCGCCGATCAACGTATTCCGCAAGGGGGACGGATTCGCCCTGGTTGCGGAAATACCGGGCGTCGGCAAGGACGACATCGAGATCCAGGTGAAGGGGCGTTCGGTCCGCCTCTCCGGCAACAAGGCGATGGCCTATCCAGAGTAGTCCCCGAACCACACGTCTTCGGGGCCCTTTTCGCCCCAGAGAAACGTGATCCTGAACTGGTCGTTCACACTTATCGACCAGCGACCCTCTACAATGTGCAACCGATGGCTTGGCGGAACGCGCAGGTCTTCGACCCCCGCGGCAATGTAGCGCGCAGCGCTACATCTCGCTCGAACGCGCCAAGGGAACCGGACTGCCTACACGATCCAGACTCCGACTAGCCGGCAATCGCTTCGCGCTTTCAGATCGCGAGCCTTTGAGGCCCGGTGACAGGCGACGGCTCGCTAGATTCAGGGAACGCACGGACCTTCGCTATCCTGTGGTGGCCAACCCGAGAGGGCCGCCGGCCGGCATGGCCGAATATTCGGATGCATGGCCCGGCGCGTGTCCTGGACCAGGCATTCCGCCGCCTGGCGGCACAGGTCGGCGTAGCGACCTGCGTCCTCGCAGCCCGCTACGGGCGTCAGGTAGCGGGATGAGAATTCCGCGAACCACACGTCCTTGTCGGCTCCGGCGCGAGCACAGAACTCCTCGATCACCTGAGCCAGGAGTTTCGGGGCGATGGCGGCCTGGATGCGCGTCATCTCCCTCGCGTCTTCATCGCGGATGATTTTCTCCGCTGTTCCGCTTGCCTGGCTAAGCATGCACGACATCCCTGACCGGCGCCGGCGCCTTTTCAGCTTTGGCTGCGGTGAAATCGAGCACGACGCGTGACGGCACATCGCCGTGTTCGAGCCGCTCGAAGATCTGATTGATCGAGGCGAGCGGCTGCAGTTCGATGTCAGCCTTCACCTTGCCTTTGGCCGCGAAATCCAGGCATTCGGCCATGTCCTTGCGCGTGCCGACGAATGAGCCCCGCACGGTTACGGCGCCGGCCACCAGGCCGAAGATATCCAGGGGGAAGCTGCCAGGCGGCAGGCCAACCAGGACGCAGGTCCCGCGCTTGCGAGTCATGCTGACACCCTGTTTGAACGCGGGGAGCGAGGGCGCGGTGATCAGCACCCCATGGGCGCCGCCGCCTGTCTCCTTCTTCAGGACCTCGGCCGGATCGTCGGTCTTGGCGTTGATGACCAGGTCGGCGCCCAGGCGCTTGGCGTGCGCAAGCTTGCCGTCCTCGATGTCGACGCCGCAGACCAGCAAGCCCATGGCCTTGGCGTACTGGATCGCCAGGTGGCCAAGGCCGCCGCAACCCGAAATCGCGATCCACTCGCCCGGCCGGGCCTCGGTCTCCTTGATCCCCTTGTAGGTGGTGATGCCCGCGCAGATCAGGGGGGCGGCTTCCTTGGGGCCCAGACCTTTGGGAATGTGGGCGACGTAGTCAGGATCGGCGAGGACGTACTCGGCGAAGCCGCCATTCTTGGTGTAGCCGCCGAACTGGGCCTGATCGCAGACCGTCTCCCACGCCGACAGGCAGTATTCACAGTGTCCGCAGGCCGAATAGAGCCAAGGCACGCCGACGCGGTCGCCTTCCTTGACGATGGTCACGCCAGCGCCCACGCCAACGACGATGCCGATCGCCTCGTGACCCGGAATGAATGGCGGCGTCGGCTTCAGCGGCCAGTCGCCGTTGGCGGCGTGCAGATCTGTGTGGCAGACGCCGCAAGCCTCGGTCTTGACCAGGATCTGGCCTGGGCCGGGCGTCGGAACGTCCCATTCCTGAATCTGCAGCGGGCTCCTGAACGCCGTCACAACGGCGGCCTGCATCTTGGTGGGCATGTTGATCCCCCTTCGGGGTTCGGGTTCAGGCGAAATCGCCTCGGCTGGTGTCAGGCGGCTGCGGCGCCAAGCCCGCGTACGGCCTCGATCATCTTGACCAAGACCGCCTGGGCGTCGCCGTAGACCATGTTGCAATTGGGTGAGTAGAACAGGGCGTTGACGATGCCCGAGTAGCCTTTGCCCTGGCCGCGCTTGATCACGTAGACCTGCTTGGCCTTGTCGGCATTGAGAATGGGCATGCCGAAGATGGGCGAGGACTTGTCGGTGCGCGCCGCCGGGTTGACGACGTCGTTGGCGCCGATGATCAGCGCGACGTCGGTGTCGGGGAAGTCGGCGTTGATGTCCTCGAGCTGGAAGATCGCGTCGTAGGGCACGCCGGCTTCGGCCAGCAGCACGTCCATCTGGCCGGGCATGCGTCCGGCGACCGGGTGGATGGCGAACTTCACGTCGACCTTGGCAGCCAGCAGCAGTTTGACGAACTCATAGAGCTTCTGCTGCGCCTGTGCGGCGGCCAGGCCATAGCCCGGTACGATGATCACTTTCGCGGCGTAGCGCATCGCGATGCCGGCGTCGGCGGCCTCCACCGGCCGCAAGCTGCCCTTGATGGCGCCCTGGGCCTGTTTGGCCGGCTCGCCGAAGTTGGTGAAAACCACGTTGGCCACCGACCGGTTCATCGCCTTGGCCATCAGCAGTGTCAGCAGCAGACCGGCGGCGCCCACCACCATGCCGGCGATCATCAGCGCCGGATTCTGCAGGACGAAGCCCTCCAGGCCCACGGCGAGGCCGGTGAGGGAGTTGTAGATCGAGATCACCACCGGCATGTCGGCGCCGCCGATCGGCAGGGTCATCAG
>JBEKQJ010000144.1:0-8012 GCA_049519835.1 Caulobacteraceae bacterium | reverse complement strand
GGCTGGGCGTACTGGAGTGGGTGCTCAACACGCCTACCCACCACCGGGTGCACCACGCCGCCAACCAGGCCTGCCTCGACCGCAATTTTGGCGGCGTACTGATCGTCTTCGACCGGTTGTTCGGCACCTTCGCAGCGGCGCCGGACGGCGAACCTCTGCGCTACGGCCTGATCGGCGAGTCGCGCACCAACAACCCGGTCCGCATCGCCCTCGGCGGCTGGGCGCAGTTGCTCTCCGATCTCCGCAATTCCGGCAATCCAAACCGCGCATTCAGCGTGTTGCTCGGCCCGCCGGGCGCTCTCAAGACTTCGAAGGAGACATCATGACTCGCCTCGCCTTTCTGGTTGCCGCGGCCCTCGCGCTGGCCGGCGCTGTCCAGGCCCAGCAACCCACCCCTGAGATGCGGGCGCAAGCGATAGCGCTGTATCGCGTCTGCCACGCCGACGTCGCCAGGCTGTGCGACGGGGTGACGCCCGGCGGCGGCCGCATCATCGCCTGCCTGAAAAGTCACGCCCCCGATGTCTCTTCCGACTGCCGCGACGGCCTTCTCAAGGCCAAGGCGATGCGTGACAAGTCGTCCGCGCCCGCGACCCCGCCTAAATAGCGACCGTTAGGTGAACACCGACGGGGCGATTACGCGCCGCCGCCCTGCGCGGACGCCTGCAGCACCGCCTGCTCTTCGGCCACCGCCGCAAGGACAAGTTCGACAAGGCGTGAGCGGTCAGGCCGACAGGGCCGGAACGATGTCGGTCTGGCCGAAGTCATCGCCCTTGAAGAGAAGCGGCTCCTCGACCCACTTTGCTAAAGCATAAGCAAAGCAATCGCCGATGTTGAGGCCGGCCTTGTGGCGGCCCTTGCCGAAGCGCCGGAACGCCTCGATCGCGAGGTCGGCTTGACGCGCATTGACGGCCGCGACCTCGAAGCCGCCTTCACGCAACAGCCGCTCGACGATGGCGCGGCCGTCCTCTCCCTTGCGGGTCTCGATCACCATCGAAAGTTCGACGCGGGAGACGGCCGAGATCAGTGGAAGCGACGCGCCTTCGATCGCCCGCGCGAAAGCTTCGGCTTCCGGCTCCTCAAGCAGGAGCGCCACCAGCGCCGAGGTGTCGACGACCATTCAGCGCCACAGGCCGTTTTCGTCGTAGCCGAGAATCTCATCAGCGCTACGCGCATCGAGATCGGGCAGAGCGGCGCAACTGGCGCCGATAGAGAGAAGCCGACCGGAGACTCCGGTTCGCTCTCCGCGCCGCAGGCGCTCCCGCTCCAGCCGCTCGCCAAGCGCGGTGCGGACTGCGACCGTGAGACTTTCCCCAGTCAACGCCGCCACCTCGCGCGCGAGGCGGTCGGTCTCCGCATCCTTGAAGCTGAGGGCCATGGGAATCTGATCGTATAGAATTTGGCGCGTTTTATATACGCACCCACTGAGCGTCGTCCAATAGGTATTTCGGGGACAGTTCACTTAATTCCCGCGCGCTGACGCCGCCGCCTGTAACGCCGGATGGGGAATTAAGTAAACTGTCCCCGAAATCCCCGGCCACCGCCGCAAGGACAAGTTCGACAAGGCCTAAGCGAAGCGTTCAGGCGAAGATCTCGGCCGTGGCCGCGGCGCCCACGCCGCCGCCCTTTATGCGCAGAAGCTCAACGTAGACGCTGCCTGAGATGGAGGTGAGAAAGAGCGCGTTGAGGCCTGTTACCAGCACCAACACGCCCACCGCCGCCGGGCTGCCGGAGTTTATTAGGACCCCGGCCATCATCGACGCGAGGTTGATGATGATACTCAGGCCCCAGTAGATCAACGATGCGACCAAGAGCACGAGGAATAGCCGCCATCTTTGGCCACGCGTAAGAAATAGGCTCCGGCGAACTGCTTCTTGAACTGACAAGCCCTCGACCGCGCAAGCTGAGATGGCGGTGTATAGAGCCAGAACCGCGATAATTCCTGGGATTACTAACAGCAACATACCAACGTATTCGGCGATCAAGACCGCGATGTTGAGCAGGAGGATCGGCCCCAATCTGCGCCCGACAGCAACGACGGCGGCGCGAAAATCGTTCGGCGCCTGCACTGAGTCAGCCCAGATGGTCCATGCGACCAGCGAATGGAACAATGGCGCAAATAGAAAATACGAGGGACTATAAACTAAAAGTGCGCGCCCGAGCGTAGCGAAGGTATTCGCTACCGAAGTGTAGTTGACGCCTGCCGTAACTACGACCACGCGTCCAGCGGCAGCCGGAAGGCAGGTTAGCAGCAGCGCATAGGCGCCAAATACAATCCAATGCTTCCGGATGGCGCCAAACGCCCCGCCGATGACGTCACCGACCCCAAGATTGGCAGTGGCCGAAATCGACCGGTTGAAGTTCTCTGAAAACATGCGCCGCCCCGGCTGAACTCAAGGGCGAAGCTAGCATGGATTCTAGAATGGGAGGGTTTACGCCGCCGCGGTGACCCGGCTCTTCAGCGTAAAGTCCGCCGGGTTCGGCGCCACCGTCGCGGTCCAATAGTCAACCAGCGGGAAGGGCCAGTTCTGCGACACCCGGCCGGTGGCGTTCTTGTACCAGCTGGACACCTGCGGCGCGCCCCAGGCCATCAGGGCGTTGGCGGCGTCGACCTTGGCGTTGAAGGCGTCGTGGACCTCGGGCTTGACCTCGATCGCGTCGGCGCCCGTCTCGGCCAGCAGCTTGAGACAGCCGACGATGTAGCGGACCGAACATTCCGAGAAGAAGATGATCGAGCCATTGACCACGATATTGGTGTTGGGCCCATAGATCATGAACAGGTTGGGGAAGCCGGGTGTCGTCATGCCGAGGTAGGCGCGGGCGTCGCCCTGCCAGACCTCGCCCAAGCCCTTGCCGCCGCGACCGACGATCCGCATGGGCCAGAGAAACTTGCTGGCGTGGAAGCCGGTGCCAAAGATCAGCACGTCGGCCGGGTGGCTGACGCCATCCTTGGTCTCGACCCCCTCCGGCGTGACGCGGGCGATGGGCGTGGTGACCAGGTCGACGTTGTCGCGCTTCAGCGCCTCCATCCACACACCATTGTCGACCAGGGCGCGCTTGCCGCCCATGGGATAGGCCGGCGTGACCTTGGCCAGCAGGTCCGGCCGGTCGGGCGCCTGAGCGGCCAGGGCCTGTTCCAGCAGGGCGCGCAGACCGGCATTGGCCTCGCTGACCGCCCCGTCGCCGCCGGACCAGGCCGGATCGGCCCGCACCATCTCGTAGAGGCCGTCGGTGAGCATCCAGAACAGGAAGAAGCGGTACCACTTGTCGTAGTAGGGCACGTGCTCGAGCAGCCACTTTTTCCCCTCTGGCACGTCGTCGTGATAGGTCGGTCCAGGGATCGGCCAGGGCGGCGTGCGCTGGAAGACCTCCAGATGGACCACCTTCGGCGCGATCTCCGGCACGAACTGATAGGCGCTGGCGCCCGTGCCGATCACCGCCACCCGCTTGCCGGTCAGGTCTACGTCGCGCCGCCAGCGTGACGAATGGAACGCCGGTCCGGCGAAGCTGTCGGCGCCCTCGATGTCCGGGAGGCGGGGCCGGTTGAGCTGACCGACGGCGGTGACGACGGCGTTGGCCTCCATCGTGTCGCGACGGCCGTCCTTGGCCTTCACCGTCACCTTCCAGAGCGCGCGGGCCTCGTCGAAGGCCGCCTCGACGACCTCGGTCTCGAAGCGAATGTGCGGGCGCAGCTGATGCCGCTCGGCGATGCGTCGGAAGTAATCCAGCAGCACAGGCTGGGTGGAATAGAACTGCGGGAAATCGTGGTTGGGTTCGAAGGAGTAGGAGTACATGTGGTTGGGATTGTCGACGCGGCAGCCGGGATAGGCGTTCTCGAACCAGGTGCCCCCGACGTCGGCGTTCTTCTCGACGATGGTGAAGTCGATCCCCGCCTGCTTGAGGCGAATGCCGGTGAGCAGGCCGCTCATGCCGGCCCCGATCACCACCACCTTGAGCTTATCCGCGGCGGCTCTCAACTTGGGAGCCGACCAGTCCGGGGTCTTGGTGCTGGTCCCGTCGAGCATCAGCTCGTCGGCTAGGAATGGGGCGTAATGGTCGGGAATGTCGGCCCCGGCCACCCAGTCCATCATCTTGCGCACCGTCTCGGGTGGCAGCGGCGGCGGCAGGGGCGCGCCTTTGAGGTGGGCCTTGATGGCCGTGCGAGCCCGCGCCACCAGGTCGGCCTGGACCTCCGGCGAATAGCCGCCGGTGCGGTTATCGCCCATGAAGATGACGCTCGCCTTGCGCTCGGGGGTGAGCAGCGAGGCGTCGCCGGTGAGATGGATCAGCGAGGCCAGCAGTGCGGGCAGGTGGGCCTCGGGCAGAGCCGAATCCAGGGCGGCGTCGAGCGCGGCGTCATCTAGGGGCATGGCATTCCTCCGTGGAGGACCATAGGCCGTTTACGCGACGTCGTGGAAGCGGCTCAGGCGGAGCGGCCGCGCGCCTCGATCGGCCAGATGTCGACCAGGGTGTCGCCACGCACCAGGTGGTAGGCATCGTAGAGATTGACGGTCGGATCGCAGTGGGGAGCGGCGAAGGTGACGATCTCGCCCAGACGCGGCGGCGCCTCGCCCGCCGGTGGGATCACGCAGCCCTGTTCGTCGCCCATGAAGCGGTAAGTGGCGCCTTCCGCGGCCCCGGCCAGGATCGGCGGCGGCCCGCCGTCGGTGGCGAAGGCCTTGAAGCCGGCGTCGACGGTGACCAAGAATGGATGGCTGGCGCTGATCACCCGCGCGTCGACCATCAACGAGGTCTCAAACGGCGGCGGACCGCCGCCGGTCAGGTCGCAATCGTTGTACTGACGATCCATGAAGACGTAGGAGCCCACCTGCAGCTCGGTGAACGCGCCCAGAGCGGCGTCGATGCGGTGGGTGCCGGTGCCGCCGCCGGTGACGATCTCCGGCGCCAGGCCGGCTTCGGTCAGTTGCCGGACGAGATCCGTCAGATAGGACGTGCGCTCCTCGATGGCCTCGCGCCGCAGGATGAAGTCCTCGATGTGCTGCTGCATGCCACAGTAGAACTGGACGCCGGCGAAGGTGAGGTTCGGCGCGGCGGCGATCCGCTGCGCCAGGGCCAGCGCCGCGACCGCGTCGGCGACGCCGGTGCGATGGATGCCCGGGTCGATGTCGACCACGAGGGTGAGCTTGGCGCCGCTGGCGGCCAGGGCGTCGACCGCATCCGGATGATCCACCGCCGCCATCAGACCAGGCGTCCGGCCGGCGAGGGCGGCCAGCCGCTCGACGCCGAACGGTCCGACGACGGGCGAGGTGATCAGGATGCCCTCGATCCCGCCGGCGGCGAGCGCCTCGGCCTCGCCGAGCTTGGCGCAGCAGACGCCCACCGCCCCGGCGGCGATCTGCCGGCGGGCGATCTCGACGCTCTTGTGGGTTTTGGCGTGCGGCCGCAGCTTGAGGCCGGCCGCCCGGGCGAAGGCGGCCATGACGGCGATGTTGCGCTCGAGGGCGTCGAGATCGACCACCAGGGCCGGTGTCGCCATGGCGCGCCGGCCACCCTGCCGACCGACGAAGGGCGCATTGAGCGCGCTCACCTCGGCCTCACAGCGAGAACGCGAAGAGCGCCCGCAGGTGCGCGTTCAGGAACTTGGCGTCTGGATCCCATCGCTTCCTCACCTCGCCCCAGCGGGCCGCATCCGGATAGAGCCGCAGCACGTCGTCGGGGCCCAGGGTGTGCCGCTTGGCCCAGTGCGGACGCCCGCCGTGAGCGGCGAACACCGGCTCCAGTGCCGCGAAGGCCTCGCGCCAGTTCATCTTGGCATACTGGTGGAAGGAGATGGAGACGCAGTCCCGTCCATTCATCGGCGACAGCCAGATGTCATCGGCGGCGACCGTGCGATACTCGAACGGGAAGATGATCGGCAGCTTGCGGGCCCGCACTTCGGCGATGGCGGCGCGCAAAGCGGCCTCGCCGGCGGCGGCGGGGAGCTCGTACTCCATCTCCTCGAACCTGGTCGGCCGTTCGGACGGGAAGATGCGGTAGGCCGGCGCGGCCCGCGTCGAGGGGCTCATGCCGCGGGTGACCAGCCGCTGCAGGGCCGGCGCCAGGCCCGGGAACAGGCGCGCGAGGTCGCACATCAGCTGCAAGGCGCCGCTCTCGATATCGACACCGGGGCGGTCGTCGCCCTCCTCCACCGGCTCCAGGATCTTCAGCAACGCCTCGTCGGCATAGGGGAAGACGAAGAACTCCACGTGGCGATGGGTGTCGGCCAGGGCGTCCCAGTCCGCCAGGATCTCATCCAGCGGCGCGCGGCGCAGCGTCTCGCGCAGGCGATAGGCCGGCGTGACCGAGAGTTCGACCCGCGACATCACGCCGAGGGCGCCCAGGCCGACGCGCTGAGCCTGGAAGAGCTCCGGCTCCCGCGTCTCGTCGCATTCCACGACTGCTCCGTCGGCGGTGACCAGCCGGAAGGCGCGGGCAAAGGTGGAAAGCGCGCCCAGGGTCCGGCCCGTGCCATGCGTGGCGGTGGAGAGCGCTCCGGCTATGGCCTGCTTGTCGATGTCGCCCTGGTTGGCCAGCGACAGACCTTCGCTCCACAGGGCCGCGGTCAGCTCGCCGACCGGCATGCCGGCCGGAACCCAGACGGTGGCGCGGTCCGGCGACACCTCGAGGCCGCCGTGGAGGTCGGCGAGCGAGACCAGCACGCCGTCAGTCTCGCAGAGCGGCATGAACGAGTGGCCGGTTCCGGCGACCCGCACGCGGCCAGCCCCCGCGACGATCGCGACCAGTTCCGCCTCGCTCTGCGGTCGTTCCAGACGTTCGGGCGCGGCGACCACGCTGCCCGACCAGTTGCGCCATTCGGTCATGTTTCAGATCGCCATCTGCACGCCCATCTCCACGACCCGGCCGGGCGGAATGGCGAAGACCTCACTGGGATCGGCCGAATTGCGGGCCAGGGCCAGAAAAATGCGGTCGAGAAACCGGCTCAGGCCGTGGTCCGGGCCAGCCACCAGGGAGCGGCGGCCGAGAAAGTAGGAAACGCGCATCGGATCGAGCGCCACGCCGGGGATGGAGAGCGAAGCCAGACCGGACGGCACGTCCGGTCGCTCCATGAAGCCGAAGTAGAGCGTCACGCACGCGAAGGTGTCGCTGATGATCTCGAAGCTGCCGCGCTCGGCGTCGGGAACGCGAGGCTGGTCGGCCGTGCGAACGGTGACGATGACATTGTGCTCGTGGAGCACGCCGTTGTGCTTGAGATTGTGCAGCAGGGCGCCCGGCGTGAGGGTCGGCTCGGGGGTGAGGTAGACGGCTGTGCCATGCACGAGGTGGCGCGGCTTGCGACCCAGGGAGGCGAGGAAATCGGCCAGCGGGATCCGGTCGCGCCGCGCCTTTGCGGCGACGATGCCGCTGCCGCGCATCCAGGCGACCATGATGAGGATCACCGCCGAAGCGATGGTCAACGGCACCCAACCGCCGGAGAGGAGCTTCAGGGAGTTGGCCAAGAAGAAGGCCAGGTCAACCGCGAACAGCGGCGCGACTAGCAAAATCGTGCGCCACAGCGGCCACTTCCAGAGCCGCCGCACGACGATGGCGGCCAAGGCCGTCGTGACGGTCATGGTGCCGGTGACGGCGAAGCCATAGGCGTCGGCCAGGGAGTCGGAGGTCTTGAAGATGCCGACCAGCAGGATCACGCCGACCCTCAGCAGCATGTTGACCGTGGGCAGGTAGATCTGGCCCGCCTCGGTGGCCGAGGTGCGGCGGAGGTTGAGGCGCGGCAGGAGGCCCAGCTGCATGGCCGCGCTCGACATCGAATAGGCGCCGCTGATCACCGCCTGGCTGGCGATGACGGTGGCCGCCATGCCGAGCACCACCAGGGGCACGCGCAGGGCGGCCGGGGCCATGAGGAAGAACCAGTCCTGGTTGGGGTCGGCGTGGCCGTGGGCGATGGCCTGCAGCGCCAGGGCCCCCTGGCCGAGGTAGTTGAGCGCCAGGGCCGGAAAGACAACCACCAGCCAGGCGGCCTGGATCGGGCCGCGCCCGAAATGGCCCATGTCTGCGTA
>JBEKQJ010000143.1:0-10078 GCA_049519835.1 Caulobacteraceae bacterium | reverse complement strand
CCGCGTCCATGTAGCTCTCGCAACCAAGTCCCTCGGCCACCAGGATGTCGTGGCTTTCGAGCTCCACATGCCAGTAGGTGACTTCGGAGACCTCTTCGCGAGCGATCGGGCCGCCGTTGACGAGAGCGCCCGCCGAGACCAGCACCTCTTCCAACAGGTTGATGCACACGGCATGACCCGACGAAAGCCACAGGTCGCGATTCGGCAGACCTTCCCCGAGCGCGCCCGCCATCACCCGCACCGGCAACTGTTCGCGAGTCGGTCGCGAGATCGTCCGCGACCCGGTCCAGACGATTGGCCGCGCCACCCCCTCGGAGGTCACCGCCAGGTCCCCGACCTGCAGGTCTTCGACCGCAACTTCTCCTCTCGATGTCCGGATCAGCGTCCCGGAGCAGAAGCAGACGGGCGTCAGCACGACATCGCCATTGCCGGTGTGCTCTGACCCCTGGCTCAGGGCGCCAGACGCCGTCGTGGACACCCATGATGTCCCACCGTTCGCGCCGCCAGATAGACTGCTGCCGTTGCCGCCCGAATAGCCGCCGCCGCCGCCGCTGCCGCCGGAGTCGAAGGGGCTGCCGCCGCCGCCGCCGCCGAAGCCGCCGGCGCCATAGCCGCCGCCAGATGCCCCGCCCGCGTAGGGGTGGGCCGTGTCGTGGCCGTTGGCGCCGCCGGTCGCACCCAGATAGCTGCTGCCCCCATAGCTGTTGACGCCGGCGCCGCCCCCGGAGCCTTCAATCCCGCCGTAGCTCCCGCCGGCGCCACTGCCCGCCGAGCCCAGCGCCAAGCCGCCGTAGCCGCTGTGGGCCGGGCCGCCGCCGCCGCCGCCGCCCGCCACCTCGAGCAGCTGGTAGGTTCCGCCAGGGCCCGTGTTGGCCAGGATGAAGGTGCCCCCACCGCCTCCCGCGCCGACCGCATACGAGCTGGGGTTGTCGCCAGTGCCCCCCTCGCCGCCGACGATGATCTCCAGGTGCTCGCCAGCCGTCAGATTGAAGTCTGCCTGCACGGCGGCGCCGTTGCCGCCTGCGTAGGCGCCGGCTGAGCCCCCCTGAGCGCCATAGGCTGTGAGCTCGTATTCGCCGGTCGCATCGACCGTCACGAACTGCGGCGCGCCGCTGTAGGCGTATGCAGGCATGGCTCTCTCCCGGGCCGCCAGTTGTGTGGCGATGGGAAGCTATTCATGAATCCGGCCATGCCCGCATGGCCCGAACGGGCCATGCCGGCGGCGATCGGGTCGACTTGGCGGTTAGCGCGCAGCGGCCCGAAGGTTCACCGCGCGATCAGCCCGCCATCGATGACGAGCTCGCTCGCGGTGACGTAGCGGGAATCGTCGCAGGCCAGCCACAAGACACCCTTGGCGATGTCTTCCGGCACGCCTTTGACTCCCATGGGCACGGCCATCGACGAAAGGGCGTCGAGATCCGGACCTTCGTTCGCGCCCTCGACCCCCGCGATGCCGAGCCAGATCGGCGTCTCGATGATGCCGGGGTGCACGGAATTGACCCTGACGCCGTCCTTGGCCTGGGCGCACTCCAGGGCGACGGCCTTGGTCAGCAGGCGCACCGCGCCCTTGGTGGCCGAATAGCCGGCCAGGCTCGGCGCGCCCTTGAGGCCGGCCACCGACGACATGTTGATGATCGAGCCGCCGTTGCCGGCCTCACGCATCAGCTTCAGGCCGTGCTTGAGGCCGAGGAACACACCCTCGACGTTGATGGCCTGCTGGCGGCGCCAGTCGGCGAGGCTCATCTCAGTGATGCTTGGCGAGCTGACGCCGATGCCGGCGTTGTTGACCAGGACATCGAGCCGGCCTTCGTTGGCCCTGACGTCGGCGATGACGGAAACCCAGGCGTCCTCGCTGGTCACGTCATGGTGCAGATAGCGGGCCTTGCCGCCGGCCTTGACGATGCCGGCCGCCAGGGTCTCGCCTTTCGGATCCTGGATGTCGGTGATGACGACGCGCGCGCCCTCAGCGGCCAGAATCTCGGCGCAACCGGCGCCGATGCCGCTCGCCCCGCCGGTCACCAGCGCGACCTTGCCGTCCAGCTTGCCCATGAGGTTCTCCCGCTTCCGACGTCAGCCTCCACGAAGCGAAAACGCATCTGTCATCCTTGGTGGAGCGCGTCAGCGCTGGCGAGGAAGTCGTGATCACCAAGAACGGCGCGCCGCGCGCCCGCCTCGTTCCGTTGCCGCCCCGTGCTGAGCGCCGCGCGCCCGCGGGCGCGCTGAAAGTCAACGTTCTCAGCCCGGAATTCGATGTGCCCGCCCTCGACATTGAGGCGATGTTTTCCGGATCGTGACCGTCGGTGGACCTCCTGCTCGATACCCACGTGTTCGTCTGGTGGCACGGCGGCGTGTCGCGCTTGGGTGAGCAGGCGACCGACTTGATCTCCGCGGCCGACAATCGCGTCTTCGTCAGCGCTGCTTCGATCTGGGAGATCGCCATCAAGCGCGCCGGACGTATCGTTTTCGAGGGCAAGCTCGCCGAGGCGGTGCGCGCCAACGGCTTTGACGCCCTGCCATGCGACGTCGAGGACTGCGAATTGGCCGGGGCCCTGGAATGGACGCACGCCGACTCGTTCGATCGGATGATCGTGGCGCAGGCCCAGCGTCGCGCACTGACGCTGATCACTGCCGACAGGATCATTATGGCATGGCCGTCAGTGGCGACGATCCCGGCCCAGTCCTAGCGGGGTCTCCGCGCCGTCACCCGTGGCTTTGCAGCGAGCGGACCTCCAGCGAGCCGTCGAGCAGGGCGGCAATCGCCTGGGCGGCGGCGAGCGCCCCCGCGGCGGTGGTGTAGTAAGGGATCTTCTGCATCAGGGCCGCACGGCGCAGGGAGAAGCTGTCCTCCAGCGACTGGCGCCCTTCGGTGGTGTTGAAGACGAGCTGCACCTCGCCGTTCTTCATGGCGTCGACGATATGCGGCCGGCCTTCCAGCACCTTGCGGACCTGTGTCGCCTCAAGGCCGATGTCGGTGAGGAACGCGTGCGTGCCGCCCGTGGCGAGGATGCGGAAGCCGCGTTCGAGCAGAAGGCGGGCCGGCTCGACGATGCGCGGCTTGTCCGCGTCCTTGACCGAGATGAACACGCCGCCGGCGGCGGGCAGGGTGACGCCGCCGGCCATCTGGCTCTTGGCGAAGGCGCGGGCGAAGGCGGGCAACAGGCCTTCGCCGGGCCGCCGCCAGTCGAGGCCCATCACCTCGCCGGTCGAGCGCATCTCAGGGCCGAGCACCGTGTCGACGCCGGGGAAGCGGGCGAAAGGAAACACCGCCTCTTTCACGGCCACGTGGTCGTAGGTTTTCTCGCCCAGGCCGAAGCTCGCCAGCGGCTCGCCGGCCATGATCTTGGCGGCGATGGCGGCCACCGGCTGACCGATGGTCTTGGCGACGAACGGCACCGTACGGCTGGCGCGCGGATTGACCTCCAGCACATAGATGCGGGGCGCATCCGACAGCGGCGCCTCGATGGCGAACTGCACGTTCATCAGACCACGGACGTTGAGCGCGCGGGCCATGGCCTCGGTCTGGCGTTTCAGCTCGGCCACGGTTTCCGGACGCAGGGAGAAAGGCGGCAGGGAACAGGCGGAATCGCCCGAATGGACGCCCGCTTCCTCGATGTGCTCGAGCACGCCGGCGACGAACACGGTCTCGCCGTCAGCCAGGGCGTCGACGTCCACCTCGGTGGCGTAGGACAGGTATTGGTCGATCAGAACCGGCGCCGTTCCGGAGACGCGCACAGCCTGGCGGATGTAGCGGGCCAGCTGTTCCTCGTCGCGGACGATCTCCATGGCCCGGCCGCCGAGCACATTGGAGGGACGGATGACCACTGGGAAGCCGACGTGGCGAGCCCCGGCCAGAGCCTCCTCGGCGTTGCGGGCGATGGCATTGTTGGGCTGGGCGATGCCGAGCCGGTGAAGCAACTGCTGGAAGCGCTCACGGTCTTCGGCGAGGTCGATGGCGTCAGGTGAGGTGCCGAGGATCGGGACCTTGGCCGCCTCCAGGGACGGGGCGAGGCCGAGCGGCGTCTGGCCGCCAAACTGAACGATGACGCCGATCAACTCGCCCTTGGAGGCTTCGACCTCGATGAGCTCCAGGACATCCTCGGCCGTGAGCGGTTCGAAATAGAGCCGATCGGAGGTGTCGTAGTCGGTCGACACGGTCTCGGGGTTGCAGTTGACCATGATCGACTCGATGCCGAGGTCGGCCAGCGCGAAGGCGGCGTGGCAGCAGCAGTAGTCGAACTCGATCCCCTGGCCGATGCGGTTGGGTCCGCCACCCAGGATGATCGCCTTGCGCCGGTCGGTGGGATCGGACTCGCATTGGGCCGGAACGCCGAGCGAGCCCGTCTCGTAGGTCGAGTACATGTAGGGCGTGGCGGCGGCGAACTCGGCGGCGCAGGAGTCGATGCGCTTGAAGACCGGACGGACGCCGAGCGCGTGACGCGCCCCGCGCACGTCTACCTCGGTCTGGCTGGTGAGGGCGGCGAGACGGGCGTCGGAGAAGCCGAGCGCCTTGAGGCGGCGAAGCTCACGAGGATCCGCCGGCAGCCCGTGAGTCGCGAGGCGCGCCTCCTCGGCGACCAGGGTCTCGATCTGGCGCAGGAACCACGGCTCGTAGGCGCAGGCGGCGTTCACCTCCTCGACGCTCAGCCCGTGGCGGAAGGCCTGGGCGATGATCCGCAGGCGATCGGGCGAGGCGACGCCGAGCGCCCGCACCACCGCGGCGCGGCCGCCAATGGCGTCCGCCGCCCCCGGAATCTCGATCTCGTCGAGACCGGAAAGACCCGTCTCGAGGCCGCGCAGCGCTTTCTGCAGGCTTTCGGCGAAGGTGCGGCCGATGGCCATGACCTCGCCCACCGACTTCATCTGGGTGGTGAGGGTCGGCTCGGCGCCCGGGAACTTCTCGAACGCGAAGCGCGGGATCTTGGTCACCACATAGTCGAGCGTCGGCTCGAAGGAGGCGGGCGTGGCGCCGGTGATGTCGTTGGTCAGTTCGTCCAGCGTGTAGCCGACGGCCAGGCGCGCCGCGACCTTGGCGATCGGAAAGCCGGTGGCCTTCGAGGCCAGGGCCGAGGATCTGGAGACCCGCGGATTCATCTCGATCACCACCATCCGGCCGTCGGCCGGATTGATCGCGAACTGCACGTTCGAGCCGCCGGTCTCGACGCCGATCTCGCGCAGCACCGCGATCGAGGCGGCGCGCATACGCTGGTATTCCTTGTCGGTGAGGGTGAGAGCCGGGGCGACGGTGACGGAATCGCCGGTGTGCACGCCCATTGGGTCGATGTTCTCGATCGAGCAGACGATGATGCAGTTGTCCGCCACGTCGCGGACCACCTCCATCTCGTATTCCTTCCAGCCGAGGACGCTCTCCTCGATCAGCACCTCGTGGGTCGGCGAGAGGTCGAGGCCGCGCTCGACGATCTCGCGGAACTCCTCGAGGTTGTAGGCGATGCCGCCCCCCGTGCCGGCGAGCGTGAACGACGGGCGGATGATGGCCGGCAAGCCGATCTCCGCCTGAGCCTCCAAGCCGTCTTCGAGTGTGGTGACGGCCCGCGACCTGGGGCTTTCCAGGCCGATAGCGTCCATGGCGTCGCGGAATTTCTGGCGGTCCTCGGCCTTGTCGATCACCTCGGCCCGCGCGCCGATCAGCTCGACGCCGTAGCGGGCGAGGACGCCGGAACGCTCCAGCGCCAGAGCGACGTTGAGCGCGGTCTGGCCGCCCATGGTGGGCAGCAGAGCGTCCGGCCGTTCCTTGGCGATGATCGCCTCGACCATGGCCGGGGTGATCGGCTCGACGTAGGTGGCGTCGGCGATCTCCGGATCGGTCATGATCGTGGCCGGGTTGGAGTTGACCAGCACGATGCGGTAGCCCTCTGCCCGCAGGGCCTTGCAGGCCTGGACGCCCGAGTAGTCGAACTCGCAGGCCTGACCGATCACGATCGGGCCTGCGCCGATTATCAAGATCGAAGCGATGTCGGTGCGTCTGGGCATCTTCTCTTTTTCGATTCGCGCGCGGGCGGGACGCGCAGGGTGGCGCGTCGAAGGCAGATTTTTTCAGGCTAAGGCGCGCCTGTAGCCGCCACGTCCCGGCCGCGCAAGCGAACTGAGCGGCGTCTGATCGACGATCTGGCGCCGCCGCTCCAAACGCCTCGAAAATCGAATGAAAATCTTGCAAGCCTTGGCCGCAGCGGTGCATGAACCCGGCCGCAACGAGAGCGGGAACACGGTGGCGAAAAACGTTCGTCTCGAGGACTTGGCGGCGATGGCTGGCGTCTCCACGGCCACCGTCTCGCGGGCGCTCAACGACAGCGCCGCCGTCAACGATCACACCAAGCAGCGCATCTGGGCCCTGGCCCGCGAGCACGGCTACGCCTTCCGGCGTCACATGCCCGCCGGCCCGATCGGCGCGCGCGGCACCATCGTCATTGTCATTCCCCGCCCCCAGGGTCGCCAGAACCGGCTCACCGATCCGTTCAGCCAGGAGCTAGTGGCCGAGATCGGCGAGGCGGCGCGCGATCGCGGCTGCGATTTCCTGGTCAGCCATGTGGCCCCGACGAGCCTGGACGACCTGCGGGCCTTGATGGCCACCAACCGGGCGGACGGGGTGATCTTTCTCGGCCAGAGCACGCTGCACCGGGCCTTCAACGAGCTGGCTCGCAATGAGAATCGATTCGTCGTCTGGGGCGCTGACCTGCCCGACCAGGCCTATTGTTCGGTGGGCAGCGACAATGCCCTGGGCGGCCGCCGGGCGGTTTCCCACCTGGCCCGGCTCGGGCGCAAGCGAATCGTCTTCCTGGGCGACACTGAAGCGCCGGAGATTCTGCAGCGCTATCACGGCTATCTCGCCGGCCTGCAGCAGGCCGGCCTGCCGTCCGACCCGGCGCTCGCGGTCGCCGCCCACTTCGAAGTCGAAGAGGCCCAGGCGGCGGTCAGCGCCCTCATCTCCCGGCGCGCGGCCTTCGACGGCATCATCGCAGCCAGCGACATGATCGCCTTGGGGGCGATCCGGGCCCTCACGCGCGCGGGTGTGAAAGTGCCAGACGATGTTTCGGTGGTCGGCTACGACGATATCCAGTTCGCCCGGTACACCAGCCCGGCGCTGACCACGGTCTCGCAGCACATCGACCTGGCCGGTCGCATGCTGGTCTCCAAGCTGCTGAGTTCGGGCGCCGGCCAGGACATGCGCTCGGAGCGCGCGCCCACCGATCTCATCGTCCGGGAATCCTGCGGCGGCTAGCGCTCGGCGGCAAGTAAGCCGGAGGCCGCTGGAACGCCTCGCAGCTCGGCGCCATTTACAGCCGCCAGGATCTGCCAATCTCCGGGGGCGGCCCACTCGATGGCCGCCTCGCCGAAGTTGAACAGACAGAGCACCCGCTCCCCCTCGAAGGTTCGTTCAAAGGCGAGGAGGTCTGGCGGCGCGGGGAGCGGGGTGAACGCCCCGAATCTCAGGGCAGGGCTCGCCTGGCGCAGCGCGATCAGGCGCCGCGTCAGCGCCAGCTGCGACGCCGGGTCGGCTTCTTGTCGATCCACGGCGAGGGCGGCGTGGCCCTGGCCGATCGGCAGCCAGGGCCGCCCGGTCGAGAAGCCGGCAAATGGAGCGTCGGCGCGCCAGGGGATCGGGGTGCGGGCGCCGTCGCGGCCGCGGGTCAGCGGCCAGTTGGCGATCGCCTCGGGGTCGCGCAACTCGTCGAAGGCGAGTTCGGCCTGCGGCAGACCGAGCTCCTCGCCCTGGTACAGGAAGAGATTGCCGCGCAAGCTCATCAACAACAGCATGTCGAGGGCCGCACGCGCCGCCCTACCCGCCGGCGGCGCCCAGCGGGACACGGCGCGGGAGGTGTCGTGGTTGGAAAACGCCCAACTCGGCCAGCCCACGCCGGCCGCGCCCGGCCACGCCGCCATCGCCCCGCGGACGAACGCGGGAGTCAGCTGCTCGGCGTAGAGAAACTCGAAGCCATAGGCCGAGTTGAGCCGCCGCTCGCCAGCGGTGAATTCGTGCATTTCCACAAGCGCCCGCTCGCCGCCCACCTCGGCGACGGTGAAGGCGCCGAACTCGTCGGTCAGCGCCCGGATGCGCTCCAGAAAGTCGGTGATTCCCGGATGCGACTGGTTGTGAATGTGTTGCTGGAAATCAAACGGGCGCAGGCGCGGGGCGGCCGGGTCGGTCACCGGCGGATTGTTGGTCAGCGCCGGGTCGTGCATCGAGAAGTTGATGGCGTCGAGGCGGAAGCCGTCGACGCCGCGCTCCAGCCAGAAACGAGCGTTGGCCAGGTGCGCCGCCTGGACCTCCGGATTGTGAAGATCGAGGTCGGGCTGACTGGAGAGGAAATTGTGCAGGTAGTACTGGCCGCGCCGCGCATCCCAGGTCCAGGCCGGGCCGCCGAACACCGAGAGCCAGTTGGACGGCGGTGAGCCATCCGGCTTGGCGTCGGCCCAGACATACCAGTCGGCCTTGGGTCCGGTGCGATCGGCGCGGCTCTCCTCGAACCAGGCATGGCGGTCCGAACTGTGCGAATAGACCTGATCGATGACGACCTTGAGGCCCAGAGCGTGGGCGCGCGCCGCCAGGGCGTCGAAATCGGCCAGGGTCCCGAAGATCGGGTCGACACCGCAATAGTCGGCGACGTCGTAGCCGAAGTCCTTCATCGGCGAACGGAAGAACGGGGATAGCCAGATTCCATCGACGCCGAGCGAGGCGACGTGGTCGAGATGGGCGGTGATTCCGGCCAGGTCGCCGACGCCGTCGCCGCTCGAGTCGGCGAAGCTGCGTGGATAGATCTGGTAGAGAATCGCCCCGCGCCACCAGGGCTCGGCGGCGAGGCTCTCGGCTTCCGGCTCGATCTCGGCGCTCATGCGGGGGCGAAGGTTTCAGGGCGCGTGCGCGTGGCCCGCAGGGCCGCGGGACACGGGCGTGGCGGAACGATACGTATTCGCCATCCTGTCTCCCGGCTCATTACCGCCCCCTCGCCGGCAGCTGCCGCGCCGCTTGCGCAGACATACACATCTTGCGGGAGTTGCAAATCCTTACATTGCAGGACGCGCTTACCCAGCAGGCCGGCCAAGGCGTTCCTTCGGTTATGGATGCAAGCTAACCAATTGTAAAACATTACGTTAATGGCGGGACGCGCAACGATAGTGACATCAAATCCACTCGCCGGAATTTCGATGAATGATGTCATCATTGTGTGGGTTGCATGATTTTCAGAATTGTTTCATATCCGGGTTCTAGCGGCGGCAAGCCGCGATGAGAACACTCGGACCATTTGGGGGACGCCATGCGGGAAGTCCGTCGGCCTCACATTCGCACAGCTCTTCGCGCCGGCGTGGCGTTGACGGCGCTCTCCGCGGTTCCGGCGCTGGCGCAGACAGCCGCGCCGGTCGTCTCTTCGGGCGCCGACAAGCCGGTGGTCATGGCTCAGGCCGACCAGGCGCCGCAATCCACTGCAGGCCAGTCCACGACCGAGGTCGAGGGCGTCCAGGTCACCGGCATCCGCCGGGCCACGGTCAACGCCATCAAGCTGAAGCGGGTCAACGAGGACATCGTCGAGGCGATCTCGGCGGAAGACATCGGCAAGCTGCCGGATTCCTCGATCGCCGATTCCATCGCCCGCCTGCCGGGCCTCGCCGCGCAACGCAACAACAGCGGCCGCACGCAGGACATCTCCATCGACGGCCTGCCGACCGAGATGAACACCACCCTGCTGAATGGATTCATGCAGGCGACCACCGACAACAACCGCACCACGCAGTTCGACCAGTATCCGGCCGAGATCATGAATTCCGTGGTCGTCTACAAGACGGGCGACGCGGCGCTGGTCGGCGCGGCGATTGGCACCATCGACATGCAGACGGTTCGGCCGCTCGACTATGGCAAGACGAATTTGTTCCTTGGGATCCAAGGCGAATACGCTACCGAAGGCAAGCTGCAGCCCGGCGCCACCGACACCGGCTATCGCGCCAACGTCACCTACATCACCCAGTTCGACGACGACAAGATCGGGGTGATGTTCGGCTATGCGCACATCCTGACGCCCAATCAGATCACGGCCGTGCACCCCTACGGCTACTTTGTGGCCGACGACGC
>JBEKQJ010000142.1:0-8029 GCA_049519835.1 Caulobacteraceae bacterium | reverse complement strand
CAGGAGAAGATCGTCGGCCGGACCAAACTCTCGGATATCGAGCTCAGCGACGCCGACAAGCCGAGCTTCGCGCACAATGTCCTCACCTCCATCACCGAAGACGGTGAGGAGCTTGAGATCCTGCGTGACAACATGCCCTTCGGCGACGTCGGCAAGGGCGAGTTCGGCACCTCTTTCATCGGCTACGCCCGGTCTCCGGGCCGGATCGAACGGATGCTGGGCAACATGTTCATTGGCGACCCGCCTGGAAACTACGACCGTCTTCTCGACGTTAGCCGCGCTGTGACTGGTTCGCTGTATTTCGTTCCCTCGGCGACGTTCCTGGAGGACATGGCCGCGGTTCCACCCGATCCGGGTCAGGCCCTAACGGCTCCGGTCCCGCCGTCGTCCTCGTCGGACGGCTCGCTCCGCATTGGTTCGCTCAAGGAAAGTGGCAGGTCATGAACAATCTTCACCGCGAGCTTGCGCCCATTTCCGAGGCGGCCTGGGCGCAAATCGAGGAGGAGGCGTCGCGCACCCTCAAGCGGCATCTGGCGGCCAGGCGGGTGGTGGATACGCCAGAGCCCGCAGGCGAGGCCTTGGCTGCGGTCGGCACGGGCCATACCGAACCCATCGAGGCGCCCGGCGAAGGCATCCGCGCCCTTCGCCGCGAGGCTCGCCATCTCGTCGAGCTGCGCGTTCCGTTCACGCTTTCGCGCGATGCGATCGACGATGTCGAGCGCGGCGCGACGGACTCGGACTGGGATCCGCTGAAGGAAGCTGCGCGCAAGATCGCCTTCGCTGAGGATCGCGCCGTCTTCGATGGCTACGCGGCGGCCGGCATTGGGGGCATTCGTCCAGGGGCCAGCAATCCAGCCATAACCCTGCCAGCGGCGGCCAAGGGCTATCCCGGCGCCATCGCCCAGGCGGTCAACGAACTGCGGCTGGCCGGCGTTCAGGGGCCCTACGTTCTCGTGCTGGGGGCCGGGCCCTACGCCGCCATCACCGGCGGCAGCGAGGAAGGCTACCCGCTCCTGCACCACCTCAAGGATATCGTCGACGGCGAGGTGATCTGGGCGCCCGCCATCGACGGCGGCCTCGTGCTCACCACCCGCGGTGGCGATTTCGAACTGGACATCGGCCAGGACCTGTCGATCGGCTACCTCAGCCACACCGCGGCCGAGGTGGAGCTCTACCTGCAAGAGAGCTTCACCTTCCGCCTGCTGACGACCGAGGCGGCGGTGGCGCTGACGGCCCGCTAGAGCGTTAGCCTTTCTTGCGCGCGGCGAAGGCGGCGATGCGCTCACGCATGTCCGGGCCGCGGCCTTCGCCGCGGAACACCTCGTGCGCCAGGCCGGCGGGCAGGGCGAGGCCGTCGGTCATATCGAGCAGGCGCTTGTTGGCCGCGTGGCTGAAGCTGGAGTTGGCGGCGATTTCGGCGACCCACGCGTCGATTCCGGCCTCGAAGGCGTCATCCGCGAAGCAGGCGTTGGCCAAGCCCATGGCCTCGGCCTCGCGCCCGGAATAGGTGCGGCAGGTGAACATCATTTCCCGGCTCTTGGCCGTTCCGACGCGGCGGGGCAGGCGCTGGCTGAGTCCCCAGACCGGCGTCAGCGCCCAGCGGGCATGCGTGTCGGCGAACTTGGCGCTTTCCGCCGCCAGGATCAGGTCGCCCGCCAGCGCCAGCTCGAGCGCGCCGGTGTAGCAATGTCCGTGCACGGCCGTGATCACCGGCAGGGGGAGGCGGGTCAGGCGCTCGATCACCTTGCTCTGGAAGTTAGGCTCCGGGAGCTTCTCGCCGGCGGCGATGTCACCCAAATCATGGCCGGCGGAAAAACACCGGCCGGCGCCGCGCAGCACGACCACCGCGACGCCCGACGAGTCGGCCGCGATCGCCCGGACATGCGCGTCCAGGGCCTCGAACACCGGCACATTGAGTGAATTCAGCTTGTCCGGACGGTTCAGGATCAGGTGCGCCGCCGCGCCGCGCTGCTCGCGCAGGACCAGTTCGCTCATGGGTGGGTTCTCGCCGGGACGTTTTTCCAAATGTCTACGATGAACTGCCAGCGAGTCACCCCCTGCTGACGAAGCTGTCGATCACCCGCTTCTCGCCGGCGTGGTCGAAGGCCACGGTCAGCTTGTTGCCCTCGACAGCCTTGACCCGGCCGGGGCCGAACTTCTGGTGGAACACCTTGTCGCCGGCCTGGTAGGCGCTCTCGCCGGCCGGATCGGAGACAGCGATCAGCCGGCCGTCGCCCTCGATCACCTGGGTGCGGCCGGGGGGCCCGCCCGCGTAACCACGGGCCTGGGCCCGTCGCCAGCCGGGGCTGTCGTAGCCGGAGCCATAGCCGGCCTCGTCCCAGCGCGAGGCGGTCTCTCGCACGCCGCCGCCGTAGTAGCCGGTCTCCGAACTCGCCTCGACACTGGCCAGCGGCAGCTCGTCGACGAACCGGCTCGGCAGCTGGCTCGTCCAGCGGCCATAGACTTGGCGGTTGGCGGCGAAAGAAATCCGCGCCTCCTCGCGGGCGCGGGTGATGCCGACATAGGCCAGGCGCCGCTCCTCCTCCAGGCCCTTTTCGCCGTTCTCGTCGAGGCTGCGCTGGCTGGGGAACACGCCTTCCTCCCAGCCGGGCAGGAAGACGAGGGGAAATTCCAGGCCCTTGGCGGAATGCAGCGTCATGATCTGCACGGAGTCGCTTCCAGCCTCGCGGTCGAGGTCGGTGACCAGGGCCACATGCTCGAGGTAGGCCTCCAGGGAGTCGAAGGCGCCCATCGACTGGACCAGCTCCTTGAGGTTCTCCAGGCGCGACTGGCTGGTCGGCGTCTTCTCGAGGCGCAAGGTGTCGATGTAGCCGCTCTCCTCGAGGATGGTCTCGGCGAGGCGTGGGTGGGCCACGGCTTCCTTCTGGCCACGCCAGCGCTCGACGTCGCGCAGGAAGCCGGCGAGAGCGGTGCGCGCCCGGCCGGTGATCTCGTCGGTCCGCGCCAGGTCGGTGGCGGCGGCCGAAGCGGAGATCCCCCGCTCGCGGCCGATCTGCAGCAGCTTGCGCACGGTGGTGTCGCCGATCCCCCGCCGCGGGGTGTTGACGATGCGCTCAAAGGCGAGATCGTCGTTGGCTGACTGCACAAGGCGCAGATAGGCGTGGGCGTCGCGGATTTCGGCCCGCTCGAAGAAACGCGGGCCGCCGACCACCTGGTAGGGGATCTGCAGCAACACGAAGCGCTCCTCGAAGGCGCGCATCTGGAACGAGGCGCGCACCAGGACGGCGATCTCGGCGTAGCGCCGCTCGCGTTTCCAGCGCTCGATGTCCTCGGCGATCAGCCGCGCTTCGGCTTCGCCGTCCCAGATCCCGCGCACCATCACCTTGTGGCCGCCCGCCGCCTCGGTCCACAGGGTCTTGCCGAGCCGGCCCTTGTTCCCGGCGATCAGGCCCGAGGCCGCCGCCAGGATGTGCTCGGTCGAGCGATAGTTCCGCTCCAGGCGGATCACCTGAGCGCCCGGGAAATCGCGCTCGAAGCGCAGGATGTTGTCTACTTCCGCCCCGCGCCAGCCGTAGATCGACTGGTCGTCGTCGCCCACGCAGCAGAGGTTGCGGCTCTTCTGGGCCAGCAGGCGCAGCCAGAGGTACTGGGCGGTGTTGGTGTCCTGGTACTCGTCGACCAGCAGATAGCGGAAGCGGTCGTGGAAGTCGGCCAGCACTTCCGGATTGGCCTGGAAGATCGTCAGGTTGTGCAACAGCAGGTCGCCGAAATCGCAGGCGTTCAGAACGCGCAGGCGCTCCTGGTAGAGGCGATAGAGGGCCTGGCCCTTGCCGGCGGCGAAATGCGCGCCCTCTGAGACCGGCAGCTTATCCGGTCCCCAGCCGCGGTTTTTCCACTGATCGATCAGGCCGGCGAGGTGGCGCGGCGTCCACCGCTTGGCGTCGATGTTCTCCGCCTCGAGCAGCTGGCGGATCAGCCGCTCCTGATCGTCGGGGTCGATGATCGTGTAGTTGGAATGCAGTCCGACGAGCTCGGCGTGGCGGCGCAGAATCTGGGCGGCGACGGAGTGGAAGGTGCCCAGCCAGCGCAGATCCTCGGCCGCGCCGCCGATGATCTTGCCGATGCGGGCGCGCATCTCTCGCGCCGCCTTGTTGGTGAAGGTGACGGCCAGCAGCTGCCAGGGCCGCGCCTTGCCGGTCGCCAGGATGTGGGCAAGGCGGGTGGTGAGCACCCGCGTCTTGCCGGTGCCGGCGCCGGCCAGGACCAGCACCGGGCCTTCGGTCGCCTCCACAGCCGCCCGCTGCTCGGGGTTGAGACCGGCGAGGTAGTCGGCCTCCACGGCGGGAGCGCGGACGCGGGCCAGATCGGAGATGCGGGGCGGTTCGGACACGGACGGCTTCAGATTGTCGGATTCGGTAAAGAGCTTAGCACGCCGGCTCAGCGGGATTGGACGTATTCCAGAGCCGTCACGCGGCAGGCCGAGGCCAGGGGCCGGCGGCCGCGCCGCGCGTCGATGGCCTGGATCAAGCCGTTGAGGCTGGTCCCTTCGGTTTCAGCCATGCTCGCCAGCACGGCCCAGAATTCCGGCTCCAGCGCCAGGGAGGTGGCGTGGCCGGCGAGGGAGACGGAGCGTTTGACCTGGCCCGAGGGCCTCACTTCAGCTTCTTCTCGTCCGCGATCCCCGTGACCAGCAAGCCACGGAGGCTGGGGGTATTGGGGGTGTGGATGTCGTGCACGCGCCACCCCGCCGGGGTCCAAATGAGATCGACCGTGAGCCGCTCCGGTGTTTTCAGATCCGAGCCGCTGGCCGTGACGTCAACCCTCGCCGCGCCGGCGCCGGCGGCCTTAGCTTCGCCAACCGTAAATTTCATGCCGCCATCGTCCTGGCAGTCGCAGAACGGATCGCTGTCGAGGACGCCGACTTCACCATGGGCCAGGCGCTCGTCCTCCCGGATCAGCCGCACCAGCGAGGCATCGAACAGGGCGTGGGCAAGGTTATTGCCCGTCGGCTCGAAACTCGGCCGCTTATCCGAGGTCGGGTAGTGAGCATAGATCGACGCCACGAAATGGTGGGCGGACGCCAGGTCCTGAGCGCGGGCGGCTCCGGCGGCGAAAAAGGCGGCGACAAACGCCGATCCTGCTGCCTTCCAAATGCCGAACGAAGTCATCTGCGCCTCCCGTTAAGAGGCGAGGCTAACACGCCAGACCGCAGCTCGGCAGGCGCCGTCCGTCAGGTCAGGCTGCCGCAGAACCTCTGGATCCGCGTACATGCGTCTTCCAGCAAGGCGTTGGAGGTCGCGTAGCTGATCCGGAAGTGCGGCGAGAGGCCGAACGCCTCGCCGAACACCACCGAAACGCCCTCGGTCTCCAGGAGCTCGTCGGCGAAGTCGCGGTCGCTCTCGATCACCTTACCGGTCGGCGCCTTGCGGCCGATCGCGCCGGCGCAGGACGGATAGACGTAGAACGCGCCCTCCGGCGTCGGGCAGGCGAGGCCCCGAGCCTGATTGAGCATCGACACCACCAGGTCGCGCCGGCTCTCGAACAGCTTGGCGTTCGGCTTGATGAAGTCCTGCGGCCCGTTCAGCGCCTCGACCGCCGCCCACTGCGAGATCGAGCTGGGGTTGGAGGTCGACTGGCTCATCACCTTGCGCATGGCCGCGATCAGGGGGGCCGGGCCGCCGGCATAGCCGATCCGCCAGCCGGTCATCGCATAGGCCTTGCTGACCCCGTTCATGGTCAGCGTGCGTTCGTAGAGCGCCGGCTCGACCTCGGCGATGGTGCGAAAGGCGAAGTCGCCGAACACCAGGTGCTCGTACATGTCGTCGGTCAGCACCCAGACCTGCGGATGGCGCAGCAGCACCTCGGCCAGGGCCTTCAGCTCGGCTTCGGTGTAGGCGGCGCCGGAGGGGTTGGACGGCGAATTGAGGATCAGCCACTTGGCTTTCGGCGTGATCGCCGCCTCGAGGTCTGCCGGCCGGACCTTGAAGCCGCTCGCCGCGCTGGTGGCGACAAACACCGGCGTTCCGCCGGCCAGCAGGGCCATGTCCGGATAGCTGACCCAATAGGGCCTCGGGATGATCACTTCGTCGCCCGGCTCGACACTGGCCAGCATGGCGTTGAAGATCACCGCCTTGCCGCCCGGCGAGACGTTGATCTGGGCTGGCGTGTAGGCAAGGCGGTTCTCGCGCTGGAACTTGGCGCAGATCGCCGTCTTCAGCTCTGGGATGCCGTCGACGTCGGTGTACTTGGTCTTCCCCTCGCGGATGGCGCGGATCGCCGCTTCCTTGATGTTGTCAGGTGTGTCGAAATCCGGCTCGCCGGCGTCCAGCGAGATGATGTCGCGACCGGCGGCCCGCAGAGCGCGGGCCTTGGCGGCGGCGGCGTTGGTGGCCGAGGGCTTGACGCGGCGCAGGGTGGCGGACTCGACGAACATCGATCGCGACTCTTCTTGAGGGGTGCGAGGCGCCGCTCTCTAGGTCCGATGAGGCGAGGGTGCAACCGGAGCGGACGCATAAGACCCGACTTCCACAATAGCTTCATCGCCTTCCGGGCGCCGGCAAGTTGGCGCTAGAGTGAATCGCGCTGATCTTGGCGCCGGCCATCATCCTCGGAGCCAGCATGGACCTCGCGCTCAAGGACAAGACGGTGCTGGTGGCCGGCGCCAGCCGCGGCATCGGACTGGGGATCGTTGAGGCCTGCTTGCACGAGGGGGCCCGGGTGGCGTTGGCCGCGCGTGGCGCAGAAGCGCTCGAAGCCAAGCGGCGCGAACTCGCCGATCGGTTCGGCGCCGATCGCGTCTGGGCGACGGCCGGCGACATGCGCGAAACCGCGACCATCGAGGCCACGTTCGACGGGGCGGAAAGGGCCCTTGGTCCGGTCTGGGGGGCGGTGGGCAATGTCGGGCTCTACCCGTCGCCGCTCGGCATCGAGATCGAGGACGACAACTGGGACGCCGCGTTTGCGCAGAACCTGACGTCGGCATTCCGGCTCGGCCGCGCGGCGCTCAGGCGCATGATCCCGCGCGGCGAAGGCTCGCTGGTCTTCATCAGCTCGATCGCCGGCCTCGCCGCCCTGGGGACCTCCCTGACCTACGGCACAGCGAAAGCCGCCGTGAATCACCTGACCAAGGATCTCGCCAAGATCGCCGGGTCCTCGAACGTGCGCGTCAACGCCATCGCGCCGGGCAACATCATCTTCCCGGGCGGCAACTGGGAAACCCAGTCGACCGGGCCGCGCGCCGAGGCCTGGGCGCGCTGGATCAAGCGCGAGGTGCCGCTCAACCGTTACGGCCGGCCGGAGGAAATCGGCGCGGTCGCCGCATTCCTGCTCAGCCCGGCCGCGAGTTTCCTCACCGGGGCGGTGATCCCGGTGGACGGCGGCCAGACGCGCTAGTTGGGCGCCTCCGCCGCCACAGCAGCCTCGGCGATCGACTTGGCGGCGGCGTAGTCCGCCTTGCCGTTGCTGGCCCGGATCAGCGCCTTGGTGGCGACGATGCGCTTGGGCGTCTTGTACCCAGCCAGTTGCTCGCGGACGTGGTCGCGCAGGGTCTTCTCGTCGAGACGCGCGCCCGCGGCCAGACGGACGACGCCCGTCACCGATTGACCCCATTTCGCGTCCGGCAGACCAACGACGAGGGCGTCTTCGACAGATGGGTGGGTCTTCAGCGCTTCCTCGACCTCTTCTGGGAAGACCTTTTCGCCGGCGGTGTTGATGCAGGCCGAGCCACGGCCGAGCAGCGTCAGGCTGCCGTCCGCCTCGACAAGGCACCAGTCGCCGGGAAACGAGAACCGCACGCCGTCGACGACACGAAATGTGCGCGCCGTCTTTTCGGGGTCCTTGTGGTAGCCGATTGGGTTCGGCGGCCCCACGGCGATCATGCCGGGCACGCCGGATCCAGGTTGGACGGGCGCGCCGTCGGCGTCGAAAACCCGGCAGCGGTCGCCGATAGCGAACCTGGCGGTGGGCGCCTCGATGTCCTTGGTCATCACCGAGGCGCCCAGGCCGATCGCCTCAGATGACGAGAAGCCGTCGTTGAGCACGGCGGTCGGCATGTGCTCGAGCAGGCCGC
>JBEKQJ010000141.1:0-8052 GCA_049519835.1 Caulobacteraceae bacterium | reverse complement strand
CGCCGGCTTCGGCTACGGTATCGGCATTGGCCCCCATGACGCGCCCGACCAGGCCTTGGTCGACGCCGGCGTCTGGAAGGCGGCCGATCTGGCCGAGTTCGCCAGGCGCGTCGCCTCGGTTTCGCTCGCCTATCAGCCCGGCGCGAAGTTTCGCTACTCGCTCAGCATGGACTTGCAGGGCGCGGTGATCGAACGCCTGAGCGGCGAGAGCCTGCCCGCCTTCATGCGCAAGCGGATCTTCCAGCCGCTCGGCATGGTCGACACCGATTTCTACGTGCCGCGCGACAAGCAGAGCCGGCTGGCCACGCTCTACCACATGTATGGAACCACCGAGTTGACCGTCCTCGATCATCCGGCCTGGCGGCGCGACGGGCTGGCCATACCGGCCCTGCCGCTCGGTGGCGCCGGCCTCTATTCGACCTTGGGCGACTATGCCCGCTTCGCCCTGATGCTGCTCGGCGAAGGGGAGCTCGATGGCGTTCGCGTGATCAGCGCCGACGCGGCCCGTCTGATGATGAGCAACCATCTGTCGGATGAGCTGCTCGCCGCGGGTTTCGTGGCCGGCGTGCACCGGTTCCGGCCGGGATACGGCTACGGCTTCAACGGCGCTGTGTTCCACGATCCGGCCGCGGCTGGGTCGCCAGTCGGCCAGGGGACCTACCAGTGGGACGGCGCGTCGGGCGTCTGGTTCTGGGTCGACCGCGAAAACCAGATCGTCTTCGTCGGCATGATCCAGCGCATGCTGCAGGAGGGCATGGCCCCCTTGCAGGCCCTGACCCAGGCCCTGGTGGCGGAGGCAGGCTGTGAGTAGGGCGCCCGTGGGACCGACCGTCGACATCGGAGTTGATCCCGTCCCGCCGGCCTGGGCGCTCGGTCCGTTCTCCAGGCCGGTGCGGATTCTCGACGATCGGCCGGAGGTCACATTCGACTGCCCGGTCGCGGGCGCACGCGTCGCCTGGGCCGCCAAGGACCTCTTCAACCCGGGCGCCGTCATCTACGACGGCAAGGTCTGCCTGCTGGTTCGGGCCGAGGACCATGTCGGCCGCTATGCCGGGATCTCGCGCATCGGCCTGGCGACCAGCGCCGATGGCCTTCGTTTCGAGCTCGAACCCGAGCCGGTGCTGGCCCCAGCCGATGATCGCTGGCAGGCCTGGGAATGGCCGGGCGGCTGCGAGGACCCGCGGGTGGTCGAAGCGCCCGACGGCGGGTTCGTCTGCGCCTACACCGCCTTCGACGGCAAGGTCGCCTGCCTGTTCGTCGCCACGTCAACCGACCTCAGGCGATGGACCAAGCATGGCCCTGCCTTCGCCGGCACCAGCTACGTGCGGAGCCCCAGCAAGTCCGGCGCGGTCGTCACCGAGCTCAAGGATGGCCGCCTGATCGCCGCCCGCATCGATGGCAGGTTCTGGATGTATTGGGGCGAGGGCGTGACCTATGCGGCGACCTCCGATGACCTCGTGCGCTGGGCGCCGGTCGAAATCGACGCCGTCCCCAACCACTATCTGACCTGGGATCCGGGGCCCGCCGGAAGCTGGAGGGTCGATCGCGTGCCTGGAGGCGTGGGACTGCGGCCGATCGCCGGGCCCCGCCGCCATCGATTCGATTCCCTCCTGACCGAGCCCGGGCCGCCGGCCATCCTCACGCCAGCGGGCGTCGTGCTGATCTACAACGGCGGCAACCATGGCGTCGGCGGTGATCCGGGCTCGCCGCCCCGGGCCTACCAGCCGGCGCAGATGCTGCTCGATGCGGCCGACCCGACAGCGGTGATTGCCCGCGAGACGGCGCCATTCCTGCGGATCGACCCGGATGAGGCCGATGGCCAGGTCGGCAACGTCTGCTTCGCCGAGGGCCTCGTCGCCTTCAAGGGCAAGTGGTTCCTCTACCTCGGTCTGGCCGACTCCCGTCTCGGGGTCAGCACCGCGCCGATGACGAGCTAGACGCTCGTCCCGCCGGCCCTCAGCGCGGCAATTCGACCGGATCGGCAAACGCGACGCCCAATGGTGCGAAATGCCGGGCGTTCCGGGTCAGCACCGTCAGGCCGCATCGGGCCGCGGTGGAGGCGATGGCGACATCAGCGAAGCCCGGGTGACGTCCATGGGCTGTGGCGCGATCGGAAATCTCGCCGGCGAGGCGGGCCATGGCGGTATCGAACACGAGGATCCGCTCACCGCGATCCTCCAGGATCGCATCGAGCCAGGCGGTGAGCCGGCGGGCGCGTTCCGACGAGCCCAGCCGGCGGAGTTTGCATATGCCTTGCTCGATCTCGGCAACCGTCACGACGGAAAGGAATAGTCGGTCAGAGCGGGCGCGCAGCCACTCGGCAAGCTCGTTTGCGGGCGTTCCCGGCGCCAGCATAGACAGCACCGAGGTATCGAGCAGCCAACCCTCGCTCACAGATCGATGTCACGCAGGGGCGTCTGGTCGCGCTCGAACTCGAGGCCGCCCGGGAAGGCGAGCAGCAGCTCGGCGAAGGAGGGTCTGAGCCGCTCGCGAAACTGATCGGCGAACTCGACGGGGGCCACGATGGCGGCCGGCCGGCCGTGGCGCGTGATCATGGTCGGCTCGCCGCGTTCGGCGGCCTCGATCAGCGTCGACAGCGTGGCCTTGGCCTCTCTGACTTGAACCGATCTCACGTCTTGGATCCAATTTGTGACTACATGTAGTCACAATGGGCCCGGAGCGATTCGGTTTCAAGCTCTAGCCGCCCTAGACGTTCGTGGCGATTACGAGCTCACGCCCTAAACGCTCGTCCCGCCGACCGTCAGGCCGGTGATCTTCAGCGACGGCTGGCCGACGCCGACCGGCACGCCCTGGCCGGACTTGCCGCAGACGCCGATGCCGGGATCGAAGTCGAAGTCGTCGCCGATCATCGTCACCCGGGTCAGGGCCGACGGCCCGTCGCCGATCAGCGTCGCGCCCTTGACCGGTGCGCCGATCTTGCCGTCCTCGACCAGATAGGCCTCGGTGCACTGGAAGACGAACTTGCCGTTGGTGATGTCCACCTGGCCGCCGCCGAAGTTGGCGCAATAGAGCCCACGCTTCAGGCTGGCGATCATCTCGGCCGGCGGTGTCGAGCCGGCCAGCATGCCGGTGTTGGTCATCCGCGGCATGGGCAGATAGGCGTAGGACTGGCGCCGGCCGTTGCCGGTCGCCGCCATGCCCATCAGCCGGGCGCTCTGCCGGTCGTGCATGTAGCCGCGCAGGATGCCGTCCTCGATCAGGATGGTGCGCGAGGTGGGGGTGCCTTCATCGTCCACCGTCAGCGATCCGCGCCGGCCGGCGATCGCCCCGTCGTCGAACACCGTCACACCCGGCGCGGCGACGCGTTCGCCGATCCGACCGGAAAAGGCGCTCAGGCCCTTGCGGTTGAAGTCGCCCTCGAGCCCATGGCCGACGGCTTCGTGCAGCAGGACGCCGTTCCAGCCGGGACCCAGCACCACGTCCATCTCGCCGGCCGGGCAGGGAATCGAGTCCAGATTGACCAGGGCCTGGCGCAACGCCTCCTCGACCTGCTCGCGCCAGCGCTCGGGCGTGATCCAGGCCTCGAAACCGGCCCGGCCGCCGGCCCCGGAGGAGCCATTCTCGCGCCGGCCGTCCTTCTCGACGGTGACCTGGACGTTCAGACGGCACAGCGGGCGGATGTCGCGGATAAGCCGCCCGTCGGCGCGCAGGATCTCCACCACGCGCCGTTCGCCGGCCATGCTGACCATCACCTGGGCGACGCGCGGGTCGCGGGCGCGGGCGAAGCTGTCGATCTCCTGCAGGAGGGCGATCTTGTCGGCGAAGCCCGGCGAGGCGAGGGGGTCCTCGTCGCCGTAGAGCTTTTCGTTCGTGGCTCTCGGGCCCTCGGCGGCGACGCCGGCATAGCCGCGCGTGGCCAGGGCCGCAGAATCGCCGGCGCGCCTCAGCGCCGCTTCGCTGATCTCGCTGGAATGGGCGTAGCCGGCCGTCTCCCCGGCCACGACCCGCAGTCCGAAGCCTTCGGTCGAGTCATAGGACGCCGACTTCAGGCGGTTGTCGTCATAGAGGAACATCTCGCTGTGCGAGCGCTCCAGGAAGATTTCCCCGTCGTCGGCTCCGGTGAGCGCGTCACCCAGGATGTCGGCCGCCCGGGCCGGATCGACGCCGGAGGCTTCGAGGATCGAGGGGGCGAGGACGGGAGCGTTCATGGGCGAGGCGGATCCTTGGAGGAACTGTCTGTCAGATAGGCCATCGCAATCTCACGCGAAAGGCGAACGCGCCGCGCTCCTCAATCGGGCTGGTTTATATTCTCCAGGGCGTACCTGAGCGCTTCAGGCCCGACACTGACCGGTCCAGTGAACGGATGATCGATCTCGATCGCCACATATAGGGCCATGAAGATCAGCGTCGCCAGCATGCCGGTCATGATGATCTGGGTGCCGAGGCTCTTCAGACCGAAGAAGAAGGTGAACGTCAGGGTCACGAAGGCGCCGGCGAATAGCACCGACCACAGCACCCCGGGCACCACGCCAGTCGCGAGCAGCAAGCGCGTCCGCCGGGCCTCCGTCAGGCTGTCGAGGCGGTAGAGCATCTCGGCCATGATCGCAGCGCCGCGCGGCGTGGTGGGCGCGTCCGCCATGACCGCGTCGTAGACTCCGTTGAGGGCCCGGGCGGGCGTCCTGCTCATCTCGGCCTTTGCCATCGCCGGCCAGTCATCGGCGAGCGTCACCTGGACGTAGTTGATGACCTGTTCGCGGACGGCCGCCCCGGCCGGGGGCGTCATGCCACGCGACAGGCGGTCGAGGGCGATCACAGCGGAAGCCTCCTGGGCGACGGCAGCCTCGGCGTCGCGGAATTTCTCCCACACCACGATCACCGCAAAGCCCAGCAGCACGGCATAGGTGACGCCGACGACGGCGAACTTGAACCCGGCCACCTCGTTGTTGGTGGTAAGACGCTCGAGCGAAAACAGCCGGCGAACGACCACCAATCCACTCGTGAAGACGATGGTCGGGATGATGACGACCAGCAGGAACGAGAGCCACAACGGCAGGGATGACAGGAATATCGACACCCGCGTTTCGCCCCTACGCCGTTCGCATTCGCCGGGGCGAGCGTATCGCTTCGCGGAGGCGCTGTGAATTGCCGTAGGAGGTCGCCTTCGGCTGTGCCAACTTCGCGATCGTTGAGGCGGGCCCAATGAGCGACTTCGTCAACACGCTTTTGCTGGCCTACGCGGCGCTGTTTCCGGTCGTAAATCCGGTCGGCAGCGCGCCGCTGTTCTTGGGCATGACCAGCGCCTGCTCGGACATGGAGCGCCGGACACTGGCCCGCCAGGTGGCGCGGAACAGCTTCTTCCTGCTGGCCGGGTCGCTCTTCATCGGCTCGCACGTGCTGGGATTTTTCGGCATCAGCCTGCCAGTGGTGCGGGTCGCTGGCGGACTTGTGGTCGCCGCTTTCGGCTGGAAACTGCTCAATTCAGAAGCCTTGCCGGACGCGACGAGCGCCGCCGAGAGTTCGGCGAAGTCGATTCCCGATTCCTTCTATCCGTTGACCTTGCCGCTGACGACCGGACCGGGTTCGATCTCGGTCGCCATCACCCTCGGCAGCCAGAGGCCCAGGGTGGTCAGCCTCGAACATCTGGCGGTGATCGGCTCGGCCGCGCTCGCCGGCATCTTCCTGATCGTGGTCAGCATCTACCTTTGCTATCGCTACGCACAACGTCTGGTGGCGATGCTCGGACACGGCGGAACGAGCGTGGTCGTGCGACTGTCCGCCTTCATCATGGTCTGCATCGGCATCCACATCCTGTGGAGCGGCTGGAGCGAGCTCAACAGCATTCCGCACTAGGGTTGAGACCGGGCTTAGTCCCCGCATCCCCTCCACCGCGTCGCGGTCCCCCTCCCCCAGAGGGCAGGGCTATCGCATATGGCCCACAACCAACCCTACCGTCATCGCCGGGCGTCAGTCCCGGCGACCTTCCGTGTTTGTGGTCAAGCGTTGGCTGCTTTCCAATGCGGATTGGTCTGCTCGATCAGATTGAGCTTCAATTCGCGCTTGTACTTCTTGATCGATTTTTCGCGCTAGATCGCCTCGACGATCAGCTCATGTGGCTCGTACCAGACCAGGCGCTTGAGACCGTAGGTCGCTGTAAAGCCGGGAAAGGCGCCGTCCATATGCTGGGTGACGCGCGTGATCAGATCCGACGTCACGCCGACGTAGAGCGTGCCATGCCGCCGGTTGGTGATCATGTAGACGCTGATGAACGGTCGGTGCGCCATGGCGGAACCCTCACCGTCCAGCGCGCGGTCGGCAAGGCGCTTATCTCGGAGGTCATGTCGTGACCGCGGAGCGCGGTCACACCCACGCCGGCGTTCATGGATCGCCGGGACTTACGCCCGGCGATGACGGTAGGAATATGGAAATGGGCGGGGACACCCCCGGTCATATGCGATGGCCCTCCCCCACAGGGGGAGGAGAGCACTAGCGCTGACCTTCTCTCCCCCCGTTGGGGGAGTACGCCCGAACGGCGGGATGGGGCGAGGCCGGCGGCCTGCCTCAATTCGCTCAAGTCCCTCGGGACGGACCGCGCTGGCGCCTGCGACCCCATTGACCGCGTGTAACCTATGGGTTACCTGTCACCTTCAGGTTACATGGAGATCGTCATGTCGTCGAGCAACGTCGTCGAAGCCGCCCATCGATTCTCCCGCAAGCGCGCCATCCTGTGGCTCCTGCTGGGCGCCTCGCTGCTCTTTCTGGCGGCGATCAACCTCATGCGCATGTGGATTGGAGAAAGTCCGGACTCCGATAGTCTCGACCTTCTGGGCCGGCGCGGCGCTTGGATCGCCGACGCTGGCCTCGCCATGCTGGTGCTGGCGACCGGAGGCGGATGGCGAATCTCGCGGCGCGTGCGCGCCCTGATGGAAGACGAGATCACGGCGCGGAATCGCTCGGCGGCTTTGGCCATCGGCTTCTGGGTGGCGATGTTGCTGGGCGTGGCGCTGGCCGCCACCGACTCGTTCCGCCCCCTGGTGGCCGGTCGCGTGCTCATGGGCCTGGTTTCGAGCGCCCTCAGCGCCAGCCTGATCGCCTTCGGCCTGTTCGAGCTCCGCGCCTATCGCGATGCATGAAAGGCTCGACAACCGACTGCGGGATGAGCGGACGCGTCGAGGACTGACGCAAGCCGAGCTTGCCGCCATGGCCGAGGTGTCCCGCAAAACCATCAACACGGTGGAGAATGGGGTCTTCATCCCCTCGACGGTCCTGGCCCTGCGTCTGGCCCACGCACTCGACGTGACCGTGGAAACCCTGTTCCAGCTGCCGAGGCCGGATCCTCTCTGACACCGGCGTCGCGGCCTTCCACGCAGAGGCGGGCGCGGCGCTTGGCAACGCGGCTTCTGGCGAGTATGCACCCCTCGCAGGCTCGAACGGCCGAGGCGCGGCGAGGCGACGCTATGTCGGCGCGCGGCCGGCGGCGTTTTGAGTTGCGATTGCGGGCGTCGCCGGGGCGAGGTCCAAGTCAGACTAGGCCGCGAGGGACATGACTTTCAGCTTTTCGGGGATT
Source organism: Caulobacteraceae bacterium (assembly GCA_049519835.1). Taxonomy (GTDB): domain Bacteria; phylum Pseudomonadota; class Alphaproteobacteria; order Caulobacterales; family Caulobacteraceae; genus Acaudatibacter. The sequence continues at coordinate 527 of JBEKQJ010000141.1, read as the reverse complement.
TCGCGGCTGACGGCGCGGGCCGGAGCGGCCCTTGGCAGCCTTGCCGCGGCGACGGCGGTCATGGCCGCGGACATCCCGGGCCAGCCGGTCGATAAAGCCATCGATCTCCAGCCGGGCGTCACCCAGATCCGGGCTCACCAGCTGTTCTTCTACAACTGGATCGTCTCGCCGATCATCATCGGGGTCGCCGCCTTCATCCTCATCCTGCTGGCGATCGTCATCCTGCGCTTCAACAAGCGCGCCAACCCCGAGCCGGCGCGCTTCAGCCACAACACCCCTATCGAGATCCTGTGGACCGTCGTGCCGGTCCTGATCCTGATGTTCATCGCCATCTTCTCGTTCCGCCTCCTCTTCGAGGAGCACCACATGCCCACGCCCGACATGACCGTGAAGGTCACCGGCCGGCAGTGGAACTGGGACTACGAATATCCCGACCAGAAGATCAGCGCCTACACCTCCACGCCGATGGACGAAGGCGTCGCCAAGGCCAAGAACCTGCCCTACCTGCTCGAAACCAACGCGCCGAT
>JBEKQJ010000140.1:0-8074 GCA_049519835.1 Caulobacteraceae bacterium | reverse complement strand
GGTCGCCCGCGCCGCCTCCGCGCCACTACCTGAGGCCGCGCGGGCTCGGCTTCAGGAACCGCTCGACAAGCTGGCCGCAGAACTCGGCGCCTTCCTCACCGACGCGGCCGAGGCCCTGGCCCATCGTCGTGCGCCGCCTGCCGGGGAGGCGGTCGTCGCCGCCCTGGCCGGCGAAGCCGAGGCAGTGAGTGACCTCCGCGCGCTCGGCATGACTCGCGCCTTCGCCGACGACGAAGTGGCCCGCCTCTACGGCCTGGCTTTCGCCCTGGAGCAGCTCGGGGCCAACCTCGCCGATCTTAGCGCCCGCGCTGAGGAGTTGGCGCTGCGATGAAGACTATCCCTTGGCAAATGCCGCGATATCGCGCGCGGTGTCGCCGGCGATGTCCGGGCAGACGAATGGCATCAGGTCGCCGGCGTGGATTGTGCCCATCACCTGGCGGCAGCGGGCCGGAACCCCGGCGGCGAGCAGGAGGCGGTAGAAGACGATCCCTTCGTCGCGCAGTGGGTCGCACTCGTTGACGTTGATAACTGTCGGCGGAAAGCCCTTCACGTCGGCCTCGGTGGCGAATCCGGGCCAGGCGAGTGGATCGCGGGCGTGCAGCGCTTCGATACCGTAGGCCATGGCCCCGCGGTTGTTGTGCAGGTCGATCAGGAGGCCGTTGTTCTCGGTCGACGACGGATAGCGGTCCTGTGGCCACTGGCCGCCGATATAAGGGCAAAGGGCGTAGAGGCCTTTGATCAGGCCGAGATCTCCATCTTTCTTCAGCTTCAGGCCCGTGGCCAGGGTCAGGTTGCCGCCGCCGCTCTCGCCCGCGACGATGATGCGGGCGGGGTCGATCCCTAGCCGGCCAGCGTTGGCGGCCAGCCACTTTACGCCGCTGACGCAGTCGTTGAGGCCAGCGGGGTAGGGGGCAACCTCTGGCGCCGAGGACGGGCGTAGGGCGTTGCGGAAATCGATGAAGGCCACGGCCACGCCCTGGGCGGCGATGAGCCGGCCCCAGGCGCGATAGATGCCGTCGAAGGCCGACATGGTCTGCATGCCGCCGCCGTGGATGTAGGCGACGCACGGGAGGGTGGCCCCGCCCTCCGGCCGCACGATGCGCACCTTGATCTCGTTACCATCGGGCTGTGAGTTGAAGGTCTCGACGCTCACCGTCAGGCCGGTCGAGGGCGCGGCCGCCTCGCTGTCGAACATCTCCAGCATGGCCGTCTGGGCGGCGGCGCGGCCCTTGGCCTCGTCGGTGGCCTCCTCCGCCAGCATAGCCTCGCGGCTGGGTGCGTCGCCCGCCGGCGGCGCGGGCGGGATGGCGGCGAACAGCGCCTTGATGCGCGGATCGATGCGGGGGTCGTCGGCGATGGTCATGGTGCGGTTCCTCTGTTTGGAAACCGCTTAGCCGTCGGCTCGCCACGCGTCGAGCCGGCGTAGCCTCAGTCGCCGGTTGCGGCGGAGTGCGGACCGATCGAGCCCATGGCGCTTTGCAGATAGTTCTTCTCGCCGAGCGACCCGATCAGCTCCACCTGGGTCTCCAGGAAGTCGATGTGCTCTTCGGTGTCGGAGAGGATGTGGGTCAGGATCTCGCGGCTGACGAAGTCGCCAGCCGTCTCGCAGGCCTTGACCCCGTCAAGAAGCAGCTTGCGCCCGGCGGTCTCGAGGGCGAGATCCGCTCCCAGGCACTCGGGGACCGTCTCGCCGATCGACAACTTGTGCAGGTCCTGAAGATTAGGCAGCCCTTCGAGGAACAGCACGCGCCTGATTAGTCGATCGGCGTGCTTCATCTCCTCGATGGATTCTTCGTACACGACCTTTCCGAGGTGGTGAAAACCCCAATTCTCAAACATCCGGGCGTGGAGGAAGTACTGGTTGACGGCGGTCAGCTCGTTGGTGAGCACGCCGTTCAACAGCTTGATGATGGCCGCGTCGCCTTTCATCGGTCTTCGCCTCCTATTCGGCGGCGAGACGCAAGCCTTCCGCCGCTTCGCCGATCATGCGACGCACGTCGCAGACGCACCGCGCGCACTGCGGACGGCAACCTTGGCGATCGAACACCTCGCGGGCGCGAACAGCGCCCCGCTCGATGGCGGCTCGAACGTCGCGCTCACGAATGCCGTGGCAGTTGCATACGTACACGGGAGACTTCTTCCGACAAGAGGTGTGCGGCTCGGGCGCAATGACCCGTGCTTTTGCAAATCATTCGCAGCTTGTGTCAAGCCTCTGTGGCCGCAAAATGACGCTGTCGCCTCAGCCGGTCATCTGCTCGAGCGCGCGGCCGCGAGTCTCATGGACGAGCGCTCGGACGAAGAAAAACGAGATCAAGGCCGAGATGGCGTAGAACGCGTAGGTCGGTACGAGCCCCACCGAGGCGGCGGCGACCGGGAAGCTCAGGGAGATGGCAAAATTGGCGATCCATTGGGCGAAGCCGGAAACCGCCAGGGCCGAACCACGGATCTGGTTGGGGAACATCTCGCCCAGCATGACCCACATCACCGGCCCCCAGGTGCCGTTGAAGAACACCACGTAGAGGTTGGCGGCGATCAGGGCGACGAGGCCCCAGAATTGAGGCAGGTGGGCCTGACCGCCCACTAAGGTGGCGTTGGAGAAGGCGACGGCCACCACCGCCAAGGTGACGGCCATGCCGATCGAGCCGAACAGCAGGATCGGCTTGCGCCCGATCTTATCCACGAAGCCCATCGAAACCAGGCACGAGACGATCGAGAGCGAGCCGGAGAGGATGTTGATCTTCAGGGAGTCCGCCTCACTGAAGCCGACAGACTGCCAGAGCACGGCGCCATAGTAGAAGACGACATTGATGCCGACGAGCTGCTGGAAGACCGCCAGGCCGACCCCGGCCCAGACGATCGGGCGCACGCGACCGCTTTCGAGCAGGTCGGAAAACTTGGGGCGGTGGTGATCGGCGGCGAGCGAGGCGCTGATCTCCGCCACCTTGGCGGGGCCGGCCGCTTCGCCGAACAGGCGGGCCAGCACCCGACCGGCCTTGTCGGTCTGGCCGCGGGCGACCAGGAACCGCGGGCTCTCGGGAATGGCCAGTAAGCTGAACAGGAAGATCGCCGCCGGGATCACCTGCACCCAGAACATCCACCGCCAGGCCGGGTGACCCATGACGATGGCGGTCGAACTGCCGGCGCATTGCGCGATCAGCCAGTTGACCACGAACGAGCCGGTAAGCCCGATGATGATCATCACCTGCTGGACGGTGGTCAGTCGGCCGCGCACCGCTGTAGGGGCGACCTCGCTGATGTAGATCGGCGAGAGCACACTGGCGGCGCCGACGCCGAGGCCGCCGACGATTCGCGCCAGGACGAACTCGAATGAGTTGGCGGCCGCGCCGGCCCCGAGCGCGCTGAGGATGAACAGCGCCGCAGCGCCGATCATCACGTTGCGGCGACCGTAGACGTCCGACGCCCGCCCGGCGGCGAACGCCCCAACGGCGCAGCCGAGCAGGACGGCGCCGACATTGAAGCCGGCGCCCAGCGCATCGAGATGGAAGGCCTGCTCCAGGCCCTTCTGGGTTCCGTTGATGACCCCGCTGTCGTAGCCGAACATGAAGCCGCCGATGGTCGCTACGGCGACGATCGCCGCGACGAAGCCCATGTTGGCCTGGCCCTCCAGGCCCGGACCGCCCGTATCCACCGCGCCACCGGCCATGATTGTCTCCTCCGCTCGCCTTTTTGCGATCCTCAGGCGTCGCTTTCCTGGATGGCGGGCTTCGTCGCCGGAGTCAAAACCTGCAAGATTTTCATTGACCTGTCAGTGATCAGGGCACGCTGCGTCGCCGGGATTGGGAACAAGTCGCACCTCGTTGAACGCCAGCGACAACCGCCCTGTTGTCGACAGGGTGAAAGGCGAGGTGACGCGGCTCATGTCGGCGCCGCGGTCGCGAAAACACGAGAGCTTGATCGTCCAGGTCCGCCAGCCAGCGTCCGTGCCGCTGAGCAGGGAAGTGACGTCAACCTTGGCGCCACAGCTATCGCCGCAGGCCACTGAAAGACTAACCGGCGCCGTGGGCGCTGCCAACACACGGTAGCGCAGCATCACCGCCATGTCGCCGCCAGTCTGGCGGACCAGGTCGGCGGGTGGCCCCTCAAATGCGGCCGCGCCTGACCCGTTGAAGTCGATGCGTCGGCCGTTTTCCTGGGCCCCGGCGTCTACGGTGGAGATGCGCGCATCTCCGGAGGCCTGCAGGCTCCAGGGGGAGGGGACGCGGCCAGCTACGAAATAGCGCTCGAGGTTGGGTCCTTCGACGCGAGCGCCGGGGTTTTCTGACAGTTGGCCGACAACGCCCGGGTGCGCATAGGAAAGTCCATAGCCGTAAGCGAATTGCGGGGCGTAGCCGGGCTCGTCGCGGTGGCCGGGCGTGCGGTCGGCGCGGGCCGGCCAGGAGTAAGAGAGTCGGCCGAGGAAATCTGAACGGGCCGCGCCTTTCGGTTTTCCGATCAGCACGTCGGCGACCCCGCCGCCTTCAGTCCCCGGAAGCCAGGCGGCGACGAAGGCGTCCGAGGCGTTGATCTCCGGATTGGTCCATAGCGGGCGGCCGGAGAGGAAGACGGAGACGACCGGGATGCCCTCAGCCTTGAGCCGCTTGAGCAAAGCGAGATCGGGCTTTCCACCCGGCTCGAATTCGAGACTGGCCAAGTCGCCCTGGAACTCGGCGTAGGGGTTCTCGCCATAGACCACGATGGCAACATCGGGGCGGCGCTTGAAACTTCCGTCGGGCGACAGCTCCGCCTGACCGCCCGCGGCGCGCACCGCATCGGCGATCCCCGACCAGATCGACTGACCATGCGGGAAATCGGTGTTGCGGTTCCCAACGCCCTGCCAGTTGAGCGTCCAGCCGCCAGACTGCTTGCCGATGTCATCGGCCCCGTCGCCTGCCACCAGGATCCTCGCTGAGGCCTTGATCGGCAGCACCCCGTCATTCTTCAGGAGCACCAGGGACTCGCGAACGGCCCGGCGGGCGAGCGCCCGGTGAGTTGGAGAACCGAGGAGATCGAAGCGGCCTTGCAGCGGGCTCGGCGGATCGAAGAGTCCGCCCTTGAGCTTGGCGCGAAGAATTCGACGTACGGCGTCGTCGAGCCGGGATATGGGAATGACCCCTGACTTCACCTCGGCCAAGGTATTGTCGAACAGCCCCTTCCAGCCATCGGGGGCCATGTAGAGGTCGAGGCCAGCATTCATCGCCGCCGGGCAGTCGGCCGGAGCGCAACCGGGAATCTGGGCGTGGGCGTTCCAGTCCCCGACCACGAAGCCCTTGAAGCCCATGCGGCCCTTGAGCACGCCCTCCAGAAGGGAGGCGTTGCCTGTATCCTTGGCCCCGTTCCAGGCCGAGAAAGAAGCCATGACCGAGAGAATTCCTGCGTCGATCGCCGGCGGATAACCCTGGGCGTGCAGGCGGATCAGGTCGGTCTCGGAGATCTCCGCATCGCCCTGGTCGACACCGTTGCGCGTGCCGCCGTCGCCGAGGAAATGCTTAGCCGAGCCCATGACGTGCCCAGTCGCCAGGGGTTGGCCCGGGCGCAGCGGGCCTTGAAGCCCGAGCGTGAGCGGTCCGGCATAAGCCTTCACGACCTCCGGATCCTCCGCGTAGCCCTCGAAGCTGCGCCCCCAGCGGTAGTCGCGCGGCACGGCGACAGTGGGGGCGAAGGTCCAGTTGACGCCGGTGGTGGAAACCTCCTCAGCCGTTGCGGCGCCGATCTGGCGGATTAGGTCGGGATCTCGCGCGGCGCCCAGGCCGATGTTGTGCGGAAACAAGGTGGAGCCTGGGACCTTGTTGTCGCCGTGTACGGCGTCGACACCGACCAGCAGCGGGATGGTTACGTGTCCCTGCCTTGGCTCGGCCGCCACGGCTTGGAAGCGACGGATGAGCTCCAGCCAGGCGCTTGGCGGCGCGCGGTTGTCGCCGCGCGGCGCTGAACTGCCGCCGGCCAAGATCGCGCCGAGCGGATAGCGCCGCAGGTCGTCGGGCGTTACCGAGGATATGTCGCCTTGAATGGTCTGGCCGACCTTCTCGGCGAGGCTCATGCGGGCCATCAGGCGGGTGATGCGCGCTTCGGTCGCTACGTCACTGAAGGCCGCCGGGCTGGCGGCCTTGGGCCAGAGGGCCGGATGCGCTATGGCGCTTTCCCCGGCGCGCAGGCCGAGCGGGGCGCCCAGCGCGAGACATGCCGCGCCGGCGCGAAGGGGCCAGGAGCGGGTCGTCATCGGCTTGCGAGAACGGGTGGCGCCGGGCGACCGATCGGATGCGGAAAATAACTGTCGTGGCTGCGGGCGCCGGTCAGCGCGGCAGCGTGGTCGCGGGCCAACTCAGCCAGGATGCCTGCTAAGCGATCGCGTGGAACGACGTCGATCAGCGGGTCGTAGGCGGCCGGCCGTACGCCCATGCCATCGAGGATGTAGAACCAGGAAAGGTCGGTAAAGAGGTCGCGCGCCCTTGGGCGGATTCGGCCGGTGGCCCGGTAGAGGTCGATCCTGGCCTGGAGGCTGTCCGGCAGGCTCATGGCCCTGCAGGCGCGCCAGAGCTCGCTGTCGTCGCGCTCAGTGAGGCAGTAGTGCAAGATGATGAAGTCGCGAACATGTTCGACTTCGCCGATCAGCTCCTCGTTGTAGGCGGCGATGTTGGCCGGATCGAAGTTGCGGTCGGGGAAGTGATCGAGGAGGTTGTAAACGCCATTGATAGCCAGCTGGATGTTGGTCGACTCCAGCGGTTCAATGAAGCCGGAAGCGAGGCCGAGGGCCACGCAGTTGGCGTTCCACAGCAGGCGTCGCCGACCGGTGACGAATTTCAGGAATCGGGGCGGCCCGGCGAAGGTTTCGCCGACCTCGACGCGCAAGTCCTCGAAGGCGTCATCGTCGCCGATCGCCTGACTGGAGTAGACATAGCCGTTGCCGGCTCTCTCCTGGAGTGGGATTCGCCATCGCCAACCACTCGGCCGTGCGTGAGCGCCGGTATAGGGCGTACGAGGGCTGGACATTTCCGACGGCGCCGCCACGGCGCGATCGCAAGGCAGCCAATGCCCCCAATGGATGTAGCCGGTTTCCAGCGTTTGCTCGATCAGCACACCGCGGAAGCCGCTGCAATCAACGTATAGATCGGCCCGGAGGCGGCCGCCGTCCTGAAAGACGACCTCATCGATGAAGCCATCCGGCCGGCGCGTGGCCCCGGAAATCGTCCGCTCCAGCCGCGCCACGCCTTGGCGTTCTGCATAGGCGCGTAGATAGCGCGCGACTTTCTGGGCGTCGAAATGCAGGGCATAGCGGATGCCCGCCGCCGTCCCGGCCGCGCGCGTCTCGGGAAAGCGAAACTTGAGCTCATCGCCCATGGCCGCGCACAGACTGAAATCGTTGAATTGCGGCGCTAGGTTCTCTGCGCGCGCCTTTTGCCAGGCGTGAAAGAATGGCCGACGTGCGATGGGGGCGCCAAAGGCCCCAAATGGGTGCCAGTAAGCCTCGCCGGCCCGGCGCCAGTCGAAAAACTTGATGCCCAGCTTATAGGTTGCGCCTACGCTGCGCACGAAGTCGGCTTCGTCGATGCCGAGGAACCGCAGCAGGTCGAGGACGGGGGGAATCGTCGCCTCGCCAACCCCGATGACGCCAATCTCGGCCGACTCGATCACGGTGATGGCGAGGTCAGTCCCGGCCATGGCGCGGGCCAGAACGCTGGCGGCGATCCAGCCCGCCGTGCCGCCGCCGACGACGGCGACGCTGCGGATACGATCGGGCTGGACCGTCACGTGTTCGTGCTCCCCGAACGTATCAGTACTTGAACTTCACACCGAGGAAGTAGCGGCGGCCCCAGTTGTCGTAGGTGAACGGCTCGTTCGGCCACTGCAGGTAGGTGTGTTGCGCCGACCCGGTGATGTTTTGCACCGAGAAGGTGATCCCGACGTATCGGTTGATGTCGTAGCCTATCTGGCCGTCCAGCTGACCGTAGGGAGCCGAATAGACCTGGTAGTTCTGTGAGACCTTGTTCTGGTTGGTGATCGAGAACGTCGAACCGACCGGCGAGTCATTGATAGCCGTATCGCGCCAGGAATATGAGAGCCTCGCCGAGAAGCCGCC
>JBEKQJ010000139.1:4236-12355 GCA_049519835.1 Caulobacteraceae bacterium | reverse complement strand
GAAGGGCTGGCCGGGCGTTTCGCTCAGCCCGTAGTCGAAACCGTGAGGCAGGATCACCTCGTAGGCCCAGCCTTCGCCGCGCCGCCAGCCGTTTTTGGCCAGCAGGTGCGCGGCGGTCGCCAGTGCGTCGGGGGCCGAATCCCAGACGTCCGCTCGCCCCTCGCCGCTCGGTGTGACGGCGGTCGAGAGATAGACCGTGGGCAACACCTGGGTCTGGCCCATGGCCCCAGCCCAGGAGCCGCGAAGCTGGGCCCGCGTCACATAGCCGTCGGCGATCATGCGCAGGGCGGCGATGATCTGGTCCTCGGCCCAGTCGCGTCGACGGCCCTGCTGCGCGAGGGTGGCGAGGCAGCGGATGATGTCGAGACCGCCCTGTTGAGCCCCGAAGGCCGACTCCATGGCCCAAATGGCGATCAGGATGTCGCGCGGGACGCCCCATGCCTGCTCGATCGCTCCAAATCCGGCGACCTCAAACCGCTTCGCCCGCCCTTCGGTGACGCGCGCCACGCTGACGGCGCTCTCGATATAGTCGCTGACCGGCTTGGAGAACTCCGGCTGGCGGGAATCGAGGGCGACGATCCGAGGGTCGGGCGAGAGGCCCGAGAGCTCGCGGTCGAGCAGCGTCCGCGGCAGGCCAGCGGCCAGGGCCTTCCCGAAGAAGCTGTTGAGCCAGGTCTGGAAGTCGGCTTCGCCGCCGGACAGCTGCCCAGCGGCCGCGCCGCCGGCCAAACCGGCCGCCGCTATGGTGAGAAAGAATCGGCGGTCCATCGATCCCGACTCTAGCGGGGCATGCGGTCCGTTCAACGCGCCCCACGGCAAGTTGACTTCGCCGAACAGGGGCGCACTCAGACGTCATGGCTGCAGACCATATTCTCGTGCGCCCAGCGACGCCCGCTGATGCGGCGGCGCTGGTGGCCGTCCTGCACGACACCTTCGAGAGCACGTGGCGGCCGAACATCTCCGCCGAAGCCGCCAGGGCGTTCCTGGCGGAAGCGCGCGCCGCCAGCTACGTGGCCGAGTCTGGCGCCGCCTTCTGGGTTGCGGAAATCGCCGGCGAGGTGGTCGGTCTGGTTCATTGGCAGGATGATTTCGTGCACGCGCTGCACGTGCGGTCCACAGAGGCCAGAAGAGGCGTCGGGGCGCGGCTCATGGATCGCGCCGAAGCGGGGATGGCGGTCGCCGGATTTGCCGTCGCCCGGCTCGAGACCGATACGTTCAATGAGAACAGCCAAGCTTTTTATCGGGCTCGCGGTTATCGTGAGGCCGGCCGCTATCCAGACGAGATGTGGGACAGCGGTCTGACCACGGTTTTGCTCGTCAAGGCCCTTGAGCCGACCCCCATCTCTGATTGACTTCGGCCTGCGGCCTCCCTATACGACCGCGCTTCCTCCGCCAGACCCCTGCAAGGCCATGAAAGTCAGAAGTTCGCTCAAGACGCTCAAGACGCGCCACCGCGACTGCAAGCTCGTGCGCCGCAAGGGCCGCCTCTACGTGATCAACAAGTCCAACCCGCGCTTCAAGGCGCGCCAGGGCTGAGGAAGAGCGCCAAAGGCCCGGCCACGATGGTCGGAGTCGGCGGCCTGATCATATCTACGCCCGATACCGCGATCTGAAAGACCTGCTCAGAAGGCGTGAGTGGGCGGTCGCTTCCGCGGCCGGCCGAATTCTGCTCAAGATCGCCGCATGACCACAGAAGCGCCGCCGCGCCGTCACGCCATGGCCGTCAGGGCGCGCCCGACGATGGAGGACGTCGCGCGGGAGGTCGGGGTGTCCACGATCACCGTTTCGCGGGCGCTGCGCGGCGACGCGCTGGTCAGGTCGGAGACACGCGAACGTGTCGTGGAGGCGGCCAAACGCCTCGGCTATCGTTTCAACATGCCGGCGCGAAATCTGCGTCTCAACCGCAGCCGCACGGTCAGCGTCGTCATGGAGATGGCGACGCTGCCTTCTGGCGCGCTTGCTGACCCATATCCGCTCGAACTGCTGCGCGGCATATCCCAGGAGCTCACGGCGGCGGGCTACAATCTGCTGCTGGCCAACCTCGAAGATCTCGACGCCCCTGCGGTGCAGGCGGCGGAAGGCGGCATCCTGCTGGGGCAGGGCGCAGACGACAGCGCCCTGCACGTGATCGCCGACTCGCCGGTTCCCTGGGTCGTCTGGGGGGTTGACCGCCCCGATCATGACCATCCGACGGTGGGCACGGACAACACCCAGGGCGGCGAATTGGCGGCCGAGCGATTTTCGGCCCTGGGCCGGCGGCGCGCCGTCTTCCTTGGCGACACCCACCACGCCGAGCTGGCCGCTCGCGCCGAAGGGCTCATGCGGGGAATGGAGCGCGTGGGCGGAGCCGTCGTCGGCCAGGCGGCCTGCGGCTTCACCTTCGAAGGCGGCGTTCGCGCCATCGACCGTCTGATCGACGAAGGAATGGCGTTCGATGCGGTGTTCGCCGCCAGCGATCTTATCGCTATGGGCGCCGTCTTCGCCCTCTACGCCCACGGCCGCCGCGCGCCGCAGGACGTGTCGGTGATCGGTTACGACGACACCCAGGCGGGAGCCACGTACGTGCCGCCGCTCACCTCCGTGCGGCAGGACTGGCGCCAGGGTGGAGGCTTGCTGGCGAAGACGGTTGTCGACCTGATCGAGGGGCGCGAAGCGCGCTCCGCCATGCTCCCGGCCAGCCTCACCATCCGCTCGACCTGAAACGAGCTAGCTGCACAGTGGGGATTGCAAGCTCCGCCGTTGCTCGCTAATGACATCGATAACATTCGTGCGAATCGCACTGAACCCGGGGGGGACGAGTGGACGGCGGCGCTCACCGCAACCTGCGTGACTGGACGGCGATCGACGGCGACGACTGGAAGCTCGTATGTCCATCGAGCACGCCCGGACGAGCGCAAGACGAGACTCTGTTCACGCTCAGCGATGGCTGGCTGGGCGTGCGGGCCGGCGCCGAGGAATGTCACGGCGTGGCCGGCGCGGCGTTCATCGCCGATGTCTATGAGCGCCGTCCCATCGACTATCATGAGCGTTTCCCGGGCTTTGCCCGCAGCACCGACACGCGCGTGCCCGTCGCCGACGCCAAGCGCGTCGCCGTCCACCTGGGCGCAAACGGGCTGGATCTTGCCGAAGGCGACTATCTGGGCGGGTGGCGTGAGCTTGATCTCGCTACGGGGCGGCTGAAGCGGACAGCCGATTGGCGCGCGCCGGGCGGCGAGCGGCTGACGGTAACGGTCGAGCGCGTGGCTTGTCTGCGGCGGCCCGGATTGTATCCGCTGCGTTTCAGCCTGCAGTCGACGGACTTCACAGGTCCCGTGCGCCTCGACGCCCTCATCGAGACCGGCCATCGCGCCACCGGCCGCAGCGATGATCCGAGGATCGGCGTGCAAGCCTCGGCGCTACCGCTGGTCGGCTGGCGTGGCGTCGCTGGCGCGCTCATCGCGGTGCAGGCGGTTCTCTCGCGCGGCGTCGCCGTTTTGTGCGGTCAGGTGGTCGTCGGCGGCGCGCCGGCCTCACCACACCAGCCGGGCGCCTTGAGCGTGACAGGCAGTCTGCACCCGGGCGCGCGAATGACGCTTGAGAAGATCGTAGCCTACGAGGTCTGCGCGCACGAAGATTCGGCGATCGCCGCGGCGGCGGAGCGACTGCAGGCGCGCCTGGCCGAGGCTGCGGCGATCGGCTTCGAGTCATTGGCCGACGAGCAGGCGGCCGAACTGGCGGCATTCTGGACCGCCGCGCACGTCAGCGTCGAAGGCGACCAGGCGCTCGAGCAGGCGCTACGTTTCAACCTTTTCCATCTCCGCCAGGCGGCCGATTCCACCGGGCAGCGCGGCCTGACGGTGAAGGGGCTGACCGGCGAAGGGTACGAAGGCCACGTCTTTTGGGACGCAGAAGCCTTCATGCTGCCGGCGCTGGTCCACCTCGACCCGGATCTGGCGCGCGCCCACCTCGAATACCGTCGCCGTCATCTTGACGACGCCCGCGCCCACGCTCGGGAGATGAACTTCGCCCGGGGCGCTCTCTACCCTTGGCGAACGATCGGCGGCGCCGAGTGCTCGGCCTATTTTCCCGCCGGATCGGCCCAGCTCCACATCAACGCGGCGATCGCCCGCGCCGTTGGGATCTATCTGGACGCCACCGGCAATTTCGATTTCGTAGCGGGCCAAGCGGCCGAGATGCTCTTCGAGACGGCGCGCATCTGGCTGGAGGCGGGCTTCTTCGACGAACGCCGCGGCGGCGCCTTCTCGATCTGCGGCGTCACCGGTCCGGACGAATACAGCGCCCTGGTCGACAACAATCTCTACACCAACCTCTCGGCCCGATCGCATCTGAGGCTCGCCGTCAGCGTGTCCGATCGCTTCGAGCGTGAGCGGCCGGAGGCCTTTGCGGCGCTGGCGGCGCGGATCGGGCTTACGCCGCACGAGCGGGAGCGCTGGACGGCCGCGGCCGAGGCAATGCTGCTGCCCTACGACGCGCCGCTCGGCGTGCACGCCCAAGATGAAAGTTTCCTCAAACGGCCACGCTTCGATCTCGTGGGCGCTGGCGACCGCCGTCCGCTTCTGCTCCACCACCATCCGCTGACCCTCTATCGCAGCCAGGTGTGCAAGCAGGCGGACGCCGTGCTGGCGCTGGTGGTGGAAGGCGATGGGGTCTCGCTCGAGCAGAAACGGCGGGACTACGACTACTACGCAGCGATCACCGCCCACGATTCGACGCTATCGGCCTCGATGTTCGCGATCCTGGCCGCCGAGACCCATGCGTCCGACGACGCGCTGCGGTTTTTCCGCGAGAGCGTCCGGATCGACCTCGACGACCTGCACGACAACACCCATCACGGCGTTCATCTGGCGGCGATGGCGGGCGGCTGGCTGGCGCTGCTCAGGGGCTTCGCCGGCCTACGCATCGTCGACGGTCGCCTGTGCTTTGCGCCCAAGCCGCCGCTGGGATGGGGCGGCTTCTCGGCGCGGCTTCGCTGGCGCGGGTCGACGGTGGAGGTGGCCGTCGGCGCCCGCACGGTCGAGTACCGCCTGCTCGCCGGCGCCCCCCTCAAGATCGAGCACGAAGGGGAGCCCGTGCTGCTCGCGCCAGGCGGGGCGGCGCGACGTCCCTGGGGCCGGCACGCGCCGCTGGAAGCGGTGATCTTCGATCTCGACGGCGTGCGCACGGACACCGCGTCGGCGCATTTCCGCGCCTGGCGCCGCCTGGCCGCCGAGCTCGGCTTCGGCTTCGACGTCCAGGAAAACGAGGCGCTCAAGGGCGTTGATCGCCTGACCTCCCTCGATCTGCTGCTGCGGTCGGGCGGCGTCGATCCGGCCTCGATCGACAGGCCAGCGTTGGCGGCGCGCAAGAACGCCTTCTACCTGGAGGAGATCGCCGATCTGGGGCCGGACGATCTCTTGCCCGGCGCGCGGGCGGCGCTCGAGCTGACCCGGGCGCTAGGATTGAAGACCGCCCTGGCTTCGGCCAGCCGCAACGCCCCGCAGATCATCTCTCGGCTCGGGATCGAGGCCCTGTTCGACGGCGTGGCGGAGGTCACAGAGGCGCGTCGTCCCAAACCGGCGCCGGATCTGTTCCTGGCCGCCGCCGCCGCGGTGAACGCGCCGCCGGCTCGCTGTCTGGCGGTGGAGGACAGCATCGCCGGCGTGACCGCGATTCGCGCCGCCGGCATGACCTCGATCGGCGTCGGCGATCCGGCGGTGCTCGGCGACGCCGATATCAACATTTCTGACCTGACCCGGTTCCGGCCCAACCGGCCGGACGAGATCGCAGTGGGCGACCCAAGGCGTCCGAAGAAGACGTTGGAATCACAGAACCAAGAGACAGAACCAAGAGACAGAACCAAGAGAGGGAGGATCTAGATGACCCCATCGACCAAGTACGCATTGACAGTCACAGCCTCGGCAGCGGTGCTGGGGCTGGCCGCGCAGGGCGCCCGTGCCCAGGCGGCCGCCCAGCCGGCCCCTCAGGGTCCGCCGCCATCGGTCAGCGAGATTGTCGTCACCGGCACGGCCGGCGGCTCCGGCGTGAAAAAGCTCGATGCCGGCTACGCCGTCACCACCATGAGCGCCAACCAGATCCAGCTGATGAGCCCCAAGACCTCCGGCGAGATCCTTCAGTCGGTTCCGGGCGTATGGGTTGAGAGCTCCGGCGGCGTGGGGACGTCCAACATCTTCGTGCGCGGCATTCCCAGCACCGGCGACGCTCCGTTCGTCAGCCAGCAGTTCAACGGCGTCACCGTCTACGGCATGTCCAGTCCCTCGTTCATGGACCAATCGGCCCTGGTTCGGGACGACCTCACCATCGACGGCGTCGAAGCGGTGAACGGTGGTCCGGCCTCGGTATTCGCCGACGGCCAGCCCGGCCTCACGGTCAACTGGAAGCTGAAGAGAGGCGGCGACGACACCTCCGGCGAGCTCAAGGTCTCGGGCACGACGTTTGGCCAATACCGCATCGACGGCGTCCTGAGCGGCAAGATCGCCGACGATCTCTATTTCATGATCGGCGGCTATGTGACCGACGGCCCTAGCGTGCGCGACGCCGGCTTCGACACCGAGAACGGCAAGCAGTTCACGGTTAACATCACCAAGGAGTTCGAACGCGGCGAGTTTGAGGTCTTCGCCCGCTACACCGACGACCATGGCGAATGGTACGTGCCCTTCTCGATCGGCGTGCCCGGCCTCAACCTCGGCACCTACAACCCGCTCAACCAGTACACCCGCTACGGGACGATCCAGACCGGCCCCAATTCCACCCAAACCATCGACGTGGGTGACGGGCGTGGCTGGAAAGGGATCGTCGCTGGCGGCCACCTGAACTACGACGTCGGTGACGGTTTCACCTTCCGCGATCGGTTCGGGGTCACCTCAGGCGATCTCAACACCTTCGGCCTCGTCAACGACGGCAACGCCATGCCGGTGTCCGCGGTCCTGGCCGCCAATCCCGGCCTGACCTCGATCACCACGGTCCATACGGACCAGACGCTCTCGCCGACTGACTACGTGCAGAACTTCGGCGCCTGGATGGCGCTTAAGCATCTGAACTACGTCAGCAACGAGATGAGCATCGAGAAGGAGATCGCCAACAACAAGATCACGCTCGGCTACTACTTCACCCGCTACAGCTCGGACGACAACTGGAGCCTCGGCAACGACGAAGCCATCGAGGTCGGCGGCGCGGGCGATCAAGTCAGCGTCACGCCGGCGCAGATCGCGGCGGCGGGCTCGGGCAGCACCGCAGCCAGCTCCTCGTTGCTCCCCAACGGCAACGGAGCCTTCTACGCCCTCCAGGACAGCGGAACGGCGACAGCCAACGCCCTCTACCTGTCGGACTCCTGGCAGGCCACGGACCGGCTGCGCATCGACGCCGGCGTGCGCTGGGAAGAACAGCACATCAACTTCGTCGACCACAGCGGCCCGGGCTACGTGAGCCTGCTGCCGCAGTACGCCGGCTACGCCGACGTCACCTCGTCGCGCGTCTCCTGGACGGCCGGGGCCAACTACAAGATCGAGTCCGACATGGACGTCTACGTCCGGGCGTCGGAGGGCGTTCACATGCCGAGCTTCGACGACGTGCGGTCCAACATCGGCAACACCGGCGTTCCGGTCGACAAGCCTTGGACGGTCTACTCGTACGAAGGCGGGTGGAAGTTTCACAACCATGCCTTCGACGCCGGCGTGACGGTGTTCTACGACGACGTCATCGGCGCGGTGTACAACGATGTCGACACGCCGACCGTCATCGCCGGCTCGCACACCTACGGCGTCGAGATCGACGGCCGCTGGACCAGCGATTTTGGTCTGAGCATCCTGACCAACGACGTCTTCGAAGAACCGAAGACCTACGATCCCATCGATCCCAACTACAATGGCAAGCAGGCCGAGCGGATCCCCAAGTACCAGTTCCGCATCACGCCGGACTATCAGTTCAAGGTCGGCCCTGCCAAAGTCAGTCTCTACGGGACCTTCATGGCGATCGGCTCGCGCTACTCCGACCTCGGCAACACCCAGGCGCTGCCGGCCTTTCAGACCGTCAACGCTGGAATCATCGTCGACTACGGGCAGTTCGAGTTCCAGGTCGCCGGCGACAATCTCACCAACTCCCACGGCCTGACCGAAGGCGACCC
>JBEKQJ010000139.1:0-4219 GCA_049519835.1 Caulobacteraceae bacterium | reverse complement strand
TGGCGTCGGCGACAATGACGGCTTGCCGGCGTCACGGCCGATCTTCGGCCGCTCGGCGGACATAAGCTTGGCCTGGAAGTTCTAGCCGGCTCGAGGAGGGTCGCCCCGGCGGCCCTCCTCGTCCTATCTTTTCGAAAAAGGGGAGGGCGCCATTGGCAAAGGCGAGGATCACTGCAGCCCTGTTTCTGACCTACGCTGTGTTCGCCGTGCTGCTCAACAGCGTCGGGACGGTGATCCTGCAGTCGGAGAACGCCTTCGGCGTTTCCGCCGGCTCCGCAGCTCTGCTCGACGGCTTCAAGGACATCCCCATCGCCATCACCTCGTTCCTGGTGGCGTCGTTCCTGCCGAGGCTCGGGTATCGACGCGGGATCGCCATCGGCCTTGTCATGGTGGCTGCAGCCTGCGTGGCGATGAGATTGGTCGGCGCCTTCTGGATGACGCGGCTGATGTTCGCCACGGTCGGCGCCAGCTTCGCGGTGGTCAAGATCTCCGTCTATTCAAGCGTCGGTCTTATCGCCCGTGACGGACGCGACCACGCGGCGCGGATCAGTGTCCTTGAGGGCGTTTTCATGCTCGGCGTTCTGGGCGGTGGCTGGCTGTTCAGTCTGTTCATCGATCCCGCCCATCCGGCCGCGGCTGGCTGGCTCAACGTCTACTGGCTTCTGGCGGCGGCCGCCGCCGCAGCGGCCCTCCTGATGCTCGTCTCGCCGCTTGACGAGAGCCGCGCGATCCAGCCAAGGGCGACACTGCTCGACAGTCTATCAGAGGCTCCGCGGCTCCTGCGCGAGCCGTTCATGATCGCCTACCTCGCCTCGGCGTTCTTCTACGTCCTTATCGAGCAGAGCCTCGGCACCTGGCTGCCGACCTTCGACAACAAGGTGCTGCGACTGCCGCCGGACGTCAGCGTCCAGATCATGAGCCTGTTCGCCGGCGGGATCATGGTCGGTCGGTTCGCTGGCGGCGCGGTCCTCAGCCGCATGCACTGGCGGACGCCACTCACCTTCTGCCTGGCGTGTGCGGCGGTCCTGCTGCTGATCGCGTTGCCGATAGCCGCCGCCGTGCGCGGTCCTGCTCACGGCTGGGGCGACGCCTCCCTGGCGGCCTTTCTGCTGCCGGCCGTCGGCCTTTTCCTGGGGCCGGTCTATCCGACGGTAAACTCGGCGGTTCTGAGCGCCCTGCCCACCGAACGGCATTCGGCCATGACCGGCCTGATCGTGATATTTTCGGCGCTGGGCGGCACGCTGGGGTCGTTCGTGACCGGGAGACTCTTCGGTCATGTCGGCGGGGCTGCGGCCTTCTACCTCACCCTGGCCCCGCTCGCGCTACTGGCGCTCGGCCTGACGGCCCTCAAGCGATCGCTGGATGCGCAGCCGCCGGCCATTCTAAGCCAGGCGCTCGCCGCCGAGTGAGCCGCGAACGCCGCGGCCCATATTGTCCGCGCCCAGCCAGGCGGCCAAAGTCCCGGCGATGAGCCATTCGCCGCCAGATCCGAAGGTCGTGCCGCCGGCCCGCGGATTTGACCTCTTCCCGACCCGCATCTGGCAGGTGCGGCTGGCTTGGCTCGCCCCGCGGTTCGCCGAATGGACCGCGCAGATCGAGGCCATGCGCCGCGCCGCGCCCGAACCGGCCGGCCGCACCAATCGCGGCGGCTGGAACAGCCGCGACAACGCCGTCCTCAGCCTTCCGTTTCTCGCACCGCTCGACGCAGTGATCCGGACCTATTGTCTGCAGGCCTTCCGGGAGATGGGCGTTGGCGAAACCGCCTTCGTGCTGCAGTCGTGGATCAATCTGCACGACCGGGGCGGCTTCAACTTTCAGCATATGCACGAGGGCGCGCTGCTTAGCGGTACGTTCTACCTCCGGGTTCCACCAGGTTCCGGCGCCCTCGTCCTCCGCGAGCCGCGGCCTGGCGTCACCAACGCCTACGTCAAGGGGTCTGGGGCCAACGCCTACAAGGACGTGCACCTGGCGCCGGAGGCTGGGCTGCTGGTGGTGTTCCCACATTGGCTCGAGCACTATGTCGAGCCGCACGGATCGGATGAGCCGCGCATCGCCATCCCATTCAATGCCCTCCGGCCGTGATCTCCCGGCGAACTAGCCGGTGAGGCCGCGGATCGCCTGGCGCACCGCCAGCAGCGACTGGCCGGCCACCATTCCCTTCCAGTCGTCGGCGTCGCCGTAGAAGGCGTCGCGCACCTGCCGCTTGATCTCGCGGCCCTCAGGTGAGGCCGGATCGCCGTGAGCGTGCAGCCACGCGTCGGCCCGCACGGCGCCCAGCGTCTCGGGGAGCGTCTGGACGCCCACTTCGAGCGCCATGCCGGTCACCTCGGCGTGGGCCAGCAGAATCGGCGCGGCGGCCAGGCCGTCACCCTTGATGTCGGCGGAAGTTGAGTCGCCGGACGATGGGCAGGTGATCGCCCCACCAAACCAGGCGCGCGCCCGATCATAGCCTGGGCTGTTTGGGCGGTCGGTGACGATCTGCTCGCCGAAACCCCAGGGGCCGAGGCCGGTATGGTAGTCGATGATCCCCACGCGCGCGGCGCCGGCGAGATATTGGGCGAAGATGGCGGTCTGGGTTTGCCGCGACCAGGTCGGCGCCGCGCCGCCATAGAAGATGCCGCTGGGATGGGCGTACTGGCCGCCGGACATCGCCTGCTGCAGGCCCATCGGACCGTACTCGCCGGCGTAGGCCGCCAGGACCCGGGCGCTTTCGTGCTGGGCCGCCTCGGTCCATTCGGCCGGCACCGCCGCCGCCGCCAGGGTGTCGTAGCCGGGATTGTCTGGCAGCGGCTGGTCAAAGTCGATCCAATTGCGATTGAGATCGACGTTGTCCTCGGTCACGCGCCGCAGCCAGGCGAAGCCGTAGGGGTTGATGGCGTGGATCATCAGCACAGCGAGGCCGGCGGGCAGTGACTCGCCGCGGCGCAGCCAGTCGACCTGCGCGCCCGAGCCGCAAAAACCCTCGGCGCCATGGGTGCCGGAGATCATCACCAGCACCCGTTCGGCGGCGCGTGGGCCGATCAGGGCGACGTCGGTGGAGAGGTCGCCGCCGTCCGGCCCCGGCGTGGGATGGGAGAGCGTCTCGACGGCCGCGCCGGCCGCCTTGGCGGCCTCGCGGAATTTGGCCCGGGCGGCGGCGTAGTCGCTGCTGAAACTGTCGGCGGAGTTCATCGGCTCAACCCTTCAGGAAGTCGCGCAACAGGGTTTCGGCCTCGTCCGGCCGATCGCGGTGCACGCCATGGCCGCAGCCTTCGAAGATTTCCAGACGGCCGACGCCGCCCGGCAGGGACTCGGCGATTTCGCGGGCGCAGGCCACCGGCGTGATCGGGTCGAGGTCGCCGACGACAACCATCGTCGGGCAATGGATTTTCGCCAGGCCTTCACGGAAGTCCATCGTCCTCTGCTCGCCGGCGACGAAGTCGAACATCACCCTCATCCGCATGATCGCCCGCTTGCGCATGGCGGCGGCGATGTCGGCGTCGCCGGGCGGATTGTAGAGCGGCAGGCAGGTCTTCAGGTAGGTGGAGATGTTCTGCTCGCTTGGCTCGGTCCAGAATCGGCGGGCGATCTCGGCCGCCTCCGCGCCGCCAAGCTGCTCCATCATGGCGTAGGTGTCGTCCAGGCGCATGCGGGCGGCGGTCGAGGAAAGAATCAGCTTCTCAGGGCCGTCCGGATGGCGCGTGGCGTAGGCCATGGCGACCATGCCGCCGAACGACTGCCCGAAGACGATCGGGCGGGTCAGGCCGAGCTGGTTACAGAATTCGGCGATGTCGTCGCCCCACTGGTCGAGGCGCCAGGTGGTGGGGGCGCCGCCCGAGCGGCCATTGCCGCGATGGTCGAGGTAGAAGACCTGATGGGTGTCGGCGAAGCGGTCGAAGTAGGGCCGCATCGAGGTGTGATCGAAGCCCGGGCCGCCGTGCAGCACAAGCAGCGGCCGGCGGACCGCCATGCGCTCGGCTTCGACGCCCAGACCCGAACCGGCGGTGTCGAAAAACAGCCGCGCGCCATTGACCATTATGTACACAGCTCAGACCTCCTGTGAGACCAGACGAACGTGGGCGCTCTCGCGGAACGCCAGAGCGGCGACGAGGCCGACGACGTTGACCGCCATCATGCACCAGGCGGGCGTCATGCGATCGCCGGTCGTGTGGATCAGCCAGGCCAGAAACGGCTGGGTGGCGCCGCCCAGGATCGCCACCGGCAGGGCGTAGACGGTGCT
>JBEKQJ010000138.1:0-8142 GCA_049519835.1 Caulobacteraceae bacterium | reverse complement strand
TCCGGCGCCGCCCAGTCGGGCGGCCCATCGTCCTCAGCCGCCTCGCGCTCGGCATTGGCCAGGAGCTGCTTGAGGCGCCCGGCTTCGGTCAGCATCTTGCAGGCGGCCGCCATCCCGGCCCCGGAGCCGAGGGCGATGGCCTTCTGCGCGCCCTCCATCAGGTCGCTGATCACCGGGCCGAGATCGCTGGAGCCGCCACGCCTGAGTTCCAGCTTCCAGCGCTCGACCGCGTCGGGGAAGTCCGGCCGTTCGGCGTAGCGATAGTAGGTGCGGGTGTTGCGGCCCCAGCCAGCGGCGATTCCCGCGGCTCGAATGCTCGCCCCGCCCGCCACGCCCTTAGCGAGCGCCTCGAAGCGCACGCGGTTGAAAGCGCCCATGCGACCCTCACATCCAGTGAAAGTTGCATATTGTAGACTTGCGCTATCGAACCTTCAAGGGAAAATTGCATAACGCAATCAATAAGCGCATTCCTCGAAGACGTGGCTGACGTCGCCCGCCCAGGGGCCGTGGTAAAGGGCCAGCAGGCGCTCCGCAGCTGTGACGCCGCTCTCGGCGATGTCCTCGATCTCGGAGAGATAGACCGTCTCATTGACCATGCCGGCCGACAGGCGGTCGCGGCGTTTCAGGCCCTCGTGGGCCAGAGCCAACATGTCTTTGGCGACGTCCTGGGCGGTGCGGCCGGCGATCTCGGCCTTCAACCCGACGCGGGCGACGTCTTCGCGCAGGCGAGCGCGCTCCTCGCGGGTCCAATCCTTGCACAGATCCCAGGCCGCGGCCTGGGCCGCAGGGTCATACAGCACGCCGGCCCACAATGCCGGCAGGGCGCAGAGCCGGCTCCAGGAGCCGGCGTCGGCCCCGCGCATCTCCAGGTACTGCTTCAATCGCACTTCCGGAAAGATGGTGCTGGCGTGGTCGACCCAATCGGCGATGGTCGGCTTCTCGCCAGGCAGCTCGGGAAGCTTCCCGTCCATGAAATCGCGGAACGAGCGACCGGCCACGTCGATGTAGCGGCCCTCGCGCTTGACGAAATACATCGGTACATCAAGAGCATAGCGGGCGTATGTCTCAAAGCCGAAGCCGTCCTCGAAGACGAAGTCGAGCAGACCGGTGCGATCGCCGTCGACGTCGGTCCAGACATTGGCGCGGGCCGACAGGAAGCCGTTGGGCTTGCCTTCGGTGAATGGCGAATTGGCGAAGATCGCCGTGGCGATCGGCTGCAGGGCCAGACTGACGCGGAACTTGGCGACCATGTCGGCCTCGCTCGCGAAGTCGAGGTTGGCCTGCACCGTGCAGGTGCGGAACATCATGTCGAGGCCGAGCGTGCCGACCTTGGGCATGTAGTCGCGCATGATCTTGTAGCGGCCCTTGGGCATGCGCGGCACGTCGTTGCGCCGCCAGACCGGCGAAAAGCCGAGGCCGAGGAAGCCCAGGTTGAGGTCGGCGGCCACGGCCTTGACCTCTTCCAGGTGCTTGCTGGTCTCGGCGCAGATCTCGTGCATGGAGGCAAGCGGGGCGCCGGAGAGTTCGAACTGGCCGCCGGGCTCAAGGCTGACGTTGGCCGCTCCGCGCGACAGGCCGATCAGCGTCTCGCCACCGGCGTCATTATGCTCGGTGGTCGGCGACCAGCCGAAGCGCATCAGGCCTTCCATCAGGGCGCGGATGCCATCGGGACCGTCATAGGGAACCGGCGCATTGGTCCCGCGGCGGAAGACGAACTTCTCGTGCTCGGCCCCGACGCGGAACGCCGCCGGGTCCTTTGACCCCTTGGCGAACCAGCCGGCCAGGTCGGCGAACGCCAGCGGGCGGTCGTCAGTAATCGTCCCGGCCATCAAGACCCCCAGTTGCGGCTAGCCTTCCCGCCTGAAGCGCAAGTAGGCGCCCGGGGGGCAAAGCTCAAGCAGCCCGGCAATCCCCGAGAATCACTTGCCAAAGCGTCAACGTGGCGAAAGCCGACCGGCGGTGGGGCTCAACCACCAAATAAGTGCGTCATCCCGGGCGAAGTCCGGCGCCCGCCGGGCTGAGACCCGGGACCCAGGGGCGGCTCGCACCCTGCCAGTGGCCCCTGGGTCCCGGCTCGCGGCGCTGCGCGCCTTGGCCGGGATGACGCAGTAAGGGGGTCAGACGTTCCGCACGTACCCGCCTGCCCCTTGAGTGCGCGCCCTAGTGCGTCGGCTTGCGGTCGCGGATCCGATCGAACCCCGCCTTGATCATGTTGAAGCGCATCTCGATGAACGGCTCGAACTCGTTGTCGGTGAAGATGTACGGCCAGTCTTCCTCGATGCCCTCGCGAACCAGCTCGCCGACGTAGAGCGGATCGATGCCGCTCGCCACGCGGTCGCGAACATCGCCCAGCCAGGTGGCGATCGCCCCCTGGCTCGGCCCGCTCGCCGTGGGTACGGCGCCCGCGAACCGCTCGGGCAGGTTGCGAACCGAGTCGATGATCTGGGTCCGGATGAAGCCCGGGCACAGCACCGAGACGCCGACGCCCCGCGGGGCCAGCTCGACGCGCAGACCCTCCGACAGCGCGACGACGCCATACTTGGTGACGTTGTAGGGGTTGCCACTGCCGGAGATCAGCCCGGCGATCGAGGCGGTGTTGACGATATGGCCGCCCTCGCCATGACGCTCGATCAGGGGGCCGAAGATCTCGACGCCCCAGATCACCGCCATCAGATTGACGCCGATCGTCCAGCTCCAGGCGGGGTCGGTCCAGGCGCCGTAGCCGCCGCCGCCGGTGACGCCGGCATTGTTGTGGACGATGTGGACCTCGCCGTAGCGCGCCAGGGTGGCTTCCGCCGCCGCCTGCAGCTCGGCCTTGAGCGAGACGTCGGCCACCACGGCGTCGACATCGGCGTTGGTGCGCTTCAGATCGGCCACGGCCTTGTCGAGCGCCTCGCGTTCGATGTCGCACATCATCACCTTGACGCCGGCCTGGGCCAGGCGGGTCGCCACCCCCAACCCGATGCCTGACGCCGCGCCGGTGATGAAAGCCGTCTTGCCGGCCAGGTCCTTCATGCTTCCTCCTCCGGTGGGTTGGCGTGATTTACGGCCGCACGAACTTGAGCGCGAACTGGCTGGTGCGGCCGCGGATGGCCGGATCGAAGACCGGCTTGGCGAGATCGTCTGCGGGCCGATCCAGGAAATTGCCCTCGCCGGCCAGCTTGAAGCCGGCCGCCTCGACCTCGGCGATCACCTGCGCCTTGGGGATGCGGTGAAGCTGGGCGATCTCGTCCGCCGTCGTTCCCGGCTTGGCGGCGTGGTCGAGGATGAAGTAGACGCCGCCGGGTTTCAGGGCGGCGAACACCGCCCGGTTGAAGGCCGCCATGTCCACATGGCCGTACTTCTCGATGTGCAGGTCGTGATAGTTCTGGGTGGTCCAGACCATGTCCGCGCGGCCCGGCAGCGTGAGCTGACCCCAAGTCTCGGCGTCGAGCGTCAGGTTGGCTCGTTTGAGTTCGCCCCCCACCTTCTGATCGGCGGCGACGTCGTCCTTCCAGCCGGCGTTCTCGACGCTCCAGACCGCCCCGGTGGGACCGACGACGTCGATCAGGAGGCGGGTGTAGTAGCCGCCTTCGGGGGCGAGTTCGGCGACCTTCATGCCGGGCGTCACGCCAGCAAAGACAAGCGTCTCGGCCGGATCACGCAGAACGTCGTGCGAGACGTCGTCCTTGGGCCGTGAGGGGTCGGCGATGGCGGCCGCGACATAGGATGGGACGTCGGCCGCCGAGGCTGCGCCGGCGGTCAGAGTCAGAAACGCGAGCGCGGCGACAAATCTCATCGAGGATCCTCCCGGGTGGGGGGCGCACCATGGATGAGCGCGCCTGCTGTCGGCAATGGCTGGGTCATCGAAACAATGACCGCCCGGCAGGCCTTGGTGGCGCCGCCGATCTGGCTTAGCCTTTGAGGGAAGGCGGGGGCCTTTGCATGACATCGATCGCCATTGGCGGCATTCCGGCCAAGCCGGACTCGGATCGCAACGCGTTCCTGCTGCTGACCCTGATGGTCTGGGTCGCCGTACTGTCGGGGTTCGGGACGGACAGTTTCGATCACGTGCGCAAGCATGGGTTGGACTATCCGCTCATCGTTCACCTTCACGCCGTGGTCTTCGTCAGCTTTCTCGTGCTGTTCACGACCCAGGTGGCGCTGATCCGGGGCGGGCGGCCCGACCTTCACCGCCGGCTGGGCATGGCAGGCGCGGCGTGGGCGGGGCTGATGTTGGTGGTGGGGCCCGCGACGGCCGTGACCGTGGACGCGGCCCGCTACGCCGCGACCGGCCATACGCCGGAATTCCTGGCGGTCCAGCTCACCGACATCCTGGCCTTCGCCGGCCTGACCGGCACCGGCCTGCTGCTGCGCGGGACGCCCTCGGCGCACAAGCGGCTGATGCTGCTCGGCCTCATCTACATCAGCGATGCGGGGTTCGCCCGATTCCTGAATCCGCTCGTCGCCACGCCTCTCGGCGATGGTTTCTGGGGCGAGATGGCCGGGCTCTATCTCGGCAGCGACCTGCTGGTCCTGGCCCTGGGGGTCTATGACCTCGCCACCCGCCGCCGGCTGCATCCGGTCTATGTGGTGGGGGCTATCTGGATGTTCGCGCTGCAGCTCACGGCGCGGACGCTGCTGCACAGCCCGGCCTGGAAGGCCGTTGCGCTACACCTGATCGGCCACTGACGAACGGCTCTGCCGGACCTAGGCGTCCGGCTTCGACCCCACGATGCAGACGCCGTTGCCCAACGGCCTCTACAGAACGCGACCGGCGGCCGCTCGCCGCCGGCAAACCTCTGCTCGCATTTCGCGCCGGCGCTAAGCGCTCCGCTTCTCGCCTCTAGGACCCTTTGGCATTCCGCTTCCAACGCCAACCTGCGTAGGCGAGGGTCGCGCCACCGGCGACCGCCACACCGATCAAGTAGAGGCGATAACGGTGGTCGGTCCACACGAGCACCGCACTTGCGATCAGAATGACCACCACAGCAACAGTGCCCAGCATTACGAGTGTCGATTTCATGCCCCAAAGATAGGCCCGCGCCCGATCCAGCGCCATGCTTGCCAACGCCTATGATTTCGCGAACTGAGACACTACCTGCGCGTCGCCGCAGGCGAGAATGGCGTAGGTCGGGATCGGCCGAGCGACTTCGACAAGGCCCAGGGCGTCGCGATAGAACTTCAGACCTTCGCCCAGACACGGGACGTCGATGGTCACCGAGTCCTTCATC
Source organism: Caulobacteraceae bacterium (assembly GCA_049519835.1). Lineage (GTDB taxonomy): Bacteria > Pseudomonadota > Alphaproteobacteria > Caulobacterales > Caulobacteraceae > Acaudatibacter. Next base: position 2,929 of record JBEKQJ010000138.1, on the reverse strand, counting down.
GCCAATCTCCAAGGCTCGCCTGCCACAGCGTCAAGGCGGCGATGGCGGCGCTGTCGGCGCGCAGGATGCGCGGGCCGAGACTGACCGGAACGGCGCCCGGAACGGCGCGCGCCGCCGCGCGCTCGTCGGGACTGAAGCCGCCTTCGGGGCCGATCAGGATCGCCCACGGCCCCGCCGCCTGGCCCGCCAGGGCTTCCAGCGCCGGCCTGGCGTCGCCGGCCTCGTCACAGAACATCAGGCGGCGATCGGGCGGCCAGGCGGCAAGGACGTCCGCCAGCTTCGCCTCCGGCAGGATCTGCGGGACATCGAGCCGGCCGGTCTGTTCGGCGCCTTCCTGGGCGATGGCGGCGAGGCGACCGATGTTGGCCCGGCCGGCGTTGGTGCGCGACGTGGTCACCGGCAGCAGGCGGCGGGCGCCGAGCTCGGCGGCCTTCTCGGCGATGGTCTCCAGCCGGGCGCGCTTGACCACCGCTATGATGAGATCGAGGTCGGGCGGCAGGATCTGGGGGCGCTCCTGGCCGACGAGCGCCAGTTTCGCCCCGCGCTTGGCAAGGCCGGCGAGGCGGGCGCGCCACTCGCCGTCGCGGCCGTTGAAGAGCAGCAGTTCGTCGCCAGCTTTGAGCCGCATGACGTTTGCGAGGTAATGGGTCTGATCGGAACCGATCGCGAGTTCATCGCCTTCGCGAAGGTCACCGTCGACAAAGAGACGGATCAAGGACGAGTCTCCAGAGGAGCGACATGGCCGAGGACCATTCCTACAAGAAGGAACTGCGCCGGCTCCAGATCGGTCTGGTGCGCTACCAGCAATGGGCGGTCGAGACCGGCGACAAGGCCCTGGTGATCTTCGAGGGCCGCGACGGGGCGGGCAAGGACGGCACGATCGCCCGCATCACCGCCCACCTCGCGCCCCGCAACACCCGCGTCGTCTCCCTGCCAAAGCCTTCGGAGCGCGACCGCTCGGAGTGGTACTTCCAGCGCTATGTGCGCCATCTTCCAGCCTGCGGCGAATTCGTGCTCTTCAACCGCTCCTGGTACAACCGGGCCGGCGTCGAGCCGGTGATGGGCTTCTGCACGCCCGAGGAGCACAGGCTCTTCCTGCGCGAGGCGCCGCACATGGAGCGGATGCTGGAGCACGCCGGTGTCCGGGTGCTGAAGATCTGGCTCGACATCTCCAAGGACGAGCAAGCGGCGCGGCTCGACGCCCGCGAGACCGATCCGCTCAAACACCTGAAGATCAGCGACCTCGACCGCGTCGCCCAGACCAAGTGGAAGGACTATTCCAAGGCCCGGGACGAGATGTTGCTGGCCACCAATACGACCCACGCGCCGTGGACCTGCGTGCGCGCCAACCACAAGAAGCCGGCCAGGCTCAACGTCATCCGCTTCATGCTCCACGCGCTGGCGCCCAAGAACGTCAGGCACGGCATCGAGCGGCCAGATCCCGAGGTGTTGTTCGCCTTCGAGAAGAGCGCGCTGACCGATGGGCGGCTCGAGCGGTAGTTCGGTCCATGCAGCTGATCTTCCTCCACGGCCCGGGCGCCGTCGGCAAGCTGACGGTTGGCCAGGCGCTCGCGGCGCGGAGCGGTCTGCCGCTCTTCCATAACCACCTGGTGGTCGACGCGGCGCTGTCGGTCTTCCGGTTCGGCAGCCCGCAGTTCGTGCGTCTGCGGCATGAGTGGTGGCTGGCGATGTTCGACGCCGCCGCCGAGGCCGGCCGCTCGCTGATCTTCACCTTCGCGCCGGAGGCGAGTGTGCCGGAGAGCTTTCCGGCCGATGCGATTGCGACAGTCGAACGCCATGATGGGCGCGTGAGGTTCGTGGCGCTGGTCTGCGACGAGGCAGTCCGCGAAGGCCGCATCGAGGCGCCCTCGCGCGCCCGCTGGGGCAAGCTGAACTCCCTGGCGTTGGCTCGCGAACTACGCGCTCTTGGATCGAGCGCCTTCCCGCCCCTGCCGGCCGAGATCACTGTCGACACCGGCGCGCTCGACCCCGATGCGGCGGCGGCGCGGATCGCAGAGTTCCTGGAGCTGCCGCGGACGGCTGCCTAGCATCCATCCGTCTCCCTCGCCTCCGCTCGCGGGGGAGAGGGTCCGGGTGAGGGGGATCTCTCCGGAGAGGCCGCTGCTCGCGGAAGCACCCCTCACCCTGCCCTCTCCCCACTTCGTGGGGCGAGGGTTGAAGAAGTCCTGGCTTGATTGCCGAGCGACGCGGCGCGAAGTCAGACGCGGCAAGGAAACGCGTGAGGAGAGCAGGAATGGATTACGTCCGGCTGGGATCGACGGGCCTCAAGGTCTCCAGGCTGTGCCTGGGCTGCATGACCTACGGGTCGCCGAAGTGGCGCCCCTGGGTTCTGGACGAGGCGCAGTCCCTGCCCTTCTTCAAGGCGGCGATCGAGGCCGGCATCAACTTCTTCGATACCGCCGACATGTACTCGCTCGGCGAGAGCGAACGGGTGACCGGCAAGGCGCTCAAGGAATACGCCAAGCGCCACGAGGTGGTCATCGCCACCAAGGTGTTCAGCCCGATGGGGTCCGGCCCCAACGACCGCGGCCTGTCGCGCAAGCACATCCTGGACTCCATCGACCGCAGCCTGTCGCGGCTCGGCGTGGACTATGTCGACCTCTACCAGATCCACCGCTTCGACCCGGACACCCCGATCGAGGAAACTTTGGAGGCGCTGAACGACGTCGTGCGGGCCGGCAAGGCCCGCTACGTCGGCGCGAGCTCGATGTACGCGTGGCAGTTCATGAACATGCTCAGCGTCGCCAAGGCGCGCGGCTGGGCCCCGTTCGTCTCCATGCAGCCGCAGTACAACCTCGTCTATCGCGAGGAGGAACGCGAGATGCTGCCGCTCTGCCGCGAGATGGGGATCGGCGTCATCCCTTGGTCGCCGCTGGCGCGCGGGTTTCTGGCCGGCGGCCGCGCCGCG
>JBEKQJ010000137.1:0-8148 GCA_049519835.1 Caulobacteraceae bacterium | reverse complement strand
GCCTCCCCCGCCGCCGCCGCCGCCTCCCCCGCCGCCCCCGCCGCCGCCTCCGCCCAGCTTCGAGGCGCGCGACTACACCATCTACTTCCCGTTTGATCAGTATGTGATCACGCCGGAAGCCCAGGCGGTGTTGCAGGATGCGGCCAAGTACTCGACCGACGGGCACGCCACCAAGGAGATCATCGTCGGTCACACCGACACCTCCGGCGGCGTCGCCTACAACCTGCGGCTCTCCGAACGCCGGGCCAAGGCCACGGCCGACGGCCTGGTCGCCCTGGGCGTGCCCCAGGACACCCTGGACGTCAGCTGGGTCGGCAAGACCGATCTCGCGGTCCAGACCCCGGACGGCGTGAAGGAGCCTCTCAACCGCCGCTCGACGATCCACATCCAGTTCTGATCGTCACCGGTTCCCAACTAACTCTGAGCCCGGCCGAAAGGCCGGGCTCTTTGTTTGTGGGGGTGGGCTCCATCGCGCGCCGCAATCCGCTCTTGCGATAAGAACGCGCTCAGACTTTTGGTGCTAGACGAGGCCCATGGCCATCGGGGTGTTCGATTCGGGAATCGGCGGTCTCAGCGTCCACCACGCGCTGGTCCGCGCCCTCCCTGAGGCCGATTTCGTCTATCTCGCCGACCAAGCTCACACGCCCTACGGCGGCCGTCCCGGCCAGGAGATCGTCGACCTGACCCGCGCCGGCTGCGAGCGGCTGTTCGCCAGTGGTTGCAGCCTGGTCATACTTGCTTGCAACACCGCCTCCGCCGTCGCCCTGCGGCGCCTGCAACAGACCTGGCTACCTGACTACCGGCGTCAACTCCGCCGCCCGGTAAATGTACTCGGCATCATTGTTCCTACGATAGAGGCGGCCACCGGCCTGCCGTGGACGCAGGAGGTCGATCGGCCGAGCGACAAGGTGGAGCACGTCGATGTGCTCGGCATCTTCTCGACGCCGGCCACGGCCGCCTCACGCGTCTATGAGATCGAGATCGACAAGCGCAGCGGCGACGTCGCGGTGTTCTCCGAGCCGTGCGAAAGCCTCGCTCGTGACATCGAGACCGGCGCGCCGGACGAGGCCTTGCGCGCCGCCGTGGGTCGGCACGTGGCGGGGCTCACGCGGCGGATCGGTCGGCCGCCGGACCGCGCCATCCTCGGCTGCACCCATTATGAGATCATCGCCGAGATGTTCCGCGAGGCGCTGCCGCCTGGCGCACCGCTGATCCACCAGCCCGGGGCCACGGTCGCCGCAGTGCAGATTTATCTGGGCCGCCATCCGGAGTACGACCCCGGCCACGGCAGCGCGCGCCGGTTCCTGACCACCGGACGTCCGGGGCCTCAGAACGGCCTTGTCAGTCGCTTCTGGGGCGAGCCGCTGACCTTCGAAGCGGCTTGAAGCCTCGGTTCAGTGCTGGGTTCGGAGGGTCTCCAGCTCTTCCTTCAATCGGAGCTTCTGTCGCTTCAGCTCCATGACCCTGAAATCATCGCCCGACGGTCGACTGGCCTCATCCTCGATCGCACGTTCCAGCGTCTGGTGACGCAGGTCGAGTTCGCGGATGCGGGCTTCAATGGCCATAGTGGGCTTCTCCTCTGCTGACCGGACAATGAGCGAACACCCGTGACGCAGGTCTGTCACATCACATATGGTTGTCCGCGAATAGGGAGCGAAAATTGACCAAGTCGGAGGCGCCGAGGCTGGTGGTGGGCGTGTCGGGCGCCTCCGGAGCTCTGCTCGCCATCCGCCTACTGAGGGCGCTCAGCGAGCTTGACGTCGAGAGTCATCTGGTGGCCAGCCGCGCCGCGTCCCTTACCCTGGCGCACGAAACAGATCTCACCCTGGCCGATCTCGCGGCCATGGCCTCGGTCGCCTACCGGCCCGGTCAGATCGGCGCCTCGATCGCCTCCGGCTCATTCCCGACGCTGGGGATGATCGTCGCCCCCTGTTCGGTGAAGACGATGAGTGAGATCGCCACCGGCGTCGCTTCCTCGCTGCTCACGCGCGCCGCCGACGTGACGCTGAAGGAGCGCCGTCCCCTGGTCCTGATGGTGCGTGAGAGTCCGCTGCACCTCGGCCACCTGCGCACCATGGTCCAACTGGCGGAGATGGGGGCGGCGATCGTGCCACCCGTCCCGGCCTTCTATGCCGGACCGACCGACCTCACCGCCATCGCCGACCAGTGCGTCGGTCGCGCCCTAGACCTGTTCGGCTTTCGCTGGCGCGGCGTGCGCCGCTGGGGCGAGGACATCTCGGCGCTCGCCGGCGACGGCTCGTGAGGCTCGAGGACTGGGCCGTGGCCGCCTGGGCGCGGCCGGGCGTCGCCGAAGCCTGCCTCGACCTGCAGGATCGTCACGGTCAGTGCGTGGCCTTGTTGCTCTGGCGCCTGTGGGCGGGATCGGTGGATGACGATGCCCTCGCCCGGGCCATCGGCATGGCGCGGCCCTTCGAACACGAGGTTCTCGTGCCCCTGCGCGGCGCCCGCCGGTCGGTTGGTGACGGCGATCTCAAGGCGAAGATCCAGGCCGCCGAACTCGCGGCCGAACATGAGCTGTTGAGGCGTCTGGAACGCATCGCGCCGCAAGGTTGGCTCGTCGACCCCGAAGCCGCGCTCGCGGCCTTGATGCAAGCCTGGAATGGGGCCGGTGGCGACACCGCGGAGGCCGCCGGCCGCCTCGCCGCCGCGACTGGGTTCTGTTAGGATGTCGGCGATGGACGAACCGTCGCAGGACGAAGATCCGGACCGCGCGTTGCGAGTCACCTTGGCCGGTCTCCGCCAGGCTCACCAGGACCTCGACGCCGCTGTTCACGCCCTGGAAAACCTCCGCGCGCCTAACCAGCTGCAGATCGCCCGCTTGAAGAAGCAGAAGCTAGCCCTGCGCGATCAGATCGCCGCCATCGACCGCCGCCTGACTCCCGACATCATCGCATAGGTCTTGGCGCCCCGCGCCTTGCCGGCGGGCGGGGCATCGGCCATATCGCCGCCATGGACCAAGAGATGTTGAGCGGGGTCGTCGAGGCCGCCATGAAGGCCGGGGCCAGCGCCGCCGAGGCGGTGTTCGCCGAGCGCGCCTCGCTGTCGGTGAGCGTGCGGCTGGGCGCCCTCGAGGAGGTCGAGCGCGAGGAGGCCCGCGATCTCGGCGTGCGCGTCTTCGTCGGCCAGCGCCAGGCGAGCGTCTCTGGCTCCGACGTCTCCCGCGAAGGCCGCGAACGTCTCGTCGAGCGAGTGATGGCCATGGCCCGCCTCGCCGCCGAGGACCCCTACGCCGGTCTCGCCTCGCCCGAGCGCCTCGCCGCCGGCCGCGCCCTAGATCTCGATCTCTTCGATCCGGCCGAGCCAGGCCCCGAGCTTCTCGAGGAACGCGCCCTGGCGGCCGAAGCCGCCGCCTTGGCGGTCGAGGGCGTCAGCAATTCCGGCGGCGGCTCGGCCAGCTGGTCGTCTTCGTCATGGCGCATGGCCAGCAGCGCCGGGTTCGCCGGCGCCTATCGCGCCAGCGCTTCTTCGATCTCCGCCCAGGCCATCGCCGGCGAAGGCGCGGACATGGAGCAGGCCGCCGACTGGCGCACCAAGCGCTGGCTGGCCGACCTGCCGGCGCCCGAAGCGATCGGGGCGGAAGCCGGCCGCCGCGCCGTCGCCTGCCTGGGGGCGCGCAAAATCGACTCGGCGACTGCGCCGGTGATCTTCGAAAACCGCCTCGCCTCATCCCTGCTCAGCCCGCTCATTGGGGCCATCTCCGGCCCCTCGGTGGCGCGCGGCGTGTCTTTCCTGAAGGACAAGCTGAACCAGCCTCTGTTCGCCGCTGGAATTCGCATCACCGACGACCCGCACCTGGCCCGCGGCCTCGGCTCCTCGCCGTTCGATGACGAAGGCGTCGCCAACCGCGAAATGGACATCATATCCGGTGGCGTGCTCACCACCTGGCTGCTCAATTCCAGCTCGGCGCGGCAGCTCGGTCTCGCGACCACCGGCCACGCCTCGCGCGGCCTAGCCGGGCCGCCGGGCGTCGGCGTCGCCAACCTGACCCTGGAGCCGGGCGACAGCGACCTCGACGAGCTGATGCGCGCCGCCGGCTCGGGCCTGCTGGTCACCTCTATGTTCGGCCCTTCGCTCAACTCCAACACCGGAGACTGGTCGGTGGGCTGTTCCGGCCAGTGGTTCGAGAGCGGCGAGATCGCCTATCCGGTCACCGAGATCACCGTCGCTGGCAATCTGATCGACATCTATGCTCGCCTGGTCCCGGGGAGCGATTTGGAGATCCGCGGCCACGTCAACGCCCCGTCCATCCTGGTGGACGGCCTCTCCATCGCCGGCAAGTAAGGAGCCCCATGTCGCAACTGCTGCACCTGGTGATCGGCGGCGAGTTGACCGAGGTCGGTGGCGTGGAGTTCCGCGACCTCACTAAGGTCGATCTCGTCGGCGCCTATCCGAACTACGAGGAAGCCTTCAGGGCCTGGAAGGCGCGGGCCCAAGCGACAGTCGACAACGCCCTGACGCGTTATTTCATCATCCATGCCCACAAGTTGCTCGACCCGGAGTCGGACGCCGATCACCACTGAGTTGCCGCTACCGCAGCACGGTTTTACCATTCTTGATCACGGTGGCGCCGCGCGTCGCCACGCGGGCCTCGAACGAGATCGTCTTGTCGTCGCGCCACAGATCGACGGTGATGAGGTCGCCAGGGAACACCGGGGCCGAGAAGCGCACCTGGTGTGAGGCGATCGGATCGGGGTCGAAGTCGGTGTAGGCCTCCAGCACCGCGCGGCAGGTGATACCGTAGGTGCAAAGTCCATGCAGGATCGGCCGCTCGAAGCCGGCCGCGCGGGCGACGTCCGGGTCGGAGTGCAGCGGATTGCGGTCGCCGTTGAGGCGGTAGATCAGGGCCTGGTCCGGCCGCGTCTGGAAGTCGAGCGAGAGATCCGGCGCGCGGGTCGGAACGTCGTGCGGCGCCGGCGCGCCCTCACTCGGACCGCCAAAACCGCCGTCGCCGCGCGCGAAGGTCGAGCCGGTGAGGGTGGCCACCTTCTCACCGGCCGCGTCGGTCCACACCGTCTCGTTGACGATGACCGCGCCCTTGCCGGGACCTTTGTCCCAGGCGCCCAGCGTTCGGGTCGTCGCCGTGAAGGCGCCGGAGGCGGGCAGGGGGCGGTGCAGCTCCACCTTCTGCTCGCCGTGGACGACCATCAGATAGTTGATCTGGCTTTGCCGCCAGCCGGGCGGCATATCCGGCTCGGTCCCGACGGTCCGGGCGTTGTTGACGGCGAGCACGGTCGCCGCCGTCGGGACGGCCTTGAGGTTCTTCTCGTAGGTGAAGGCCAGCTCTTTGGCGTCGAGCGGATCGGCCGAAAGTCCGATGCCGAGCGCGTAGAGCATCACGTCCTTGTCGCCATAGCTGAACGCGACGCCGGCGCGGCGCTGCTCGAGGATGTCAGGATAATAGATCGGCATGGTCCTCTCCCACGTTTTGACCAGCATAGAGCCGGGCGCCGCAGGGGCAGGCAAGGGCGTCTCGCGGTGCGGACGCGAGGTTCGCGGCCCCGTTTGCCCGCCGCGGGGCGATGGGCTAAGAGGCGCCCTTCCCGGGAGGGCCCCGGGCTCATCCAAGGACCTGTACCGAATGACCGACACCCCTCCCCAAGGCGCCATGCAGGTGCAGGGCAACCCGATCCTCTATTCCAGGCCGGAGCCCCTGAACGCCCAGGCGCATCAGGGCCTGGGTGTGCGCCGCATCGACCGGCCGTTCGGCTTCGCCGCCGCCGCCAACGTCGTCCCCGTGGTGGTCACCGAGTTCCCGCAGGTGGCGCTCTCCTGTCCGATCATCTTCGCCGGCGACAAGTATCAGCCGCTGGCGGTGATGGGCCTCAACGCCGGCCAGAACCTTTATGTAGGCGACAGCGGCCTCTTCCAGACCGGCGTCTACATCCCCGCCTATGTGCGCCGCTATCCCTTCGTCCTCGCCGCGGACGAGAAGCGCGAGAACATGGTGGTGTGCATCGACCGGGACGCGCCGATGGTCGGCGACCTGCCCGACCTGGCCCTGTTCGACTCCGCCGGCCAGCCCACCGACTACACCAAGGGCTGTATCGAGTTCTGCAACAACTTCGAGGTCGAGGTCCGCCGCACCGAGTCGTTCATCAGCCTCTTGACCGAGCTCGACCTGTTCGAGACCCGCACCGCGTCGTTCACCCCGCAGAACCCCGATGGCACAGCCGCCGGACCGCCGCAGCAGATCGCTGAATTCTTCGCCGTCTCGGAGGAAAAGGTGAAGGCCCTGCCCGATGATAAGATGCGCCAGCTCGTCAACTCGGGCGCCCTGTCGCAGGTCTATGCCCACCTCATCTCGCTGTTCGGCTGGGACCGCCTGATCGGCCTGGCCCTGCAACGCGCCGGCCAGCAGCCTCAGGTCGCCAACTTGAACTAGCGAGCCCACCCTCCCAACACGGGGAGGGAGGTCGATTTGACTACCGCCACAGCGCGCCGGCCCTGGCCAGCGCCGCCCGCGGATGCTTAGGTTCGTCTCCAGAACACCCTGGAGGAACGACGCCATGAAGCCCGAACAGGTTGGGTTTTCCACCGCCCGGCTCGCCCGGCTCGACGAGGTGATGAAGCGCCGCTACGTCGACGGTGGCCATCTGCCGGGTCTGATCACCCAGGTCTGGCGCCAGGGCGAGCTGGTGCACAGCGGCATGGCCGGCCACATGGACCTCGAGCGCGACAAGCCGATGCGCGAGGACGCGCTCTTCCGCATTTACTCGATGACCAAGCCGATCACGGCCGTGGCCCTGATGATGCTGGTCGAGGAGGGCGCGATCGGCCTCGACGACGACGTCGCCACCCACATCCCGGCCTTCAAGAAGCTCGGCGTCTACGCCAGCGGCGTGCCGACCCTGCTGGCCAGCGCCCCACCCAGCTTCATCACCACCCGACCGGAACGGGCGATGAAGGTGGTTGATCTGGTCACCCACACCTCTGGTCTCACCTACGGTTTCATGATGCGCACTTCGGTCGACGCCGCCTATCGCCGGCTCAAGATCAATGATTTCAACACCGAAGGTGGCCTCGACACCTTCATCGAGCAGCTCTCGACCCTGCCGCTGGAGTTCTCGCCGGGGACCGCCTGGAACTATTCGGTCTCCATCGACGTCATGGGCTACCTCGTCCAGAAGCTCTCGGGCATGAGCTTTGGCGAGTTCCTGCGCACCCGGCTCTTCGAGCCGCTCGGCATGAACGACACCTCCTTCTTTGTGCCGCCGGAAAAGATCGACCGCTTCTGCTCCTGCTACCAGCCGGGCGAGGGCGGCCAGGGTCTCAAGCTGCAGGACGACGCCGGCAAGAGCACTTACGCCGCGCCGCCCAAGCTGGAATCCGGCGGCGGCGGCCTCGTCTCCACCGCCCACGACTACATGCGCTTCTGCCGCATGATGCTGGGCGGCGGCTTGCTCGACGGCGCCCGCATCCTATCACCCAAGACGGTCGACCTGTTCAGCCACAACTTCCTGCCGGGCGATCAGGAAGTCGCCGCCCTGGCCCCGCCGGGCCTGTTCAGCGAGTCCGGCTACGACGGCGTCGGCTTCTCGATCGGCTGCGGCGTAACCCTGGATGTGGCCCGCACCCGCCTGCCGGGCACCCCAGGCGAGTATTTCTGGGGCGGTGCGGCGGCCACCGCCTTCTGGATCGATCCGCTCGAAGACCTCGCGGTGGTGTTCATGACCCAGGTCATGGGCTCTGACGCCCGCCTGACGCTGCGGCGAGATCTGCGGACCCTGGCCTACTCGGCGATGACGGAGTCGTTTGCCTGACGGTGATACCCTTTGGCCCCGATCGCCAGCGCGAGATCGCTGGCCGGCGGGCGGCCTGAGGCGACGCGGGTCAGCATGGCGCGGAAGTCGTGCTGCGGCGTCCATCCTAGCGCTGCGCGGGCCGCATCGTTGATGTAGACCCGGCCGATGGTTGGAAACATCCGCCAACCGCGGCGGGCGTAGAGGTTGGCGTATTCGGGCGCACGCCGCGCCAGTACGGCCGGCGCGTCCTGCGCGAGCTCAGCGAGGTCGCCGCGCTCGAACGGCGTCGTGGCGGTGATCACAAACGGGCCGGGGCCGGCTTCGGCCGCCCGCTCAGCTGCGGCGAGATGGCCCCCAACCATGTCCTCGATGTCGCCGCGCCGAT
>JBEKQJ010000136.1:0-8152 GCA_049519835.1 Caulobacteraceae bacterium | reverse complement strand
CAGCAACTACCTGATGGGCAAGGAGCCCCGACCCTTCGACCTGCTGTTCTGGAACTCCGATCAGACCCGCATGCCCAAGGTCCTGCACCTGTTCTATCTGCGCAAATTCTACCAGGAGAACGCCCTGGCGCGCGGCCAGCTGGATCTCGCCGGCGAGCGGCTCGACCTCGGCAAGGTCAAGACGCCGATCTATGTGCAGTCGTCCAAGGAAGATCACATCGCGCCGGCCCGCTCGGTCTACAAGGGCGCGCGCCTGTTCGGCGGCGACACCCACTTCACACTGGCCGGTTCCGGCCATATCGCCGGCGTCATCAACGCCCCGGTGGCGCAGAAATACCAGCACTGGACCAACGACGCCCTGCCCGCCACGCTCGAGGAATGGTTGGCCGGGGCCGAGAACCACCCCGGCTCCTGGTGGCCGCACTGGCTGGCGTGGCTTGCGGCGCGGTCGGGTGAGCAGGTACCGGCTCGCGATCCGGCCAAGGGTCCATTGTCGCCGATCGAGGACGCGCCGGGGAGCTTCGTGAAGGTGCGGTCCTAGACCGGCGCGAACTTCAGCGCGACGCCGTCGTTGCAGTAGCGCAGGCCCGTGGGCTTGGGCCCGTCGTCGAACACGTGGCCCTGGTGACCGAGGCACTGGGCGCAGTGGTACTCGGTGCGCTCGGCGATCAGCTTGAAATCGGATTTTCTGCCGAGCGCCCCCGGGATCGCGGTCCAGAAACTCGGCCAGCCGGTGCCGGAGTCGTACTTCCACTGCGAGCGGAAGAGCGGCAGGCCGCAGCCGAGGCAGGCGAAGACACCTGTGCGGTGCTCGTTCAGGAGCGGGCTGGTGAACGGCCGCTCGGTGCCCTCCTGACGCAACACGTCGTAGGCGGGCGGCGGCAGGCGCTTTCGCCAGTCGGCATCGGAGAGCTTGCGCCAGGGAGAGGCGGCATAGGGGTCGCCGGCAGCGAGCAAAGATGCAGGGGCGGCTGCGAGCATGAGGGCGGAGCCCAGGAGATGTCTGCGATCGATCATGCCCTCACATTCGCGCCGGCCGCGCCCGAGGTTACAACCCGGTCTGCTCCGGCGCGCCCAGCATCAGGTTGAGGTTCTGCACCGCCGCGCCGGCAGCGCCCTTGCCGAGGTTGTCGAGCACGGCGACGAGCCGGGCCTGCTCGTCGTCGCCGAAAGCGTAGAGCCGCATCCGGTTGGTCCCGTCCAGGGCTTCGGGGTCGAGCGTGGCGACGCCTTCGGCCAAGGCGACTTCGACGAACGCCTCGCCGGCGTAGGCTGCGGCAAGCACGCGGCGCACATCGGCGATGCCAGGCGCGCCCGGAAGCGCGGAGAGCGGCAGGGGAACCTCGACGATCATGCCCTTGTAGAAGCGACCCACGGCAGGCGCGAACAGCGGTGTTCGCGCAAGGCCGGCGTGCTCGCGCATCTCCGGCAGGTGCTTGTGGCCCAGACCGAGCGCGTAAGCGCGGTAGGTCGCGCGCGTGAAGCCGGGCGAGGCTTCATCCTCGAATTCGGCGATCATCGAACTGCCGCCGCCGGAGTAACCGGACACTCCGTGGACGCTGAGCGGCCAGTTGGCCGGAATGAGCCCAGCGGCGACTAGCGGCCGCACCAGGGCGATGAACCCCGTCGCCCAGCAGCCGGGGTTGGAAACCCGTGACGCGGCGGCGATCGCTTGGCGTTGGCCGGTGGCCATCTCGGGGAAGCCGTAGGTCCAGCCTTGGGCCGTGCGGTGGGCCGTGGACGCGTCGAGAACCCGCGTCGCCGGGTTCTCGATCATCGCGACGGAGTCGCGCGCCGCCGCGTCCGGCAGACAGAGGATGACCAGGTCGGCGGCGTTGAGCAGCTCGCCCCGAGCGTTCGGATCCTTGCGCTGCTCCGAGGCGATGGAGAGCAGATCCAGGTCGCGACGGGCGGCGAGGCGCTCGCGGATCTGCAGGCCCGTGGTGCCGGCCTCGCCGTCGATGAATACCTTCGCGGTCATGGCGTGCGTTCCTGAATGCACAAAGAAAAAGGGCGCCTCGGCTCTCGCCAAGACGCCCCTGCCAATCGGTGGCTGGGAGCCGCGCCCTAGCGCTTGGAGAACTGGAAGCTGCGGCGCGCCTTGGCCCGGCCGTACTTCTTGCGCTCGACCACGCGGCTGTCGCGGGTGAGGAACCCGTGCGGCTTGAGCACCGCGCGCAGGTTCGGTTCGTAGTAGGTGAGGGCCTTGGAGATGCCGTGGCGCACGGCGCCGGCCTGACCCGACAGACCGGACCCCTCGACCGTGGCGACGACGTCGAACTGTCCGAGGCGGTCGGAAACCTGCAGCGGCTGGGCGATCATCATGCGCAGGACCGGCCGCGCGAAATAAATCTCCTGGTCGCGACCATTGATGGTGATCACGCCCTTGCCCGGCTTGATCCATACGCGGGCGACGGCATTCTTGCGCTTGCCGGTGGCGTAGGCGCGGCCGTCCTTGTCGATCTTGGGCTCGGCCGGTGCGGCTTCCGCTTCGGGGGTGAGGCTCTTCAGAGCTTCGAGGCCTTCGGACATGGTCTTCAGCTCCGGACGTTCTTGGCGTTCATGGCGGCGAAATCGATCGCCTGGGGGTTCTGGGCGGCGTGCGGGTGCTCGCCGGCCTTGTAGATGCGCAGATGGGTCATCTGCTGGCGAGCCAGGGGGCTTTCCTTGGGCAGCATGCGTTCGACGGCCTTCTCCAGCACCCGCTCGGGGAAGCGGCCGGAGAGGATCTGGCCCGCCTTGCGCTGCTTGATGCCGCCGGGGTGGCCGGTGTGCCAGTGGTAGACCTTCTGGTCGAGCTTGCGACCGGTGAACTTCACCTTGTCGGCGTTGATCACCACCACGTGGTCGCCGCAGTCGACGTGTGGACTGAAATCCGGGCGGTGCTTGCCGCGCAGGCGCATGGCGATGAAGGTGGCGAGCCGGCCGACAACGACGTTCTCGGCGTCGATCAGGATCCAGGCCTTCTCGACCTCGCCGGCGGGCAGGTGTCGGGTGGTGTGGGTGGTCATCTCACGCGTCCTGAAGTTCGGAGCCGGGCCGATTACAGGCGACCGCACGCCGTGTCAACATATGCGCGCGGCCGATTGGCTGAGAAAACACTTACGGATCAATTAGATAAGAAATAAGGTATTATAATACCTTGGTCGCTCGGCGCGTCGTCCAGGCGAATGCGGTGGCCGCAGCCAAAAGGCAGACAGCCGTGAACTGGTGAGCGAGGGCCAGAGGCAGCGGCACGGTAAGCAGCAGGGTCGCCACGCCCAGGCCCACCTGCAGGACCAGAATCGCGGCGATGGCGAACGCCAACGGGCGCAGCGCGGCCGCGCCCGGTCGCAGAGCGGCGAGCGCGATCGCAAAGCCGACGGCCAGCAAGCCGTAGGCCCAGAGCCGGTGATTGAACTGCACGGCGGCCGCGCCGCGGATGAAGGTCGCGAACGCAGAGCCTCGCCAATAGTCGTCCGGGAAGATCCGACCGGCCATCAGGGGCCAGTCGGCCTCGACGAGGCCGGCGTGGTTGCCGGCCACCAGCGCGCCCAAAAGGCACTGCACATAGACGGCGGCCAGGAACACGACGCCCGCCCGCCGCCAGCCGACGCTCCCCTTCCCTGCCGCCGGGCCGCCCCAGGCCTCCAACGCCGTCCACAGAATGGCCATCAGCAGGATGAGGGCCGTGCCTTGGTGGATGGCCAGCCACTCCGGGGCGACGGAAGTACGGTCCGTCAGACCACTCTGAACCATTCGCCAGCCGACGAAGCCCTGCAGGCCGCCCAGGGCGAAGAGGACAACGCAGGGAACGATCAGGCGGGCCGGCAAGCGCTTCAAGATCAACAAGGCGAAGAACGGGACGAAGAACACCACGGCGAGGACTCGGCCGAGCAGCCGGTGCGCCCATTCCCACCAGAAGATCCCTTCGAACTGAGAAAGGCTCATACCGACGTTGACCAGCCGGTATTGCGGCGTGGCGCGATAGAGAGCGAAAAGGCGCTGCCAAGCCTCCTGCGTCAGCGGCGGAAGCGCGCCGCTGACGGGCTGCCACTCGGTGATCGAAAGCCCTGAGCCGGTGGCGCGCGTGGCGCCGCCAACCACCACCATTGCCACGATCACGGCCGCGACCGCCGCCAGCCAGAGGGCGGCGGCCCGTGACGTCTGAGGCGTGTCGATCGTCGTCATCGTCTCCCGCGCCCGCCCGTCAGCGGGCGGAATGGTCGGAGCGGCGGGATTCGAACCCACGACCCCTTGACCCCCAGTCAAGTGCGCTACCAGGCTGCGCTACGCTCCGATTGCGGGAAGGCTGGCCCTTATAGGTGGGGCGCCGCGACGCGGCAACTGCTGATCAGGCGCGGCCGAGCAGCTTGTCCAGACGGTCCTTGGCCGCCTCGAGATCGGCCAGGGCTTGGCCGAGGCTGGCCGACACAGGCTGCATCGGGGAAGGATCCGGACCGTTGGTCAACGGCGCTTCCTGCGCCTCAAGGACGAACGCCTTGAGGCCGTTCTCCCGATAGAGCTTCTGCACGCCCTTTATGGTGTAGCCTTCCTGGTGCAGCAGCCTGCGGACGGTGGCGAGCACCTCGATATCCGAGGGCCGGTAGAAGCGGCGCCCGCCAGCCCGCTTCATTGGCCGGACGAAAGTGAACTTAGTTTCCCAGAATCTCAGCACATGTTGGGCTACGCCAAGCTCGTCGGCCGCTTCGGAGATCGTCCGGAACGCCTCGGCGCTCTTTGCCAACAGCCCCTGCCCTATCCGGAAAGGGCGCGATCGATTCGCGCCTTGATTACTTGAGAGGCTCGAAACCCGATGACCCGCCTTGGGTCTATGGTTGCAGGCTCGCCTGACTTGGGATTGCGCCCCATCCTCTGACGCTTGGACCGGACCTGGAAGACGCCGAAACCCGAGAGTTTCACGGTTTCACCGCGGGCCATCGCTTCAGCCACGAGGTCGAGGGTGCGCTCGACGAGGCCGGCGCAATCTTGCCGCGTCAGTCCGATCTCATCGTGCAGGGCTTCGGTCAGATCCGCGCGTGTCACAGTGCGTCCGGCCATCAAGCGCCTCCGCTCCTCGGTCAACGCACAGTGGATGGGCCCCGACCCGAGGTCAAGTCAACGGCCGGATCGGCCGTGAATCGAGGGTTTGCAGTCACAACCTCACGACCGCGGCGCCCCACGTCAGACCACCGCCCATGGCTTCCAGCAGCAAGAGCTGGCCCGGCCGGATCCGCCCGTCCTCGATTCCCTCTGCCATGGCCAGGGGTATGGAGGCGGCCGACGTGTTGGCGTGACGTTCGACGGTCGATATGACGCGGGACTCGTCAATGCCGAGACGCCTGGCGAGGCCGTCCAGGATGCGCTGGTTGGCCTGGTGGGGAATGAACCAGTCGATGTCGGATAGCTCGACGTGGGCTTCGGCCGCGGCGGCCCCGACCGCTTCGGCGATGTTGACGACTGCGTGACGGAACACCTGGTTGCCTTGCATGCGCAGCTTGCCGACGTGGCCAGTGGTCGAGGGGCCGCCGTCGACGTAGAGCAGGTCCTGTTTGGTTCCGTCGGCGCGCAGCACGACGCTGAGGACGCCTCGGTCCGTGGTCTCGCCAGCGCCCTCGCCGCGCTCCAGAATGACCGCCCCCGCCCCGTCGCCGAACAGCACGCACGTGCCGCGGTCCCGCCAATCCATCAGCCGGGTCATTGTCTCGGCCCCGATCACCAAGGCTCGCTGTGCCATTCCGCGGGCAAGAAAACTGTCGGCGACGCCCAGCGCATAGACGAAGCCAGAACAGACCGCCTGGACGTCGAAAGCGATGCCAACCGGCGCGCCGAGCTTGCGTTGGATGATCGTCGCGGTGGCCGGAAAGGTCAGGTCAGGCGTCGTCGTCGCCGTGACGATGAGGTCGATGTCGGCGGGAGAGCGTCCGGCCGCCTCCAAGGCCCGCCTCGCCGCGGCCACCGCCAGATCCGATGTCGGCTCATCCTCGCCGGCCTTGCGACGCGAGCGGATACCGGTGCGCTCGACGATCCAGTCGTCAGAGGTGTCGACGACTTTCGCGAGGTCTTCGTTGGTCACGATGCGCGTGGGCAGATAGCCGCCGACGCCGGTTATGATGCTGCGAAAGGTTGCGCTCACGCCCCGTCGGCTCCGGTCGCGATCCGGCCGAGGTCGCGGCCGATCTCGGCGGAGAAGTCTTCGCGGCCGAGTTCGGCAGCGAGACGGATGGCGTTGGCGAGACCGCGCGCGTCGGCGCCGCCATGGCTCTTCACCACCACCCCGTTGAGGCCGAGGAACGGGCCGCCGTTGATGCTTCCGGGGTCGAGTCGCTCTGCCATGCTTCGAAGCGGGCCGCGCGCGATCAGGGCTCCTGCCCTGCCGGCCGTCGTCGAAGTGAAGGCGGCGCGCAGCTCGGAGCGGAAGAAACGGGCCAGGCCCTCAGCGGTCTTGAGCGCCACATTGCCGGTAAAGCCGTCGGTGACGATCACGTCGGCCTTGCCCTTGGCGATGTCGTCGCCCTCGACGAACCCGAGGTAGTCGAACGCAAAGGTCTCAGCGCGCAGGATCCGATCGGCCTCCTTCACCTCTTCATGGCCCTTGTCGTGCTCCGTGCCGATGTTGAGCAACCCCACGGTTGGTCGCGGGGTAGCGTGAGTCGCCCGATGATAGGCCGCTCCCATGACGGCGAACTCCACCAGGCGATCGGCGTCGCAGACCACGTTGGCCCCGACATCGAGGACCGAGGTCATTCCACGCAATGTGGGCCAATTGGCGACCAGGGCCGGACGATCGAGGCCGCCCGCCATCCGCAGGATCATTCGCGAGATCGCCATCAACGCGCCGGTGTTGCCGGCCGAAACGGCAGCCGCCGCCGCGCCCGCCCGCACGCTCTCCACGGCGTTCCACATCGACGAGCCCTTGCCGTGGCGCATGGCCTGGGCGGGCTTGGCGTCCATCGACACCACATGTGGCGTATGGCGAACCTCGCTCACTCCCGCGGCGGCTGGGGCTCTCTTCAGCGGCTCGGCCAAGGCCGATTCGTCGCCATGGAGCAGGAAGCGCACATTGTCGCCGACGATTTTTGTCGCCAGGGCGACGCCCTGGATCACGACGGAGGGGCCGTGGTCGCCGCCCATGGCGTCGATCGAGATCACCAGCGGATGGGCCAAGACGACGCCTAAAGCTCCCCAATCCGCCCCCGCCGGCGGCGGCGCGACGATACAGCGCGTCGCCAGCGATGCAACTGCGCCCCCTTCAAGCTCACGGCGCCGCCCAGTTCGGCTCGGACCTCAACAGATCCGGCCCGGCGTGCAGCGCCTGGTGGCAGCGGACCACGTAGTCGGCCAGCGCGTCCGGACTCGGACCGGGGCTATCGGCCAGGATCGTTCGCCCGATCAGGCGCTCGAGGTCAGTGCGGTCGGGCAGGCTCTCGAGCGCCTTCCGGTAGGCCGCAGCACGTCCGTAGAAGGCCTTGCCCAGCTCCCGCATGCGCTTGCCGACAGAGAGGTCGCCCACCCCCATCTCGCGCAGAGCGCCGTCGAGATCGGACAGGTAAGCGTCGAACAGGGCCTGGCGGGTGGCGGCGGCCGTCTCCCCTCCCGTCCTTAACGCCTCGATGAGCAAGATGACATGCAGGGTGAGTACTTCGAATCGGCCCTCGATGGTGTCCGGCGCGCCCATGACGGCGTAGAGCGCCTCGGCGCGGGCCTGGCGGACGGCCGAGTCGCAAAGGGTGCGCCCGGCGCTGTGGCGGAGCCTGCCTCGCAGCCTCAAGATCATCGCCCCGCCCCGGTTTCGCCGCGGGTCGGGTATAAACGCGCCATTGAACTCGATGTCATGTCGATCTAGGTCAGCCGATCCGGATTCAACGAAGAGCCGTTTTCTTTCATGTCGCGAACCCTCAGCCTTGTGGCCATGTCCGCCTGCCTGTTCGGCGTGGCAGCCTGTACGCCGACCGCAACCTACCAAGGCTTTCAGGCCATAGACGCCAATCCCAAGGACGTGAAGGTCGGAACCGACACCCGCGCCACCGTGCTGGCGCGATTGGGAACACCAACTGCGACCGCTTCATTCGACAAGAACACCTGGTTCTACCTCTCTCAGACGGCCGACAAGACGGCCTTCTATGCTCCGCAGGTTGTGCGCCGGGACATCACAGAGGTCGTTTTCGACAAG
>JBEKQJ010000135.1:0-8176 GCA_049519835.1 Caulobacteraceae bacterium | reverse complement strand
GACCGGCTGTCGATCGCCGGCAACTGTCGGATGTGCCTCGTCGAGGTGAAGCCCGGACCGCCGAAGCCCCAGGCTTCCTGCGCCCTGCCGGCCGCCGACGGCCAGGAGATCATCACCAACTCGCCGATGGTGAAGAAGGCCCGCCAGGGGGTGATGGAGTTCCTGCTCATCAACCACCCGCTCGACTGCCCGATCTGCGACCAGGGCGGCGAGTGCGACCTGCAGGACCAGTCGGTCGGCTACGGCCGCGGCGCCAGCCGCTATGACGAGAACAAGCGGGCGGTGGAAGAGAAGTCGATGGGGCCGCTCATCAAGACGGTGATGACGCGCTGCATCCAGTGCACGCGCTGCGTGCGCTTCATCACCGAGGTGGCCGGAGAGTCCGAGATCGGCCTGATCTCGCGCGGCGAGGACGTCGAGATCACCACCTATCTCGGCGCGGCGGTGATGAGCGAGCTGTCGGCCAACGTCATCGACCTCTGCCCGGTGGGTGCGCTGACCTCGAAGCCCTACGCGTTCAACGCCCGGCCGTGGGAACTCAGCAAGACCGAGAGCGTCGATGTCATGGATGCGCTCGGCAGCGCCATCCGGGTCGACAGCCGGGGTCCGGCGGTGCTGCGGGTGCTGCCGCGCACCAATGACGAGATCAACGAGGAGTGGATCTCGGACAAGACCCGCTACGCCTGCGACGGCCTTTCGCGCCAGCGCCTTGACCGGCCGATGATCCGCGAAGGCGGCAAACTCAAGGCGGTGAGCTGGCCGGAAGCCCTCGAGGCGGTGGCCGCGAAGCTCAAGGCGACGCCGCCGGAGCGGTTCGGGGTGATCGCCGGTGACCTGCAGGACGCCGAGTCGATGAAGGCGGCTCTCGATTTGTTTACGGGCGCCGGAGTCGCCAGCCTCGATTGCCGTCAGGACGGCGTGGCGCTGGGCGATGGGCCGCGCGAGAGCTGGCTCTTCAACTCGACCATCGAGGGCCTGGAAGCCGCCGACGCCGTCCTCCTGGTCGGCGCCAATCCGCGTCTCGAGGCGCCGGTGCTGAACGCCCGCCTGCGCAGAATGTGGCTGTCGGGCAAGACGACCTTTGGCCTCATCGGCGAGGCCGCGAACCTCACGTTCGACTACGCCCACCTGGGGACCGGTGTCGCGGCCTTGAAGCTGCTCGGCGAGGACTCCGCCTACGGCAAGGCATTCCGTGCCGCACAGCGTCCGGCCGTGATCGTGGGGCAGGGGGCTCTGGCCCGGCCAGACGGCAAGGCCGTGCTCAAGGCGGTGGCCGGCGCCGCCGAGGCGCTGGGCGTCGTCCGCGAGGGATGGAACGGCTGGAACGTGCTGCACACGGCGGCGGCGCGCGTCGGCGGACTCGACCTCGGCTTCACGCCTGGGGATGGCGGCCGGACGGCGGCCGAGCTGGTCGCCAAGGGCGGCGCGGACGCGCTGTTCCTGCTCGGCGCCGATGAAATCGATCTCTCGGAGAGCGACGCGTTCGTGATCTACCTGGGCACCCACGGCGACCGCGCCGCGCACCGCGCCGACATCATCCTGCCGGGGGCGGCCTACACCGAGAAGTCGGGGCTCTACGTCAACACCGAGGGCCGGGTGCAGCGCGGCGAGCGCGCGGTCTACCCCAAGGGCGAAGCCAAGGAAGATTGGGCGATCCTGCGGGCGCTGTCGGAGTATCTCGGCGCCAAGCTGCCGTATGACACGCTCGATCAGCTGCGCGAGAAGCTGTTCGCCGACCATCCGACCTTCGGCCAGATCGGTTTTGCGCCGGGCCATGGACTGTTGGCCCTGGGCGCGCTGGGCGAGGCCGGACCGCTCGGCGAGGCGACGCTGGCAAGCCCGATCAAGGCCTTCCACCTCACCAACCCGATCGCCAGGGCGAGCACCACCATGGCCGAGTGCGCGGCTCTGGCTTCCGGCGCCAAGCTGGCGGCGGAGTAGGGGATGGGCGCGCAGAACCTCGGTCCGGTCGCCTGGACCCTGCTGACGATCGGACAAATCCTGCTGATCCTGATCTGGATCCTGCTGTCTCTCGCCTTCCTGCTGCTGGCCGACCGCAAGATCTGGGCCGGGGTGCAGCTGCGCAAGGGCCCAAACGTGGTCGGCCCGTTTGGCCTGCTGCAGTCCTTCGCCGACTTCTTCAAGTTCGTGTTGAAGGAGATCGTCATCCCCGACGGGGCGGACAAGCTGGTCTTCCTTCTGGCGCCGCTGGTCAGTTTCACCCTCGCCTTTGCGGCCTGGGCGGTCATACCGCTGGCCCCGGGATGGGTGGCCGCAAACGTCAATGTCGGCGTGCTCTACCTGTTCGCGATCTCCTCGCTCGGCGTCTACGGCATCATCATGGGCGGCTGGGCGTCGAACTCGAAGTACCCCTTCCTGGGCGGCCTGCGCTCGGCGGCGCAGATGGTCAGCTACGAAGTCTCGATTGGGTTCGTCATCGTCACCGTGATCCTGCTGTCCGGGTCGATGAACCTTGGAACCATCGTCGAGAAGCAGGCAGGCGGCTTCTGGAATTGGAACATCTTCGGCGGCGGCTTCCCCAACCAGCTGCCCATGGCGCTGGTGATGATCCCGATGGGGGTCGTGTTCTTCATCTCGGCCTTGGCCGAGACCAACCGGCCGCCCTTCGATTTGCCGGAGGCCGAGTCCGAGCTCGTGGCCGGCTATCAGGTGGAATACTCCTCCACCCCCTACCTGCTGTTCATGATCGGCGAGTACGCCAACATCGTCTTGATGTGCGCGATGATCAGCATCCTGTTCTTCGGCGGCTGGCAGGCGCCGTTGCCCGCGCCGGTGGCCTTAACCGGGTTCTGGCTGAGCCTGATCTGCTTCCTGTGGTTCTACGCCAAGATCGTCTTCTTCTTCTTCCTGTTCGCCATGGTGAAGGCGATCGTGCCGCGATACCGCTACGACCAACTGATGCGCCTGGGCTGGAAGGTGTTCCTGCCCGCCTCGCTGCTGGCGGTTATTCTGGTCGGCGGCTACCGCGTCTTCTTGACGGCTCCAGCGTGAGGGCGGTCATGACCATCGCCACCCTGGCGCTCGCCGCCTGCGCCTCGGCCGGGGGCAGCGACTATTCCGTCGGCCCGGGTGTCGCCAACTACGACAACCTCAAGGCGGCGACCGACAAGTGCGCCGCCGATGGCGGGACCCTGACGCTCAAGGACGGCTACGAAAAGAGCGACCTCTCCAGCTGGGTTTGCAAGATGGGCGGCGCGAAATGAGCTTTACCGAGCGCCTTAACCAGGCCGCGAAGGGCGCGGCTTTGATGGACTTCATCGGCGCCTTCGCGCTCGGCATCAAGTACATGCTGAAGCCCAAGGCCACCGTGCTCTATCCCAATGAGCGCGGCCCGCAGTCGCCCAGGTTCCGCGGCGAACATGCCCTGCGCCGTTATCCCAACGGCGAGGAGCGCTGCATCGCCTGCAAGCTCTGCGAGGCGATCTGTCCGGCCCAGGCGATCACCATCGAGGCCGAACCGCGCGCCGACGGTTCGCGCCGCACGACCCGCTACGACATCGACATGGTCAAATGCATCTACTGCGGCCTGTGCCAGGAGGCCTGCCCGGTGGACGCCATCGTCGAGGGGCCGAACACCGAGTTCGCCGTGGAGACGCGGGAAGAGCTCTACTATGACAAGGAGCGGTTGCTGGCCAATGGCGACCGCTGGGAGCGCGAGATCGCCAGGAACCTGGAACTCGATGCGCCCTATCGCTAAGACCACGGCGCGAGTCGCCGCGGCGGCCTGCAAGGACGGAGACTGAATAAGAAGCCATGGTCCTTCAGGCCATCACCTTCTATCTGCTCGCGGCGACAACGCTCGGGGCCGGCGTCGCCGTCATCTCGGCGCGCAGCCCCGTGCACAGCGTGCTGTTCCTGATTACCGCCTTCTTCTCCGCCGCCGGCCTCTTCGTGCTGCTGGGGGCTGAGTTCCTGGCCATGATCCTGGTGGTGGTCTACGTCGGCGCCGTCGCGGTGCTGTTCCTGTTCGTGGTGATGATGCTGGACGTCGACTTCGCGGCCCTTCGGCAAGGCTTCGCCCGCTACCTGCCGATCGGCGCCGTGGTCGCCGTTGTGCTGACCATCGAGATGGTCAGCGTCGCCGCCTCGGTGGCCACTCGTGGCGCGGCGGCCCACGCGACGGGCCCGGCGGCGCCCGTCGGCGGCGTCACCAACGCCCAGGCGATCGGCGCGGTGCTCTATACGGACTACGCCTACTTCTTCCAGATCGCCGGCCTCGTCCTGCTGGTGGCGATGATCGGGGCCATCGTCCTGACCTTGAGGCACAAGCCCAACGTCAAGCGGCAGGACATCGGCGCTCAGGTGGCGCGGACGCCGGCTTCGGGCCTGCGCGTCGTGCAGGTGAAGTCTGGGGAGGGGATCACGCTGTGACCATCGGCCTCACCCACTACCTCGTCGTGGCCGCGATCCTGTTCACGATCGGGGTGCTCGGCATCTTCGTGAACCGCAAGAACGTCATCGTCATCCTGATGTCGATCGAGCTCATCCTGTTGGCGGTCAACATCAACCTCGTCTCATTCTCGGTGTTTCTCCATGACGTGGTCGGCCAGATCTACGCCCTCTTCGTGTTGACGGTGGCGGCGGCCGAGGCGGCCGTGGGCCTCGCCATTCTGGTCACCTTCTTCCGCAATCGCGGCGACATCGCTGTGGATGACGCCTCGGTGATGAGGGGCTGAGGCGTGACGCCATCGCTGATCGTCACCCTGCTGGTCTTCGCGCCGCTGTTCGGCGCGGCCGTCGCCGGCCTCTTGGGCTGGAAGCTCGGCGACCGGGTGTCGATGGCCGTCACCACCGGCCTGCTGATCTTTGCCTGCCTGCTCGGTTGGTGGACCTTCTTCCACGTGGTCGGCGGCCAGTGGCCCGCCTATTTGGTGAAGATCGCGCCCTTCATCGATATCGGCGCCTTCCAGTCGACCTGGTCGATCCGAATCGATTCCCTGTCGGCGGTGATGCTGGTGGTGGTGACAACCGTCTCGGCCCTCGTGCACGTCTACAGCTGGGGCTACATGGCGGAGGACGAGCACAAGCCGCGCTTCTTCGCCTACCTCAGCCTCTTCACCTTCTTCATGCTCGCCCTGGTGACGGCGTCGGACTTCATGCAGCTGTTCTTCGGCTGGGAAGGGGTCGGCCTGGCGAGCTATCTGCTGATCGGCTTCTGGTACAAGAAGCCCACCGCCAACGCCGCGGCGATCAAGGCATTCGTGGTCAACCGCGTCGGCGACTTCGGCTTCGCGCTTGGCATCATGACGGTGTTCTGGGCTTTCGGCTCGATCCGCTTCGCCGACATTTTCCCCCAGGTCGCCAGCCACGCCGGCCTCGCCTGGAGCTTCGCCGGCCGGTCGTGGCCGCTGATGGACCTCGCCTGCGTGCTGCTCTTCATCGGCGCCATGGGCAAGTCGGCGCAGTTCTTCCTCCACACCTGGCTTCCCGACGCCATGGAGGGCCCGACGCCGGTCTCGGCCCTGATCCACGCCGCCACCATGGTGACGGCCGGGGTCTACATGGTCTGCCTGCTCTCGCCGATGTTCGAGTACGCGCCGACCGCCAAGGCTGTGGTGACCACCATCGGCGCGGTGACGGCGCTCTTCGCCGCCACCGTCGGTCTGGCCCAGAACGACATCAAGCGGGTCATCGCCTATTCGACCTGCTCGCAACTCGGCTACATGTTCTTCGGGGCCGGCGTCGGGGCCTACCCGGCGGCGATGTTCCACCTCTTCACCCACGCCTTCTTCAAGGCCCTGCTGTTCCTGGGCGCCGGCGCGGTGATCACCGCCATGCACCATGAGCAGGACATGCGGGCCATGGGCGGCCTCTACAAGCGCATCCCGTGGACCTATGGGATCATGCTGGTCGGCACGCTGGCCATCACCGGCGTCGGCCTTCCTTACCTCGACATCGGCTTCTCCGGTTTCTACTCGAAGGACGCCCTGATCAACGCCGCCTATGCTGCGTTTGCCAATGGCGGCGTTGGCGCCGGTTCGGCTTCCTTCGCTTTCTTCGTCGGGATCATCGCCGCCGGGCTGACCTCGTTCTACTCGTGGCGGCTGATCTTCATGACCTTCCACGGCACGCCGAAATGGGAGGGCCACGGCGCCCACGGGCATGACGATCACGGACATGGCGAACATGGTCACGCGCTCGAGCCGCACGAAGCGCCGTGGAACATGCGCGGGCCGCTCCTGGTACTGGCAGCCGGCGCGATATTCGCCGGCGGCCTGTTCGCCGAGCGTTTCATTGGGCCGGAGCGGGCGGAATTCTGGCGCGGCGCGGTGTTCCAGGCTCCGACCAACCACGTGCTTGACGCCCACCAAGTCCCGGTGTGGGTCGCCTTCGCGCCGCTGGTGGTGACCGCGATCGGCTTCTTCGTCGCCTGGTGGGTCTATATCCGCAAGGAAGGCCTGGCGGCGCAGTTCGCCAAGGGCCCGGTCTGGGCCTTCCTCTACAACAAGTGGTACTTCGACGAGATCTATCACTTCATCTTCGTGCGCGGCGCCGAGCGGCTCGGCGACCTGTTCTGGAAGGTCGGCGACAAGCAGATCATCGACGGCCTCGGCCCCGACGGCGTCTCGTGGGCCTCCTACCAGGTCGGCCGCCTGACCGGTCGGCTGCAGACCGGTTACGTCTACCACTATGCTTTCGTGATGCTGCTCGGCGTCGCCGGCCTGCTCTCCTTCGCGCTCTGGGCGTTCGGGAGGTAGGGGATGCTGTCGCTCATCACCTTCCTGCCGCTGCTGGGTGTCGGCCTTATCCTGCTGAGCCCACTATTGGGCGGTCGAAGCGAAGACGTTCGCTCGGCCATGGCGCGCAACATCGCGCTCGCGACCACCCTGATCGTGTTCGGGCTTTCCGTGGTTCTCGTCTGCCTGTTCCGGCCGAGTGTCAGCGGCTTCCAGTTCAGCGAGGACATCGGCTGGTTCTCGCTGCTTCACTACCGGATGGGCGTCGACGGCATCTCGGTGCTGTTCGTCCTCCTGACCGCCTTCCTGATGCCGCTGTGCGTCGTCGCCAGCTGGAAATCGATCACCGTCCGCGTGGCGGAATACATGATCGCCTTCCTGGTGCTCGAGAGCCTGGTGATCGGGGTGTTCTGCGCCCTGGATCTGGTGGTCTTCTATCTGTTCTTCGAAGGCCAGCTGATCCCGATGTTCCTGATCATCGGCATCTGGGGCGGCAAGAACCGGGTCTACGCCGCCTTCAAGTTCTTCCTCTATACCCTTCTCGGCTCGGTGCTGATGCTGGCGGCGATCCTGGCCATGATCGGCATCGCCCACACCTCGTCGATCCCTGAGCTGATGGCCTACAAGTTCGCGCCGGGCGTCCAGACCTGGCTGTGGCTGGCCTTCTTCGCCTCCTTTGCGGTCAAGTTGCCGATGTGGCCGGTGCACACCTGGCTGCCCGACGCCCACGTCGAGGCGCCGACGGCCGGCTCGGTGATCCTGGCCGGGATCCTCCTGAAGATGGGTGGGTACGGCTTCCTGCGCTTCTCGTTGCCGATGTTCCCGCAGGCCAGCGCCGCCTTCACGCCGGTGGTCTTCACCCTGTCGGTGATCGCCATCGTCTACACCTCGCTGGTCGCCTTCCGGCAGACAGACATGAAGAAGCTGATCGCCTATTCGTCGGTGGCCCACATGGGTTTCGTCACCCTGGGCATCTTCTCCGGCAACCTGGTCGGCGAACAGGGCGCGATCTTCCAGATGCTCAGCCACGGGGTGATCAGTGGCGCGCTCTTCCTCTGCGTCGGCGTCGTCTATGACCGCATGCACACCCGCGAGATCGCCTTCTACGGCGGCCTGGTGAACCGGATGCCCTGGTATGCGGCGGTCTTCATGCTGTTCACCATGGGCAATGTCGGCCTGCCCGGCACCAGCGGCTTCGTCGGCGAGATCCTGACCATGACCGGCGCCTACAACGTCTCGACTTGGACAGTGATCATCGCCGCATCGGGCGTGATCCTGTCCGCGGTCTACATGCTGACCGTCTACCGGCGGGTGATCTTCGGCGAGATCACCAACACCGCGCTGGCCACCATCACCGACCTGAACCTGCGCGAGGTGCTGATCTTCGCCCCGCTGATCGTCGGCACGCTGATGCGGGGTCTGGCGCCCGACCTCGTCTTCCAGGTGACCGGCGCGGCGACCGATAGCCTGGTCGCGGC
>JBEKQJ010000134.1:0-8188 GCA_049519835.1 Caulobacteraceae bacterium | reverse complement strand
TTCGACCCGCTCGTCCTCTTCGTCCATCACCACCTTGGTGACCTCGGCCGGGGCCAGGGCGTTGACGAGGAAGGTGGCTTCGTCCGGGTTCCACTGGATGATGTCGATCTTCTCGCCCTGCAGCTCGGCGACCACCGCCTGCACGCGCGAGCCGCGCATGCCGACGCACGCGCCCACCGGATCGATCGAGGAGTCGTTGGAGACCACGGCCATCTTGGCCCGGCTGCCCGGATCGCGGGCGACGGCCCGGATCTCGATCACGCCGTCGTAGACCTCGGGCACCTCCTGGGCGAACAGCTTGGCCATGAAGCCGCCGTGGGCGCGCGAGAGCATGATCTGCGGGCCCTTGGTCTCGCGGCGCACGTCATAGATGTAGGCGCGCACCCGGTCGCCGACATTGAACATCTCGCGCGGAATGGACTGGTCGCGGCGCATGATTCCCTCGCCACGGCCGAGATCGACGATGACATTGCCGTATTCGACCCGCTTGGCCACGCCGTTGACGATCTCGCCGACGCGATCCTTGAACTCCTCGAACTGGCGCTCGCGCTCGGCGTCGCGCACCTTGCCCGTCACCACCTGGCGAGCCATCTGGGTCTGGACCCGACCGAACTCGAACGGCGGCAGCTCCTCGACATAGGTCTTGCCGATGACGGCGGCCTTGTCCGTGGCCAGCGCGTCGGTGAGCCGGCGCATGGCGTAGTCGTTGAACGGCTGCTCCAGCCCGGTGACCTCATCGATGCCAGGCTGGAAGTCGTCGTCCACCACCGTCACCACGCGCGTGATGGTGGTCTCGCCGGTCTTGGTGTCGATATGGACGCGGATGTCGTGGTCGGCGCCATAGCGGGTGCGGGCGGCCTTCTGGATCGCCTCCTCGATCGCCTCGATGACGATCTCCTTCTCGATCGACTTCTCGCGGGCGACGGCGTCGGCGATCTGCAACAGCTCGAGCCGATTGGCGGCGATGCCGGTGGTGCTCATGGTCAGTCCTTGGTCTCTTCTTGAGTTTCGGGTTCGGCGAGGCGGGCGGCTCTGGCCTCCGCTCCGCGTTTGAGAAGCGCATCGTCGACGACGAGGCGGGCGTCGGTAATCCAGGCGAACGGCAGGAGAGCAGTCTCGGTCTCGCCCTCGAGATTGAGGGCGACGTGGTCGCCCTCGACCCCGGCCAGCTCGCCCTTGAAGCGTTTGCGACCCTCGGCCAGACGGTCGAGCTCCAGCTTGGCGTGGAAGCCCTCGTAGGTCTCGAAGTCCGCGAAACGCGTCAGAGGCCGGTCGAGCCCCGGGCTGGAGACTTCCAGCAAATATTCGCCATGAACGGGGTCGGCGTCGTCCAACACCTGCGAAATGGCCCGGGCCAGGCGCGCGCAATCGTCGATCGGCATCGAGCCGTCCGGCCGCTCGGCCATGATCTGCAGCCGGCGGGCGCGGTCGCCGCCCATCAGGCGCAGGCGCACCACGACATAGCCCTGACCCTCGGCTACCGGGTCGATCAGCTCCAGGAGCCGCCAATCCTCTGCGGTCTTGCCGCGCAATGAACGCCTTTCAGCCTGGGCGCGAACGGCAAATAAAAAAGCGGCCGGCCTTCTTCGGGGCCGCCGCTCGTAAACGCCATCCAGCGCAACGGACGATAGTTGCCAGACTAGATAGCCCTTTGCGGGGGCGATGTTAAGCCCCCGCGCCCTTCACGCCAGCCAGACCATCATCCGGGTCGACGCCGTTTCGCCGCGGGCCAGTGAGAATCGCGGTTCGACCTCGCCGGTGTACAGGAAGTCGGCCTTGATCAGCACCCGGCCCGAGGCCTCGTTGTCGGCGAAATGGCCGGAGGTCAGCACCCGCCGGCCCCAGCTATCGCGGGCCCAGCCCAGCACGGCGGTCGCCGCCTCGGTCATATAGCCGGCGCCCCAGAACGGCCGGCCGATCCAGTAGCCCAGCTCAGGCGCGAGGCCGTCCTTGGGGTGGATGCCGAGCACGCCCATGAAGGCGCAATCGCGCCGCTCGAGCGCGAACACCACCTCGTACGCCGGGTCGGCGGCCTGCATGCGGCCGATAAAACCCTCCGCGACGTCCCGGCTGAACGGGGAAGGGATGGAGGTCGTCATGCGCGCCACGCCTGGATCGTCGGCCAGCGGCGTCATCGGAGCGGCGTCCTCCATCGCCAGTGGGCGCAGGATCAGCCGATCGGTCGTCAATGTCGGGTGCGTCATGGCGAGGCTCGAAATGAAAAGAGCGGAGGGTCCGGCTCCGGACGCCCCGCTCCAATCTGGCCCGCCCGGATCGCTGCAATGTTGCGATCCTGGGGTGATTTCGGATCGCTATTCTATGAGTCGGCCTTGGCCTGTACGGCCACGTAGGTGCGGTCGTCGCGCTTGGTGACGAACTTCACCGCGCCGGCCGCCTTGGCGAACAAGGTATGATCCTTGCCCATGCCGACGTTGTCGCCCGGCCAGAACTTGGTGCCGCGTTGGCGCACGAGGATGTTGCCGGCGTCGACGGCTTCGCCGCCGAACTTCTTCACGCCGAGGCGGCGGCCCGCGGAGTCGCGCCCGTTGCGCGAGGAGCCGCCGGATTTCTTGTGGGCCATGGACTAACTCTCCAGAATCTAGTGGCTCAGGCCTTCTTGGCCGCCGGCTTCTTGGCGGCGGGTTTCTTGGCCGCAGGCTTCTTGGCGGCGGATTTCTTCGCAGCGGTTTTCTTCGCCGGCTTGACGTCCGCTTCAGGCTCGGCGTGCGCGCGCGCCGCCTTGGCCTCAGCGTGAGCCGTCGCCTCTTCCAGCGTCCGGGCCAGATTGCGCGAGCGCAGGCGCAGCACCGAGCGCGGGGTCAGGTCAACCTCGCCCGCCCAGGCCTCGCTCTGGCCGGCGCCGTCGATGCCGGTCACGCGAAGCACAGTCTCGATCTGCCGGTGGCCGCGCGTGCGGCGGTAGCCCTGGCGGCGGATCTTCTTGAAGATCTTCACCTTCTCGCCCTTGCGGGTCTCGATGAGGGTGGCGCTGACGCTGGCCCCCTCGACGGTCGGCGCGCCGACGGTGACGGCGTCGCCGGCCCCGATCATCAGCACCTCGTCGAAGGCGACGTTGGCGCCCGGGTCGCCGGCCAGCTTCTCGACGACGAGAAGGTCGCCGGGCTGAACGCGGTATTGCTTCCCGCCGGTCTTGATCACAGCGTACATCGTCTGGGCGCCTTGGAACGTGCTCAAAAAGGAAAACGAAAGCGCGCCCGCGGACAGGTCCGTGGGCGAGGGGCCGCGATCTATAACGGCGAAGGGTCCGAGGTCAAGGCGAGAGGTTGGACCTTCACCCTGCGCGCGCCTAAATAGCCGCGATGACCCAGATCCCCGTCACCGTGCTCACCGGCTACCTCGGGGCCGGCAAGACCACCCTGCTCAACCGCATTCTCAGCGAGGACCACGGCAAGCGCTACGCCGTGATCGTCAACGAATTCGGCGAGATCGGGATCGACAACGACCTCATCGTCGGCGCCGACGAGGAAGTCTTCGAGATGAACAACGGCTGCGTCTGCTGCACGGTGCGCGGCGACCTCATCCGGGTTCTGCAAGGCCTGATGAAGCGGCAGGCCAGCGCCTCCCGCGGCTTCGACGCCATCATCGTCGAGACCACCGGCCTCGCCGACCCCGGTCCGGTCGCCCAGACCTTCTTCGTCGATGACGACGTCAAGGCCAAGACCCGCCTGGATTCGGTGACCACCGTGGTCGACGCCAAGCACGTCGGCCAGCGGCTCGCCGACAGCCGCGAGGCGCGCGAACAGATCGCCTTCGCCGACCAGATCGTGCTCAACAAGACCGATTTGGTGTCGGAGGCCGAGCTGACCCAGACGGAGGCGCGCCTGCGCCGCCTCAATCCGCTGGCCAGGATCCACCGCGCCGAACGCTCCAACGTGCCGCTGGACGCCATCCTCGGCCGCGGCGGCTTCGATCTGGCGCGGATCATCGAGCTGGAGCCAGAGTTCCTGAATCCCGCCCACGGCGAACCGGGCCACGTGCACGACGACGACTGCGACCACGACCACCACGATCATGGCCACGAACATCACGACCACGTCCACGACGACGACATCAAGGGCGTCGCCCTGATCGCCAACAAACCGCTCGACGCCAACAAGGTGAGCCGCTGGCTCAACGAACTCCTGGCCGTCAAAGGTCCAGACATCCTGCGGGCCAAGGGCATCCTCGATGTCGCCGGCGAGGATCGCCGCCTGGTCTTCCAGGCCGTGCACATGATCCTCGAGGGTGATTTCCAGCGCCCGTGGACGGCCAAGGACACCCGCGAAAGCCGCATGGTGTTCATCGGCCGCGATCTCGACGAGACCGCCCTGCGTGAAGGATTCCTGGCCTGTCAGGCCTGAGGCCGTCTTCTTAAGACCGCCGGCATCCTTGGCTACAGGCTCACCGCCGTTCGTCGGCCCCCCGGCACGCCGTCAAAGATGGCGTCCGAAGTCCATGCGGCCGTGGAGGACCCGAACCACGTCGACGTCGGCTCCGACCTGTCGGTAGAAGATCACGTGCGAGCCCACGGCGAATTTGAAGTAGCCGGCGCGAACGTCCTCGCAGGAACGTCCTCTTCTGGGATCGTCGGCGATGGACGCAATGGCGTCCCGGATCATGCGCACGTAGACCTCGGCCTGGTCGATGCCCCAGCGCTCGAGGGTGTAGCGCCCGATTTCCCTGATGTCCGAGCGCGCGCGCGGAGTGAGGACGTAGCCCACGCGCTCAGCGCGCGGCGCCGCGCATCTCGGTTGTGAAGGCGTCGAAATCGAACGGCTCCGAAGGGCCGCTCTGCTCGCCCTCGATCAGCGCCGCGCGCAATGCCTGCAGGCGGGCCTCACGCTCCTCGAGCAATCTTAGGCTGGCGCGGACCACATCACTGGCCGACCCATAGCGGCCCTCGGCGACTTGGCCCTCGATGAAGGCGCTGAAATGGTCGCCCAGACTGAAAGACGTGTTCTTGCCCATAGGTGACCTTCCGTACCAGTTATTGGTATCGGGGGCAATTTGGTCGCCTGCGCGAAGGCTTTCTGGCCTGTCAGGCCTGAGGCTGCTTTAACGACGCCTTCATAAGAGCCTGCGCAATAGCGTTGGCTTTCCTGGAGGCCCCGATGGACCCCGACCGCATCATCATCGGCGACTGCGTCGCCGAGATGGCCAAGCTGGCCGAGAAGTCGGTGGACCTGGTGTTCGCCGACCCGCCCTACAACCTGCAACTGGGCGGCGACCTTCTGCGGCCGAACAATTCCAAGGTCGACGCCGTCGACGACGAGTGGGACCGCTTCGCCTCCTTCGCCGACTACGACACCTTCACTGAAGCCTGGCTGGCCGGCGCGCGGCGTGTGCTCAAGGACGACGGCGCCCTGTGGGTCATCGGCAGCTACCACAACATCTTCCGCGTCGGCCGCATCCTCCAGGACCTGGGCTTCTGGATTCTCAACGACGTCATCTGGCGCAAGACCAACCCGATGCCGAACTTCAAGGCCACGCGCCTGGCCAACGCCCACGAGACCCTGATCTGGGCCGCCAAGTCGCGCGGCGCGCGGCGCTACACCTTCAACTACGACGCCCTGAAGATGGCCAACGACGAGCTGCAGATGCGCTCGGACTGGACCTTGCCGCTCGCCACCGGCGAGGAGCGGGTGCGCGACGCGACCGGCGCCAAGGCCCATCCGACCCAAAAGCCCGAGGCCCTGCTGCACCGGGTGATCCTGACCTCGACCAGACCCGGCGATCTGATCCTCGATCCGTTCTTCGGCGTCGGCACCACCGGCGCGGTGGCCAAGCGCCTGCATCGCCGCTTCATCGGCATCGAGCGCGAACAGGCCTACGCCGACGCGGCGATGGCGCGCATCGCCGCCGTCACACCCGCTCCGGCCGACGCCGTGGAAGTCACCGGCTCCAAGAAGAACGAGCCGCGCGTGCCGTTCGGCCACATCGTCGAGGCCGGCCTGGTGCGGCCGGGCGACCTCATCTGGTGCCCCAAGGGCGAGCGCTGGGCCAAGGTCAGGGCCGATGGCAGCCTGGTGGCCGGCGAGCTCACCGGCTCGATCCACAAGGTGGGGGCGATGATCCAGTCGCAGCCAGCCTGCAACGGCTGGACCTACTGGCACATCCGCACCGATCAGGGCCTCGCCCCAATCGACGTCCTGCGCGAAAAGATGCGGGCGGCGATGGCGAGCTAGGGCTGCCGGTAGATCACCCCGCCCTTCATCACCAGCTCGACGGTCTCGATGGCGCTGATGTCCGCGGTCGGATCGCCCTTGACCGCGATCACGTCGGCCTCGAGCCCCGGCCTCAGCTGACCGAACCTGTCCTGCTGGCGCAGGATCTTCGCGTCGACGGCGGTGGCAGCGAGCAGCACCCTGGCCGGCGACATGCCGTCACGCACCATCCACTCGAGCTCCTTGTAGTTCTGGCCGTGGGTGAACACCCCGACGTCGCTGCCGCAACCGATGGTCACCCCCGCCTGCAGGGCCATCCGGAAGGCGTTGGCCGCCCGCTGCATGTCCGGTGTCGGCGGCTCACCGGGCTTCCAGCCGTGGAAGTACTCCGAGTAGGCGGCTTCGGCCTCCAGCGTCGGCATGTAGGCGACGCCGCGCTGCTTCATCAGCGCGAACACTTCCGGCGTGCCGCCATAGGCGTG
Source organism: Caulobacteraceae bacterium (assembly GCA_049519835.1). GTDB lineage: Bacteria > Pseudomonadota > Alphaproteobacteria > Caulobacterales > Caulobacteraceae > Acaudatibacter. Next base: position 1,542 of record JBEKQJ010000134.1, on the reverse strand, counting down.
CTCGACGGTGTCGACGCCGGCCAGGATCGCGCGGCGCATGCCCTCCGGCGTTGTCGAGTGCACGGCGACCGGCAGGCCGAGCGAATGGGCGGCCTCGACGCCGGCATTGAGTTCCTCCTGCGTGAAGGTCGGAACCGCGCCATCGCTCTTGCCGCAGTGGTAGTCGGCGTAGAGCTTGATCCAGTCGGCGCCGTGGCCGGCCTGGTCGCGTACGGCGTCGATCATCTCGGCCGTTCCGCTGACCGGGATGCCGCCCTGCGGGATGTCCATGTCGGCGCGGAAACCCATCGGCCCCGGGCCATAGCAATGCGCCGCGATGGTGGCGCGCGTGGCGACGAAGAGATGCGGGCCAGGGATCAGGCCGTCGTTGATCGCCCGCTGCACGTCGACGTCGGCGTAGCCGGCCCCCTCGGTGCCAAGATCGCGCAGGGCCGTGAAGCCGGCCATCAGGGTGTCGCGCACGTGCTGGACCGCTTCGATGGTGCGGTAGGGCAGCGTCTCCTTCAGCACCTGATCGTTCCACAGCGTCTCGTTGTAGGGGTGCAGGAAGATGTGCGAGTGGGCGTCGATCAGCCCGGGCAGTAGGGTCGCGCCGGGCAGGTCGATGGTCTGGGCGTCCGCCGGGACGCTGACCTCCGAAGCCGGGCCGACGGCGGCGATCTTGCCGCCCTCCACGAGCACCACCCATCCGCTGTGTGCTGCCTCGCTCGTCGCGTCGAAGACCCGGTCCGCCTTGAGCAGCCAGGGGTGATCGGCCGGCTTCTCTGCGGCGACTGCGGCATTGGCCAGCAGCACGCCCACAAGCGCACCGACCGCAGCGCAGAAAGCTCCGACCTTCGGCATGACGCGCCCCTCTCTGGTCGATCGACCGCGATTGGGGCAACCTCGCGCGGCGCGGACCGTGAGGCAAGCTGAGGACTGGCGTGGCGGACACCAGCGAGGCGAGCCTCACGCCCTACGAACCTTGGTTGACGCGCTGGCGCCTGACGCCGGACGGCGCGCCGTTCGAGACCCGCTTTGGCAGCTGTCTTCTGCCGGTCCGCTGGCGCGACGAAGCGGCGATGCTGAAGATCGCCGGCCACGAAGAGGAGCGGCGAGGCGGCGCGCTCATGGCCTGGTGGGCCGGCCGCGGCGCGGCGCAGGTCTTCGCGCGCCAGGGCGCCGCCATTCTCCTCGAACGCCTATCTGGCCCGAGCAGCCTGTCGGCCTTGGCACGCGAGGGGCGGGACGACGAGGCCACCGCCATCCTCTGCGAAGCGGCGCAAGCGCTGCACGCCCCACGCGTGACGCCACTGCCGCGCACCCTGGTTCCGCTGCAAGCCTGGTTCCAGGCCCTGGCGCCAGCCGCGGCGGCTCATGGCGGCGCCTTCGTCCGCGCTCTGGCGGCGGCTGAACCGCTGTTGGCCAGCCCGCGCGACATCGTCGTGCTGCATGGCGACCTCCACCACGACAATGTCCTCGACGACGGCCGGGGAGGCTGGCGCGCCATCGATCCCAAGGGCCTGATCGGCGAACGGGCCTTCGAATACGCCAACCTGTTCC
>JBEKQJ010000133.1:0-8239 GCA_049519835.1 Caulobacteraceae bacterium | reverse complement strand
CCACCGTGGACTTAATAGTCTTAACCTCACGTTAGCCTGAGGAGGGCCGTCCTGGAGTCGCCCCCTGTCCCGCGGGACCTTGCCGAGGCGCTGGTCGATCCGACCGCGCCGCTGCTGGTGGTCGACGTTGACGAGGTGCTTGCCCTGTTCATGAGGGGCTTCGAACAGTTCGTGGCCCCGCACGGCTACGAGATGCGGATCACCCGCTTCGCGCTCTTCCAGAACCTCTACCGATCCTCCGACGGCGCGGAGATGGACCTGGACGAGGGCCGCACGCTGTTTCACCGCTTCTTCGCCGAGGGCGTCGGCGATATCGAGCCGGCGCCGGGCGCCAGTGAGGCGCTGGGGCGTCTGGCCGGTCAGGCGAGCATCGTCGTTCTCACCAATGCGCCTGAACAGTGCCGCGAACCCAGAGCGCGCTGGCTCGAACGCTGTGGCTTCCCCTACCCGCTGATCGTCAATGCCGGCCCCAAGGGCCCGGCCGTGGCGGCGCTGGCGGCAAGGACATCCGGGCCCGTCGCTTTCGTCGACGACCTGCTGACCAATCTCGCTTCGGTGGAACAGGACGCGCCCGCCGTGCTGCGCTTCCAGCATGTGGCTGACGAGCGCTTGCGTCCGCTCGCCCCCACCGACCCCGAGCGCCACGCGCGCATCGACGACTGGCCGGCGCTGGCCGAGGCGATCTCGCGCGCCCTGCGCCTCACGTGACCGCCCTCTGCCGCGACTGTCTTGCACTCTTCGATGAGGCTCCAGCCCGCTGCCTCGCCTGCGCCTCGCCCCGCCTGGTGGCGCATCCGGAGCTGACCACACTCGCCATCGCTCACCTCGATTGCGACGCGTTCTACGCCTCCGTCGAAAAACGCGACCGGCCCGAGTTGCGCGACAAGGCCGTCATTGTCGGCGGCGAGGTGCGTGGCGTGGTCACCACCGCCTGCTACATCGCCCGCCTGTCGGGCGTCCGTTCGGCCATGCCGATGTTCCAGGCCCGGCGGCTCTGTCCCCATGCCGTGGTCATCCGCCCGGACTTTCACAAATATCATGCCGCCAGTCGGCAGATCTTCGACAAGGTCCGCGCCCTCACCCCCCTGGTCCAGAGTCTGTCCCTCGACGAAGCCTGGATCGACCTTTCCGGCGCCGAACGCCTGCACCGGGCGCCGAACGCCGTCACCCTGGCGAAGCTGCAGCAGGAGATCGAACGCGATGTCGGCGTGACGGTCTCCATCGGCCTGGCGCCCAACCGCTTCCTGGCCAAGATCGCCTCCGATCTGGACAAGCCCCGCGGGTTTGCGGTGATCGGCGCTTCGGACGCCGAACGGGTGCTCGCCCAGCGGCCGGTCGGGATCCTGCCGGGTGTCGGGGCGGTCTCGGCCGAGACGCTGAAAGAAGCCGGCTACCGCACCGTCGGCGATCTTGCCCGCGCCACGCCGGCGGACCTCCAGCGTCAATTCGGAGCCAATGGAGCCCGGCTCTGGCGGCTGGCCCACGGCCAGGACGGCCGCCCCGTCAACCCCGACCAGGAGCGCAAGAGCATCAGCGCCGAGACCACCTTCCCGGTCGATCTCACCCGGCTGGAAGACCTCGAAGACCGGCTCTCGCCATTGTGCGACAAAGTGGCGCGCCACGCCCGCGCCGACGGGCTGGCCGGCCAGGTCGTGACCCTGAAGCTGCGGCGGGCCGACTTTCGCATCTTCACCCGGCGAAGGACGTTGCCCGCGCCCACCCAGACCGCCCGCACCCTGTTCGCCGAAAGCCGGCGACTCTTGGCGGCCGAGATTAATGGCGAAGCCTATCGGCTTGTCGGCGTTGGACTCACGGCGCTGATTCCGGCCGCCGCAGAGGAGGTTGAGTTGTTCCCAGACGCCGAATCACGCGCCCGGCTGAGCGAGCGAGTCGCCGACGGCCTGCGCGACCGTTTCGGCGCCCAAGCGGTAGTCAATCCCCGCCAGCTTCGGCGACGTTCCACAGGTCGCGCTGCGAAGTGATCCAGAGGGGGCTTGAAACCACCCTTTTAATGGGGCGAACATCCCATATCTAATGAGCGTGGGCGTTGGCGCCGCCTGCGCTGGAGAGTTTAACGTGGCGGACAAGCAGCAGAACGGACAGGAGATCGGGACGGGCGCCGCCGTCGTCACGCGCACTAAGCCGAAGACTCAGAAGCCGTCCATGTATCGCGTGTTGATTCTCAATGATGACTACACGCCGATGGAATTCGTCACCTACGTCCTGGAGCGTTATTTCAACAAATCCCGCGAAACTGCGGTCCGCATCATGTTGCACGTGCACCAGAACGGCGTCGGCGTGTGCGGAGTCTTCACCTACGAGGTCGCGGAGACCAAGGTCGCCCAGGTGATCGAGGCCGCCCGCCGCCACCAGCATCCGCTGCAATGCACTATGGAAAAGGACTGAGAGGCCCAATTTGCCGTCCCTGTCGCGCAATCTCGAAGAGTCGCTTCACCGGGCTGTGGCTTACGCCACCCAGCGAAAGCACGAATACGCGACGCTGGAACATCTGCTTTTGTCCCTGGTCGACGACGCTGAAGCGTCGGCGGTGATGCGGGCATGCGACGTCGACCTCGACGTCCTGCGCAAGAACCTGACTCACTACGTGGACACCGAGCTCAAGTCGCTCATCGTCGACGACGGCGAGGACGCCAAGCCCACCGCCGGCTTCCAGCGGGTGATCCAGCGGGCTGTGATCCACGTCCAGTCCTCTGGCCGCGACGACGTGACCGGCGCCAACGTGCTCGTGGCCGTCTTCTCCGAGCGCGAGAGCCACGCGGCCTACTTCCTGCAGCAGCAGGAAATGACCCGCTACGACGCGGTGAACTTCATCGCCCACGGCATCGCCAAGAAGCCGGGCGCTTCGGAGCCGCGCCCCGCAAAAGGGACCGGCGAAGAAGACGAAAAAGCCCAGGTCAAAACGGGCGGCGAGGCGCTCGAAGCCTACTGCGTCAACCTCAACGAGAAGGCGCGGCAGGGAAAGGTCGACCCGCTGATCGGCCGCGCGCCTGAGGTCGAGCGCTGCATTCAGATCCTTTGCCGGCGCACCAAGAACAATCCGCTGCTGGTTGGCGATCCCGGAGTCGGCAAGACGGCCATCGCCGAGGGCCTGGCGCGCAAGATCATCAGCCACCAGGTGCCCGACGTCCTGGCCAAGGCGACCATCTTCAGCCTCGACATGGGCGCCCTGCTGGCCGGCACCCGCTACCGCGGCGACTTCGAAGAGCGCGTGAAACAGGTGATCAAGGAGCTGGAACACCACGCCGGGGCGATCCTGTTCATCGACGAGATCCACACGGTCATCGGCGCCGGCGCCACGAGCGGCGGGGCCATGGACGCCTCGAACCTGCTCAAGCCCGCGCTCGCCTCCGGCACCCTCAAGTGCATGGGCTCGACCACGTACAAGGAATTCCGGCAACACTTCGAGAAGGACCGGGCGCTGGTCCGCCGGTTCCAGAAAATCGACGTCAACGAGCCTTCGGTCGAGGACACCGTCAAGATCCTCAAGGGGCTCAAGAGCTACTACGAGGATTTTCACAAGCTGAAGTACACGGCCGAGGCGATCCGCGTGGCTGTCGAACTGTCGGCCAAGTACATCACCGACCGCAAGCTGCCGGACAAAGCCATCGACGTCATCGACGAGGCCGGCGCCTCGCAGATGCTGCTGCCCGAAATGCGGCGCAAGAAGATCATCGGCGTCAAGGAAATCGAGGCGGTGGTGGCCAAAATCGCCCGCATACCGCCGAAGTCGGTCTCCAAGTCAGACACCGAGGCTTTGCGGGAGCTGGAGGCCGATCTGGCCGGCGCGGTGTTCGGTCAGGAAGAGGCGATCAAGCAGCTGTCCAGCGCCATGAAGATGGCCCGGGCAGGCCTGCGCGACGCCAATAAGCCGATCGGCTCGTACCTGTTCTCCGGCCCGACCGGCACCGGCAAGACCGAAACCGCCCGTCAGCTCGCCGGAACGCTCGGCATCGAACTCCTGCGCTTCGACATGAGCGAGTACATGGAGCGTCATACCGTCAGCCGACTGATCGGCGCCCCTCCGGGTTATGTCGGCTTCGACCAGGGCGGCCTCTTGACCGACGCCGTCGATCAGCATCCGCACGCCGTCGTCCTGCTCGACGAGATCGAGAAGGCGCACCAGGACGTCTTCAACATCCTGCTGCAGGTCATGGACCACGGCACCTTGACCGACGCCAACGGCAAGAAGGTCGATTTCAGGAACGTCATCCTGATCATGACCACCAATGCCGGCGCCTCAGACTCGCAGCGCAACTCCATCGGCTTCGGGCGTGGCAAGCTGGAAGATCAGGATGAGGAGGCCATCAAGCGCCTGTTCACGCCGGAATTCCGCAACCGGCTGGACGCCGTTGTCGCCTTCAAGCCGCTGACCCCGGAAGTGATCCGGATGGTGGTGCAGAAGTTCATCCTGCAGCTCGAGGCTCAGCTCGCCGACCGTCACGTGACCATCGAGTCCACCGATGCGGCCATCGATTGGCTGGCCAAGAATGGCTACGACGAGCTCTACGGCGCGCGGCCGCTCGGCCGGGTGATCCAGGAGCAGATCAAGCGTCCGCTGGCCGACGACATCCTGTTCGGCCGTCTGGCCAAGGGTGGGCACGTCAAAGTCGACCTGAAAGACGGCAAGCTCGTTTTCGAGATCGACGAGAAGGCCGCGCCGACGGCTACTCGGCCGACGGTTGACGAGGATCCTGAGATCGAGGAGCCGGTTCTCGCCAGCTAGTTTCTCGTGGCCCGCGACGAAGGGCTGGAAGAGCTGGTCCGCGAGGAGATCGAGGCCGAGGCCGGGGTCTCGGAACAGCGGATGTTCGGAGGCATCGCTTGGCTGCTCGACGGCAACCTGCTCTGCGCCGCCAGCCAGAGAGGCTTGCTCGTAAGACTTGGAAAAGGCCTGGACGGTTGGGCTCTGGAGACACCTGGGATCGCTTCGGCGGTCATGGGCGGCCGGACAATGGAGGGCTGGGTGAGAGCTTCCGCCGACGCCTTTGGCGACGACACGCTGCGCCGCCGACTTTTCGACAGCGCGCTCGCCTTCGTGCGGACGCTGCCGCCGAAGTAGATCAGGCCTCGATCGCGGCGGCGATCGCCCTCGCCTGCTCGGCCAGTTCGGCGGGGTCGGCCATCTTCTGGGCGTGCAGACCCAGCGGCTGGCCCGCCCACCGGGGGAGCAGATGCACATGCAGGTGGAAAATGGTCTGGCCTGAGGCCGCGCCGTTGAACTGCATCACGGCCAGGCCGTCGGGCTTGAACGCCTTGACCATCGCGCGCCCGACCTTTTGAACCGTGGCCATGACCGGTGCGAGGTCGGCGAGATCGACCTCCAATAGATTGCGCGCCGTGGCGTGCTTGTGGATCACCAGGGCGTGTCCCGGCGCCTGCGGGAAGAGGTCCATGAACGCCAGGGTGTCGGCGTCCTCGAACACGCGATGACATGATGCCTCGCCGCGCACGATCTTGGCGAAGATGTTGTCCGGATCGTAGACGCCATCGAGGCTCATGGCCGCTCGGCTCCAAGTTGTTATGATCCCCTCCTAACAATCCGGAGGGCTCCAGGCCATGGTGGAGAACGTCACCGAGCGGCAGGCCAAGTGGTTCGCCTCCGTGCGCGCCAGCCTCGAGACCTCAACCGGCAAGACGCTCGAGGAATGGGTGGCCATCGCCCACACCTGCCCCGAGACCGGTCACCGGGCGCGGCTGAAATGGTTCAAGGAAACCCACGGCCTGTTACAGAACCGCGCCTCATATGTGCTCGACCAGGCCTTCGGAACCAGCATGCCCTGGGCGGAGGCCGACACCCTGATCGACGCCTTATGGACAGATCCCGCTTCGCGAGCGATCTACGCGGCCGTCGATGCGGCGGCGCAGGCGTTGCCCGACACCGTTCGAACGGCCCGCAAGGGATACACCGCCTGGTCGCGGAAGGTGCAGTTCGCCGCGGCGCGACCTCTGAAAGGCGGTGGCGTCATGCTCGGTCTGGCTGTCCCGCCCGACGCCGATCCGGCTCTCGAGGCGCCGAAAAACGAGTCATGGTCCGAGCGGCTCAAGGCGCGCGTGCGCCTCGATGCGCCGGACAGCCTGGACGAGCGCTTACAAGCATTGCTCAGGGCTGCCTGGGACAAGGCCTAGCGCCGCCCTCACGGCATAAACATCAACCTTCCAGCCGGTCCCCTTGCGCCAGCTTGAAATCCAGGTGCGCGCGCACCGCTGGCCATTCGGTGGCGATGATCGAATAGACGCAGGTGTCGCGCAGCGAGCCGTCAGGCATGTGGATGTGATTGCGCAGCACCCCGTCCTGCTTGGCGCCGAGCCGTTCGATCGCGCGGCGGCTCTGGTGGTTGAAGAAATGGGTGCGGAATTCCACGGCGATGCAATCCAGCGCCTCGAAGGCGTGGGCGAGCAGCATGCGCTTGCTTTCGGTGTTGAGCGGCGTGCGCTGGACGCGGCTGCGATACCAGGTCGACCCGATCTCCACCCGCCGATTGACGGGGTCGATGTTCATGTAGGTGGTCATGCCCACCGGCTCACCACTTGCCGGCTCGATGACCGCGAACGGCAGCATGGATCCCGCGGCGCGCAAGGCGAGCCGGCGCTCGACCTCGGCGGCCATGTCCTCAGGCTTTGGGATGAAGGTGTACCAGAGCTTCCAAAGCTCTCCGTCCTGCACAGCCTCGGCCAGCGCCGATGCGTGCTCGGACCGCAGCGGCTCCAGGCGCGCGTGGCGGCCTTCCAGAACAATGTCGGGCGGCCAAATCATGACGCCACCTTGCGGAATGGCGAGTACTCCTCCGCCAGCCAGTCCATCTCGCCCTGCACGGCCCGCCGCTCCTCCTCCAGAAACCGCGCCACCGGTGCGCGCAGCGCGGGATCTGCGATGAAGTGGGCCGAATAGACCGCCGTCGGCAGATAGCCGCGAGAGATCTTGTGCTGTCCCTGCGCGCCGGCTTCGACGCGCGGCAGGCCACGTTCGATGGCGTACTCAATGGCCTGATAGTAGCAGAGCTCGAAGTGGAGGAACGGAACCTCCTCCAGGCAGCCCCAGTTGCGGCCGAAGAGGCAGTCGCCGCCGATCAGGTTGAGCGCGCCGGCGATCCAGCGTCCGTCGCGGCGCGCCATGACGAGCAGCACGTTGTCGGACATCCGCTCGCCGAGCAGAGAGAAGAACAACCGATTGAGATAGGGGCGCCCCCATTTGCGAGCCCCAGTGTCCATGTAGAAGGCGAAGAAGGCGTCCCAGTGGTCCTCGGTGATCTCGGCGCCGGTCAATCGGACGATTTCCAGATCCGCGGTCGCCTCGCGGCGTTCGCGGCGGATGGTCTTGCGGCGGCCTGAAGACAGCTGAGCGAGGAAATCCTCGAAGCTGGCATAGCTTGCATTCAACCAGTGGTACTGCTGATTCTGGCGCAGCAGCAGGCCTTCGCCGCCCATGAAACGCCACTCGTCATCAAGTGGGAAATTGACCCCGACCCCGGAGGCGCGCAGGCGAGCGCACAGCTCCACCGCGCCGCGCAACAGCATCCGACGGCCGATGTCGCGGTCAACGTCCGGCCGCACGAGAAACCGCGGACCGGTCGCTGGCGAGAACGGCGAAGCGCAGACGAGCTTGGGGTAGTAACGCCCTCCCGCCCGCTCGTAGGCGTCAGCCCAGCCGTGGTCGAAGACGTATTCGCCCTGGCTGTGCGACTTGGCGTAAACCGGCATGACCGCGGCGACGACGCCCGCCTCGTCCTTGATGCTGAGATGCCGCGGCGCCCAGCCGGTGCGCGCCGTCGCGCAGCCGGACTCCTCGACGATGTCCAGGAAGTCGAAAGCGACGAAAGGATTGGCCGGCCAAGCCGCTGCGCAGCGGTCCCAGGCTTCGCGGCCGACCTCGGCGATCCTGGAATGGACTTCCACTTCGGCCTTGAGGGCCGTCACGCGCGCCAGCCCTCGAAGATCAGGTTGTCGCAGTGCGCCTTGACCGCCTCCCACTGCTCGGGTTTCCGAGCGGTCCAGGCGATCACCGGCATGCCCTTGCCGCGCAAGGTGTCGGCCTTGGCGCTCGGCAACAAGTCGAGACCGAGCGACAGGAAGTGCGGCTTGGCGATCGAGACATGCTCCAGTCGGGCGTAGGATTTGACGACTTCCGGGGCCAGGCGCCCGGCCTCGACGTCGCGATAGGCATGACTGTTGAGGCCGCGCATCACCTTCGGGTGACGATCTGCGAACCAGGCCAACGAAT
>JBEKQJ010000132.1:0-8264 GCA_049519835.1 Caulobacteraceae bacterium | reverse complement strand
AACGCGGCGCGTCAGAGGCGGCGATCAGCAGGTGGTCAGCGTCGCGCCACTGGAACTCGTCGATCCTCCAGCCGGTGACGCCGAGACGGCGGGTCTGGGACGTCGCCAGGTCGAGCCGCCAGAGGCGGGATAGGCTGCTCTCGCGGTCGGCCACCTGCGGCCCTTCATCCTCGGACGGCGCGCTGTCATCCTGGGCCAGATAGGCGATCGCCCGGCCGTCGGGCGACCAGCGGTAGGCCTTCACGCCGGACTTCTGGGCGGTGAGCGCCGCAGGCTCCCCGCCGCTTGCCGGGACGACATAGATCTCGGTCTTGCCGCCGCGGTTGGAGAGGAAGGCTAGCTTCGAACCATCCGGCGACCATTGCGGCGACCGCTCGGACTTGCCGGCCGGAGTCAGCTCCCGCTCGGCGCCGCTGGCCAGGTCCAGGATTCGGACGTGAGGCTTGGCGTCCCACAGATAGCTGCCGACCACGTAGGCGAGTTTCGAGCCGTCGGGGGAGAGATGCAGGTCGCCGGCCCGCACGTAGGACAGCGCCTGCGCCGGAGTCATCGCCGCGCGGGCGACGCCGGGCGCCACGAAGGCCACCGCCGCGAGAAGTCCCCACCTGAGATTCATCGAGCTCTCCAAGCGTCACAATTTGACGATAGAGCGATGTGAAGCTGCCTTCTTCCAACGCCCTAGCGCGTTTGCACGCGGCGAGCGCCTGCAAAGCGCCAGGCCCTGAGATTGGCGGGCGACCAATGATGGCGGACACACGACTGCACCTGCGCGACTACCCGGCGGCAACCACGATGGACCGCCATGAACATCGGGCGGCGACCCTCACCATCGTCGTGCAAGGCGGCTTCGTAGAACGCTTGGGCCGCGCCGAGCGCGACTATGCGCGGGGGCACGCCGCCTTCCTGCCGGCCGGCCGGGCGCACGCTCAAGCCTTTGGCGCAGTGGGAACACGTCAGGTCACCTTCGAGCCGCAGGCTGAGTGGATCGACTATCTGGCCGACTCCCGGATCGCGCTTTCCGAAGCGCCTTACGCGAACGCCCCCGTCTATCGCCATCTCGGCGATCGCCTGCTGAAGGAGCTGCAGGCGCCCGACAGTTTCTCACGGCTCGCCTGCGAGGGCCTGATGCTGGAGGTCGTCGCCGCTTTCGGTCGTAGGGGCTGGAGCGAGCCCGCCATGGCCAAGCCGCCAGCGTGGCTTTGCACGGCGCGGGATTTCATCCACGCGAACGCCTTGGAACCGCTCAGCCTCGGTCAGATCGCCAGGGTGGCGGGTCGGCACGAGATCCACTTGGCTCGCCAGTTCCGACGCTACTTCGGCGCCTCGGTCAGCGCCTATCAAAGACGACTGAGGATCGACCATGCCGCCGGACTTCTCCGCGACACGCCTCTCAGCCTGAGCGAGATCGCCCTCGACTGCGGGTTCAGCAGCCACGCGCATCTTTGTCGGGAATTCAAAGCCCAGATGGGGCTCACGCCGTCGGAATATCGTCGCGGAGGCGCTTAGCGCCGGCCCCACTGCGTGCTGTCGACGGCGATGCTGACCTGGGCGTTCTGACCCACCGGGATGCAGACGGCGCCGCCGATATTGCGGTAGCCGTGGGTGCCGACCCCGGCCCAGACTTGGCCGTGGGGATCCTTGTCCTGCTTGAGCTGGCCGTCCTGCGTCTGCTTGTAGGGCGCGCCGCAGGGGCCGACCGGCGCGGGACCGCGGTCGTCGTGTTCGTCCGAGTCCTTGGTGATCCAGGTCGGATCGATGCCGTTGGACTGGACCGGCGGCGCCCCAGCGCCGCTCGCAGTGGGGATCGCCTCCTGCGCGGAGGCCGCGGTCGCCATCAGAAGGGCGACGCCGATCAATCCTGACAGTCCGCGCTTCATATCGATCCTACCTGCCTGGGTAAGCGTAGCCTCGCCCCGCCTCGCGGCGAAATTGCGTCGTTGCGGAGTCTAGCCTATCAGCGCCGCCATGTCCGCCCCATCCCTGGACGAGGCGCGCGCCGCCATCGCGCCTCTCTATCGCCGCCCCGAATCCGAGGCTCTCGAGGATCTGGCGGCGCGGGCCCGCCTCACTCCAGTCGAGCGGGCGCGGGCCAAAGCCCAGGCCCAGACCCTGCTGGAGGCGTTGCGCGCGCCCGGCCGGGCCGGATGGGTCGATCGCTTCCTGCAGGAGTACAGTCTCTCCAGCGAAGAGGGCGCGGCGCTGCTTGGCCTCGCCGAGGCCTATCTGCGCGTCCCCGACCCCGGCACCGCCGACGCCCTCATCCGCGACAAGCTCTCGCGCGGCGACTGGCGGGCGCACCTCGGCTCGGCCGATTCGGTGCTGGTCAACAGCGCCACGCTCGGCCTCATCATCGCCCAGTCGCTGACCGAGACCTCGACCGGCGGCGACACCTTGCGCGGTCTGGCGGGGCGGCTCGGCGAGCCGGCGATCCGCGTGGCCGTGGCCAGCGCCATGCAGCGGATGGGCGAGGCCTTCGTGCTCGGCCGGGACATCAAGGAGGCCCTGAAACGCGCCGACCGGCGCGCCAACCGCGCTTTCCGCTATTCCTTCGACATGCTGGGCGAAGGGGCCCGCACGACGCCGGACGCTGCGGCTTATCTGGAGTCCTACCGCGCCGCCATCACCGCCATCGGCGCCGACGTGGCCGGCGAGGCGGTGCTGGAGCGCGACTCCATCTCGGTGAAACTGTCGGCCCTGCATCCGCGCTACGAACCGTTCCAGGCCGGCCGCGCCGTCCCCGAGCTGACCGGCATGCTGATCGAGCTGGCCAGGCTCGCCAAGGACGTCGGCATCGGCCTCACCGTCGACGCCGAGGAGGCCGAGCGGCTGGAGATGTCGCTGTCGATCATCGAAGGCGCGGCGCGCGATCCTTCCCTTGCCGGTTGGGACGGCCTCGGCATGGCCGTCCAGGCTTATCAGCGGCGCGCCCCGGCGGTGGTCGACTGGGCCGACGCCCTGGCCGGCGCCACCGGCCGACGGCTGATGGTGCGGCTGGTCAAGGGCGCCTACTGGGACACCGAGATCAAGCGCGCCCAGGAGCGCGGCCTGGCCGACTATCCGCTCTATACCCGCAAGAGCGGCACCGACGTTTCCTACATGGCCTGCGCCCGCGCCCTGCTGGCCGCTGGCGGTATCTATCCGGCCTTCGCCACCCACAATGCGCTCACCGTCGCCACAGTGATGGAATGGGCGGGAGAGCGGCGCGATTTCGAGTTTCAGCGCCTGCACGGCATGGGCGAGGGTCTCTACGAAGGCCTGATGGCCGAGGGCGGCGTGGCTGTGCGGGTCTACGCCCCGGTGGGCGGCTACCGCGACCTCCTGGCCTACCTCGTCCGCCGGCTGCTCGAGAACGGCGCCAACACCAGCTTCGTACACCAGATCGGGGCCGCAGACGTCAGCGACGAGGAACTTCTCGCCGATCCGGTGACCGAGGCCGAGGCGGCTGGCTTCACCGCCCACCCGGCCATCCCGCTGCCGCCCGACCTCTTCGGCGCCGAGCGGCGCAATTCCGCTGGTCTCGATTTGTCGGACGACGGTGTTGTCCGCACCCTGATCGGCGAGATGGAACGGACCTGGGCGCGGCCGGCGACCGCCGCGCCGGTGATCGGCGGCCGGGAAAGTCGCGGCGAAAGCAGGGCGGTGCTCAACCCCGCTGATCACGCCGTTTCGGTCGGCGCGGTGGTCGAGGCGAGCGCGGCCGACGTCGCCCGCGCCGTGGATGTCGCCGCCGGCGCGCAGGCGGCCTGGAACGCCCGCGGCGCCGAGGCGCGCGCCGCGATCCTGCAACGCCTGGCCGATCTTCTCGAACGTGACCGGGCCATCCTCATGGCCCTCGCCGTGCGCGAAGCCGGCAAGACCCTCGCTGATGCCCTCGGCGAGGTGCGCGAGGCGACCGACTTCTGCCGCTACTACGCCGCCCAGGCCCGCCGGCATGGCGCTCCTCTGCGTCTGCCCGGGCCGACCGGCGAACTGAATGAGCTTTCCCTCGAAGGCCGCGGCGTCTTCGCCTGCGTCAGCCCGTGGAACTTCCCGCTCGCCATCTTCCTCGGCCAGGTCACGGCGGCCCTGGCGGCCGGCAATACGGTGGTCGCCAAGCCGGCGCCGCAGACGCCGCTGATCGCCGCTCACGCCGTGCGCCTGGCGCTGGAGGCCGGCGTTCCGGGCGAGGCGCTGCAGCTGGTTCCGGGCGGCGCCGAGGTCGGCGCGGCCTTGACCGCCGATCCTCGCGTGGTTGGTGTCGCCTTCACCGGCTCGACCGCCAGCGCCCGCCGGATCGCCAGGACCCTGCTGGAGGACGAGACCCGCCCACTGGCGCCACTGATCGCCGAGACCGGCGGTCTCAACGCCATGCTGGTCGATTCCACCGCCTTGCCCGAACAGGTGACCGTGGATGTGGTCACCTCAGCCTTCCTCTCCGCCGGCCAGCGCTGCTCGGCCCTGCGTCTGCTCTGCCTGCACGAGGACGTCGCGCCGCAGATGCTCGAGATGCTTCAGGGCGCCATGGACGAGCTGATCATCGGCGATCCCGCCGATCCGGCCACCGATGTCGGGCCGGTGATCGACGCCGACGCCAAGGCCCGCATCGACGCCTACATCGAGGCGCGGCGCGAGCGGATCGTCCATCAGCTGGCGATTCCGCCAGCGCTCCAGGGCGGCACGTTCGTGGCCCCGACGCTGATTCGTCTGGACCGTCCCGCCGATCTCGATCGGGAGGTCTTCGGCCCTGTCCTGCACGTCGTCACCTTCAAGCCGGGCGCCATGCAGGAGACGCTCGATGAGGTGATGGCCTCCGGCTACGGCCTCACCCTCGGCGTCCATTCGCGCATCGGCTCGGCGGCCGACGCTGTGCGGGCCCGGGCGCGGGTCGGCAACCTCTACGTCAACCGCTCGATGATCGGCGCGGTGGTCGGCGTGCAGCCGTTCGGCGGCGAGGGCCTTTCCGGCACCGGCCCCAAGGCCGGCGGCCCGCACTACCTGCCGCGGTTCTGCGTCGAGCGGACCTGGACCGTCGACACCACCTCGGCGGGGGGCAACGCTAGTCTGCTGAGCCTGGAGGGGTGACGGCCTACGACCTGATCGTCGTCGGCCTGGGCGCGGCCGGCGGCGCGACGCTCTATCAGGCGGCCAAGCGTGGGGCGCGCGTGCTGGGGATCGACCGCTTCGCGCCGCCGCACGATCAGGGCTCGAGCCACGGCGAGACCCGCATCACCCGTCAGGGCGTCGGGGAGGGGCTGGAATATGTGCCGCTGGCGCTGCGCGGCCACCAGCTCTGGCGCGAGATCGAGGCCGAGACCGGCGAGACCCTGGTCAGGCAGAGCGGCGTCCTGATGATCAGCGCCCCGGGCCTCGGCGGCGCGCACCACGGCAAGCACGACTTTCTCGAGCGGACCATCGAGGCGGCCAGCGCCTTCGCCGTGCCGCACGAGACCCTGAGCGCCGCCGAGGCGCGCGCTCGCTGGCCACAGTTCCGTATCGCCGACCACGAGCAGGCCTATTTCGAGCCGGGCGCCGGCGCCCTCTATCCGGAGCGGTGCGTGGCCGCCCAACTCGCGCTGGCGCAGCGCCTGGGGGCGGAGATCCGCACGAACGAGCCGGTGACTTCCGTCGACGAGACTTCTGCCGGCGTTCGGGTGACGACGGCGACTGGCGCCTACGAGGCCGCTCAGGCGGTGGTTGCGGCCGGCGCCTGGGCGGCCGGCCTGCTCGGCGGCGCCTGGGGCGGGCGCCTGAGCCTGTGGCGGCAGACCCTGCACTGGTTCGAGGCCTCGGACGACTTCGCCGCCGATCGCTTTCCGGTCTTCATCTGGATGCACGGGGCCGGGGAGGGAGACTGGTTCTATGGTTTCCCGCGCGAGGCGGGCGGCGTGAAGCTGGCGAGCGAGCAGTTCGCAGTCTCGACGCCGAGCCCCGCAGCCTGGGACCGTACGGCCAGCCGCGAGGAGGCGTTGGCGCTTCACGACCGTCATGTTCGGGGCCGCATCGAGGGCCTCCCAGCCCAATGGCGGCGCTCGGCCGCCTGCGTCTACACCCTGGCGCCGGACAGCCGGTTCATCATCGACCGCGATCCGGCGGCCGAAAAAGTGTTCGTGATTTCAGCCTGCTCCGGCCACGGCTTCAAGCATTCAGCGGCGATCGGCGAGGCCGTCGCCGCCTGGGCGCTTACGGCAGAGCGACCGTCGGTGCTGGCGCCTTTCGCACTCTGAATCCGAAATAAGCCGCCAGGGCGATCCCGGTCAGAAGCCCGCAGCAATAGAGTTGCGGCCGGAGGCTCGGGATGAAGCCCATGGCGACAAAGATTGCGCAGATCGCGGCGACCGTCGCGCCGCTCGCCCATGGGTAGAGCCACATGCGGATCGGCATCGCCACGCCGGCGGCTTCGAACTGTCGGCGAACCGGAATCTGCGCCCAGGTCGCCAGGCCGTAGACGATCAGCATCACCGCGCCGGACTCGTCGACGAGGAATTTGAAGACCTGGTCCGCGCCGAGGACCGATGGGGCCGCCGACACGATGGCGAAGAAGGCCGCGGTCATGATCGCCCGCGCCGGCACCTTGCGTTTGTTTAGCGCCACCAGGGCCTTGGGCGCATCTCCTCGCGCTGAGAGCACGAACAGGACCCGCGAGCTGACATAGAGCCCGGAGTTCAGCACCGACAGCACGGCGGTCAGAACGATCATGTTCATGATCGGCTCGCCGAACGGCACGCCGATGTGCTTCAGCGTAAGGGCGAAGGGCGAGTCGCCTGGATGGATGGCCGTCCACGGGATGATGGTGACGATCAGGAAGATCGAGACCACGTAGAAGAGCAGGACGCGCAGCACCACCTGACCGGTCAGTCGCGCCAGCGCTGGTCCCGGCTCGGAGGACTCGGCCGCGGCGATGGTGATGATCTCGGCGCCGGCGAGGGCGAAGACCACGCTGGTGACGCCGCTCAGCACCGACAGCGGCCCGAACGGTGCGAAGCCGCCATGCGCGGTCAGATTGTCGAAACGCCCCCCAGTCGCCGGCGCGTGCACGAATATCCAGCCGGCGGTGATCAGGATGAAGGCGATGATCGCCGCCACCTTGATCGAGGCGAACCAGAATTCGAACTCGCCGTAGTATTTGGCCGACATCAGGTTGGTGGTCATCATCGCGGCGAGGAGACCCAGCGCGATGAGCCAGACGGGAGCGATCGGGAGCCAGCCGTGCACGATCTTGGCCCCGGCCAGGGCCTCGACCGCGACCACCGCGACCCAGAAGTACCAGTAGAGCCAGCCGGAGAGGAAACCGGCCCAGTTTCCAAGGCCTAGGCGCGCGAACTCGGTCAGCGCGCCGATGTCGGGCCGCGCGGCCGCCATCTCGGAGAGCGCGCGCAGCACCAGCAGGACCACGACGCCGGAGATCAGATAACTGGCGACTACCGCCGGCCCAATGCTGGCGATGCCGGCGCTGGAGCCGACAAAGAGTCCGGCGCCGATGATCCCGCCGATGGAGATCATCGTCACGTGCCGCTGACGCAGGTCCTTGGCGAGGTGGGCGGTAGGAGAGGCGTCCGCCTCGACGAGTTCAGAATGCGTCACGACCCCTCCCGGCCTTGGCGATATTGCGAATCCTCATATCCGAGCCTGTAAGGGGGCGCCATAAGCCGGGGCGCATCGCGTCGAACCACCTCGACAGCGGCGCGGCGCGACGGCATTAGAATGGTGGCCATGAGCGAATTGGACGCGCCGGCGTCGCTGCGGGAAGTCGAGCTGAAGCTGGCTATCGGTTCGCCCGAGGCGCGGGCGGCCGCCGATCGGGAGGTTGGCCGCGCGCCGGTCCGCTCCCTCGAGACAATCTACTACGACACCCCGCGCCGACGTCTGCACGGCGCCGGCTACAGCTTGCGTCTGCGTCGCGACGGCGAGGACTGGTCGCAGAGCGTCAAGGCCGAGGCCGGTTTCTCCCGTTACGAAAACGACCGCACTCTCCGCGGCGGCCTGCCGGACTTCTCACTGCTCGAAGGCACGCCGATCTGGCCGCTGCTGGACGGGGAGGGCGCCCTGGCGCCGGTCTTCGTCACGCGCGTGCGCCGACAGTCGCGCCGCCGCGACAGGGACGGCGGGCGGATCGAGTACTCGCTCGATGACGGCGAGGTGATCGCCCACGATCGCGTTTGGCCAATCCTCGAGTTGGAGCTGGAGCTCAAGGCCGGCGCGCCGGAGATGCTCTTCGCGGAAGGTCGCCGGCTCGCCGCCGACGAAGCCTTCGTCCCCTTCTTCATGAGCAAGGCGGAGCGCGGCTT
>JBEKQJ010000131.1:0-8313 GCA_049519835.1 Caulobacteraceae bacterium | reverse complement strand
TGATGCGTTTTCTTTGTGCGAGCCTGGCCGTCGTCGGCCTTGCCGCCGCCGTGCCGGCCTCAGCGGCGCCGATCGATGAGGGCGCTCCGGCCGTGCACCTGTTCTCCGGGGTCTACAATCCTGGTCAGCCCGTCGGGCTCGAGCAGGCGCAGTGGTTCTACGGCGGTCAAAACTATTGCTGGTACGTCAATGGCTGGCGCGGGCCCGGCTTCTATTGGTGCGGCTATGCCTGGCGGCGCGGCTTCGGCTGGGGCGGCGGTTACGGCTGGCGCGGCTGGGGCGGCGGTTACGCCAACGGCTTCCGCGGGGGTGGCGGTTATCGCGGCGGCTACGGCGGCGGTGGCTATCACAGCGGCTACCAAGGCGGACAGGGCGGCTACCAAGGCGGCGGCTACCGTGGCGGCGGCCAGGGTGGCGGCTACCATGGCGGCGGCGCGGCCCGTAGCGGCGGCGCCCCCGGTGGGGGCCACCCTGGCGGCGGCACGCCCCACGGCGGCGGTGGCGGCCACAGCGGCGATCATCCGCACTAGAATCTGATCGAAGCGCGTCGCGTCTGGCCAGGAGGCCGGGCGCGACCGCTCGCGAAGCGCGAATGGCGGTGGCGAATTCGCGAACGGACGGGCCGCCTTCGCCGGCGCCCTGGGGTTTTCTTCGGCAGCACGGCTAGCCTTCCCGGGCATTCATTCCGGGAGTTCACCCATGCGCAATTTCCTCTACGCGGCCCGTCCGATCCTGACGGACATGGTCGCTTCGATCGCCTTCGCGGTCCTGTACGGCTTTACCGACAATCTGGTGGTCTCCACGGCGGTGGCCATGGCGCTCGGGATTGGTCAGGTCGGCCTGGAGATCGTCCGGCGCAAGCCGGTGCCTGGTCTGCAGTGGGCCAGCCTCGGCCTCGTCACCGTGCTGGGTGGCATCACGCTCTTCACCGGCGACCCGCGCTTCGTGATGATCAAGCCGACCGTCGCCTACCTCACCGTCGGCGCCGCCATGATGCAACGCGGCTGGATGGATCGCTACATCCCGCCCGCCGCCCACGCGTATCTGCCCAAGAGCCTGATCGTCGCCTTCGGGTACATCTGGTCAGGCCTGATGTTCGCCACCGGCGTCGCCAACCTGGTGATCGCGGTCGAGTTTGGCCGCACCGCTTGGCTGGCGTTCGTGGCCGTCTTCCCACTGGCTTCCAAGCTCGGCCTGTTCGGCTTCCAATACGCCTTGTTCCGTTTCCTCGCTCTGCGCGCTCACCGCGCCGAGCAGTCCGCCCTGACTGAAGCCCAACCGGCCTGACGCGGGGTCACAGGTGACCTCCCTGCGCATCCGGGCCTATGCTCTGCGCAGGGAGGATCAGCCATGGACGCACCGGCCATCGGCTTCGACGCGGCGAGCCATATCGAGGATATCCGCCTCGACGGCTATACGATCATCGAAGGGATCCTGGATGCGGACGGCCTGGCCGCCTTCCGCGCCGGGATCGACCCGCACCTGGACCGCTGGACCGGCCGCAACCCCTTCGAGGGCTTGAAGACCGAGCGGGTTTACACACTCGTGGGCCGGGGTCGGGTGTTCGAAAACCTAGCCGCCGATCCGCGCATTCTCGCCGTCGTCGGCGCCTTCCTGCGGCCCGGTTTCCTGCTCAGCGCCAGCCATGCCATCCGCATCAATCCAGGCGAGGCGGCTCAGAGCCTGCACTTCGACGACACGTTCTACCCCTTCGAGCGCCCGCGGCCGCCGCTCGGCATGAGCGTGATCGGCGCCATCGATCCCTTCACCTTCGAGAACGGCGCGACGCTGGTGATCCCGGGCAGCCATGCCTGGTCGAACGCCGAGGTCGAAACGGCGCGCGCCGCCATCGCCCGCGGCGCGGGGCCGAAGCTGGTCCCGCTGGAAATCCCGGCCGGCGCCGCGGCGGTGTTCGCGGGCACGCTCGTCCACGGCGCCGGGGCCAACGCCAGCACCGCGCCCAGGCTCGGCTGGACCCACCAGTACTGCGAGCCCTGGGCCCGCACCCAGGAGAACTGGTTCCTCGGCATTCCGCGTCAGCGCGTCGCGGCCATGGCCCCGACGCTCCAGGCCCTGCTCGGCTACAGCCTGATGGCGCCGTTCATGGGCGAGGTCTCGGGCTCGCATCCAGCCAAGGCCCTTGCGCCAGACTGGATTCCGCCGATCGTGCGGCAGGAGTCATAGGCGCAAGAATCCCGCTTGACCCCGCCCCAGGGGCGACCCCCACAAGCCTCGAGGGTCGAAACGGAGCGCCCATGCCGCAAGCCGAACGCCACTTGAGCCCCGCCGAGGTCTCGCGCCTTCTGGGTGTCAGCCCCAAGGCCCTGCGGCTCTATGAAGCGCGCGGGCTGGTGACTGCCGTCCGCACCTCGAACGGCTGGCGCGTCTACGGGCGGACGGAAATCACGCGTCTGACCCTGGTGCTGGCCCTCAAAGCCCTGCGCTTGCCGTTGGCCCGCATCGCCGAACTGATCAATGGCGTCAGCCTCGATCAGACGCTGGCGGCCCATGAGCAGGTGCTGAAGCGGGAGGCGGCCCAGGCCGCCCGCGCCCTCAGCCTGGTGCGCGCGGCGCGCGGCAAACTGGCGGCCGGCCAGGCGCTCTCCGTCGACGATCTCGCCACCCTCGCCAAGGAGACTGTCATGACCCGGAACACCACCGCCGCAGAGATGCGAGACCTCTTGCACCCTTTCACGACTAAACACTTCACATCGGACGACATCCAGAAGGCGAGAGAGTCCGCCCCGCCCTTCGATCAGGAACAGGTCAGTCGCGACTGGGAGCAGCTCTTCGCCGAAGTCCATGCGCTGATGGCGGCCGGCGATTCGACCTCACAGGAGGCTCTCGCCGTCGCCCGCCGCTGGAAGGCCATGGTGAACGCCTTCTCCCCAGACCCAACCCTGAAGGCCAAGGCCCAGGCGGTCTGGCAGGACGCCATGGCCGACCCCGAAGTCGCGCCCAAGCTGCCGATCGATCCCGGCGTGTTCGCCTTCATCGGCAAAGTCTTGCAGCAGGCCGACGGCTAGAGCCTCACTCCCCCCGCTCGATCGACAGCACACCGGTCCGCGATACCTCCACCAGACCGATCGGGCGCATCAGGTCGACGAACTTGTCGATCTTGGACGGCGCGCCGCTGATCTCGAAGATGAAGCTGCCGGTGTGGGTGTCGACGATGCGGGCGCGGAAGGTCTCGGCCAGGGCCCGCGCCTCGGCCCGGTCGTCGCCGGCGCCGCGCACCTTGACCAGCGCCAGTTCGCGCTCGAGGCCGTTGGGGTCGCGGGTCACGTTCTGCACGTGGCGCGTCGAGACCATCTTCTCCAGCTGGGCCTCGATCTGGGCCAGCACGTGGGGCGTGCCGCGGGTGACGATGGTGACGCGGCTGGTGTGGGCCTTGCGGTCGGTCTCGGCGACGGTCAGGCTCTCGATGTTGTAGCCGCGGGCGGCGAAGAGGCCGACCACCCGGTGCAGGACGCCCGGCTCGTTGTCGACCAGCACCGCGAAGGTGGCGAGGTCTTCCGCCTCCTCGGCGTGACCCATGTCATAGGCGCTGGCCGGCGCTTCATTGGGTTGAGATTCGCTCACACCAGCCTCCGCCCGGCTGCGTCGATCGCCGCGCCGAGATCCTCGCCGGCGTCGGCCAGCAGCATCTCGTTGTGCGCCTTGCCCGAGGGGATCATCGGGAAACAGTTCTCGGCCCGCTCGACGCGGCAGTCGAGGACCACCGGCACCGGCGCGTCGATCATCTCCTCGATCAGGCCGTCGAGCTCGTCTGGCCGCTCGGCCCTCAGGCCCATGCAGCCATAGGCCTCGGCCAGCTTCACGAAGTCGGGCAGGCTGGCCGAGTAGGAGTGACTGTAGCGCTCGCCGTGCAGCAGCTGCTGCCATTGCCGCACCATGCCCATCCACTCGTTGTTGAGGATGAACACCTTGATCGGCAGGTCGTGCTGGATGGCGGTGGAGAGCTCCTGCATGGTCATCTGCACGCTGGCGTCGCCGGCGATGTCGATGACCAGGCTCTTGGGGTGCGCCGTCTGCACCCCCACGGCCGCCGGCAGGCCGTAGCCCATGGTGCCAAGGCCGCCGGAGGTCATCCACCGGTTGGGCTGGTTGAAGCCGAAGTACTGCGCCGCCCACATCTGGTGCTGGCCGACCTCGGTGGTGATGTAGACATCGCGGCCCTTGGTCAGGGCGGCGAGGCGCTGGATGGCGTACTGCGGCTTGATGATCTCGGTCGACGGCGCGTAGGCGAAGCAGCGGCGCGCGCGCCAGGTGTCGATCTGCTTCCACCACGGTGCGAGACGGTCCTTGGCCAGCCGCTCGCGCTTCAGGACCTGGACGAGAGCGGCCAGAGCTTCGCCGGCGTCGGCCAGCACGCGGACGTCGGCGCGCACCACCTTGCTGATCGAGGAGGGGTCGACGTCGATATGGATCTTCTTGCTGCCCGGCGAGAAGGCGTCGAGGCGCCCGGTCACCCGGTCGTCGAAGCGTGCGCCCACCGCCAGCATGACGTCGCAGTCGTGCATAGCGTGGTTGGCCTCGAACGCGCCGTGCATGCCCACCATGCCGAGCCAGGCCGGATCGTCGGCCGGGAACGCGCCCAGGCCCATGAGCGTCGAGGTGACCGGCGCGCCGGTGAGCTTGGCGAGTTCGCGCAGGGTCTGGCTCGCCGCCGGACCGGCGTTGATGACGCCGCCGCCGCTGTAGATGATCGGCCGCTTGGCGTGGGCGAGAAAATGCGCCGCCTCGGCGATGGCGCGTGGATCGGGGGCGCGCGGCGGCCGGTAGTCATGAATCGGCGACGCCTCCGCCGGCCCGACGTAGGCCGCGCTGGCGAACTGCACGTCCTTGGGCACGTCGACGACCACCGGACCGGGCCGGCCGGTGGCGGCGATGCGGAAGGCCTCGTGCAGGACGCGCGGCAGGTCGGCGGCGTCCTTCACCAGGTAGTTGTGCTTGGTGCACGAGCGGGTGATGCCCACCGTGTCGCATTCCTGGAAGGCGTCCGAGCCGATTAGGTGGGTCGGCACCTGGCCGGTGATCACCACCAGCGGGATCGAGTCCATCAAAGCGTCGACGATGCCGGTGACGGCGTTGGTCGCCCCGGGGCCGGAGGTGACCAGCACCACACCGACCTTGCCGGTCGAACGGGCATAGCCTTCGGCGGCGTGGGCGGCGCCCTGCTCGTGGCGGACCAGGATGTGGCGCAGGCGCGGCTCGTGGAAGAGGGCGTCGTAGATCGGCAGCACCGCCCCGCCGGGATAGCCGAAGAGGTCGGTGACGCCGTTGTCGACCAGGGCGCGGACCACGATCTGAGCCCCGGTGAGGATCTCACGGGCCTGGTCGGTCTTCGCTGGGGTCTGGTGGATGGTCATCGGCTTTCCCGGTTTGAGGCAAAGAAAAAGGCCCGCGAGGGGCCCTGATGCGCGCGACCTTTCGCGAGGCGGAGGCCTAGAGCTCCGCCGCGATCGGCCGCCGGCTAATTACGAGGAGACGCATCGGTCTTGCTCCCGAGTTTGGGCTCCGGGAGATGCCATTGCGCGCCGATCGGGTCAAGGCGCACATCGACGCAATATTTTGCCGATCCTCCCCCGCCTGCGGGGGAGGCGGACCGCGAAGCGGTGGAGGGGGCTGGTGAAAGAGCGCTGGCGGGTGCGGTCGGCCCCCCTCCCGCCTTTGGAAGTACTCCCCCCGCTTGCGTTCGACACCCTGGCAAGCGACTCTGCCGCCCATGGGCCAGGTCTATGAGGCGCTGGATTCAAAGCTGACGGCGTTCATCCGCCGCCAGAAGCTGTTCTTCGTCGCCACCGCGCCGCTCGCCGGGGACGGACACGTCAACGTCTCGCCCAAGGGCTACGATAGCCTGGCGATCCTCGACGAGCGCACCGTCGCCTATGTCGACCTCGGCGGCTCTGGGATCGAGACCCAAGCCCACCTGCAGGAAAACGGCCGCGTCACCCTGATGTTCTGCGCCTTCGAGGGTCCGGCCAATATCCTCAGGCTCTATGGTCAGGGCGAAGTCTTCGCCTTCGACCATCCGCGCTTCGCCGAACTGATGCGCCATTTCCCGGATTTCTCGCGCGCTCGCGCCGTCATCCTCGTCCACATCGAACGGGTCGCCGACAGCTGCGGCTGGGGCGTGCCGTTCTTCGACTACCGCGGCGAGCGCGACCAGCTGCGCCGCTGGGTCGACGCCAAGCCGTTCGACGAATGGGCGGCGCGACGTTTCGAGACCAACGCCGAATCGATCGACGGCCTGCCGGGTCTCACGCCGCAAGACTAGCCGCAAGCGTGGCGGCGCTGGCCCGGGCGTCCAGGCGTGGCCAGTCCGCAGCCTGGGTGTTGAACCAGGCGATCTGGCGCTTGGCGTAGCGGCGGGTCTCGGTCTTGGCTTCGGCCAGCGCCGCGTCCGGGGTCAGGCGCCCGGCGAGTTCGGCTGCGAAGCTGGCGACGCCCAGCGCCTTCATGGCCGGCAGGCGCAGATCGAGCCGGCGGGCAAGCAGGGCCGCCACCTCCTCGCGCGCGCCGCCGGCGGCCATGGCGTCGAGGCGCGCTTCGACGCGAGCGTAGAGCTCGGCCCGCGGCAGGGTGAGCACCGCGCCGCGCCAGGCCTCGCGCGGCAGGGGAGAGGCGGTGTCGGCCTGCCAGTCGGTGAGCGAGCGGCCAGTGGCCTGGAACACCTCCAGCGCGCGGGTCAGGCGCTGGCGGTCGGCCGGCGCGATGCGCGCCTCGGCGGCCGGATCGACCACCGCCAGGCGCTCGCGGAAGGTGACCTCGCCGACGGCCTCCCAGAGCGCCAGAACCTCGGCGCGCACGCGGGCCGGCGTCGGCGGTATATCGGCGAGGCCGACCGTGAGAGCGCGGAAATAGAGCCCCGTGCCCCCGACCACGACGGCTGGCCGCCCGCGGCCGGCGATCTCGTCCAGCAAGCGCAGCGCCTCGCCGAGCCAGCGGCCGACGCTCCATGCCTCGGCCGCATCGGCGACGCCGAACAGGTGATGCGGCGCCGCCGCCTCGTCGGCCTCGCTCGGCCGCGCGGTGAGGACGCGGAGATCGCGGTACAGCTGCATGGAATCGGCGCCGACGATCTCGCCGCCAACCTTGCGCGCCAGATCCAGCGCCAGCGCCGACTTGCCGCTGGCCGTCGGCCCGGCGATCAACCAGATGGGAGTCAATCCCTATCTTCCCCCGGCGGGGTCGAACGGTGTGATGGGCTTGGGGCAGGTCTTGACGCGCGTCGCCTCGGTCCCGAGCAGGGTCGTCGTCCAGCATTCGTCGAATACCGAACAGTAGCAACCGCGAAAGCTCAGGTGGCGCATGGCCTCGCTGTAGCGGGAGGCGAGTTGTGGGTCGGCTTTGGGACGGTGGAGGATGGCGATCGAGGCGCTTTCGCCCGGACGCAGCACGCGCTCCACCGCAGCGTCGGTTTCCAGCCCGGCGATCGGATTGCGTGCCGCTTCGGCGGTGAGGCCGCAGCAGCGCTGCAACAGGTCGCGCATGCTGGCGACCGGCGCACCGTCGTAGAGGACTCCGAAGGCTTTCACCTTGGCCGGTCCGACGCCGACATTCATGTAGCCGAAGGACAGGTCGCTGCCGGGGTCAGCGGAGGCGCTAAGGGTCTGACGCAGGAACGGCCAGGAGTTGGCCGCCACCAGATCGCGCTCGGTCTTGCCGTGCTCGATGGCGACGTAGAGCGAGACGCCGGAAATGAACACCGCCGAGAGCGCCAGCACCAGGTCGAGGCGCGAATGGCCGGTCTTGCGCGGGTGGGCGTGCGGCCCATCGGGCCCTGCGTGCAACGGCGGTTCGGCCATGAGTCCTCCGGTTCGGCCGCCGCCATAGCATTTTCGCTCGCTGATGGCGCAACGGAGCAGGTCCCGCCTCCGTACGATCCGTGGATACATCGACAGGGGCTGGCCGCTGGCGTAGGAGGCGCGCGATGAGGCGGCGGCTGACAATCGCGGGGATGTGGGGGGCGCTTGTCGCGCTCACCCTGCTCGTCGTCGTGCCGCCAGGGTTCATGGTCGCCAGCGACGGAGCCGCCAGCATCATCATCTGCACCGGCCACGGCGCGGTCGAATCCAGCCTCGATCTCTCCGGCAAGGGCGCCCCGGCCAAGAGCGGCAAGGCCGACAGCCCCTGCGCCTTCGCCGGCCACGCCGCGCCGCTCGCCTGCGCGCCGGCCGCGCCGGCCGTCACGGCCGCCTGGACCTTCGCCGCCGTCCCCGCCGCCCTGTCGGCCTCACAGATCGCCCCCGGCCGCGGCCTCGCCGCCCCGCCGCCCGCACGAGGACCGCCCGTCACCTCCCAAGCCTG
>JBEKQJ010000130.1:0-8345 GCA_049519835.1 Caulobacteraceae bacterium | reverse complement strand
GTAAGGACGTGGTCCTGTTCGCTCCTCCAGCCCGTGTAGGATTTGAGAGACGCAAACCCGAGATCATATTCTGTCGTCAGATAGATACTGTAGTAGAGGACCCTCGTGATGGGGCTGGTGCTGTTGGCGGTCTCGTCGCGCGCAGTCGGGATGATTGCTCCTGGCGTCAGCGCCGCGTCGGTGATGCCATGGTAGGCGTTCTCGGCGACGCCGTACGGATCGTCGACGTCAGCGTTGGCGTAGGCCAACGTGAATTTGAGTTTGCTGGTCGGCTCCCACAGGATCTTTCCGCGGCCGATGATCTGATAGCCGGCCTGGTCGTGCCGCCCAGTGACGACGTTATGCGAGAAGCCATCGGTGCTATGGTAATAAAGCGCCCCATAGACAGCGAGGTTATCCGTGATGCCGTCGCTGGCGACGATTTGCGCGCTAACGTCATTGAAGCTGCCATAGCTGACTGACGCCAGGCCCGACGGTTTGAAGGTCGGGGTCATGGTCGTCACCAGGATGGCGCCGCCGGTCGAGTCATGGCCGAACAGCGTTCCCTGGGGCCCCTTAAGGACCTGCACTGAGCTCACATCCGCGAGTTGGAAATCATTCGAAGTCGAACTCGGCTGATAGAATCCGTCGATATAGGTGGCGACGCTGGTGCCAATCCCGGGGCCGGTCACGGGGCTGCCGATGCCCCGCACCGTCGGCTGAGAGAACGGCCCGCTACGATCCATCGTCAGACCGGGAACCACCTGGCCAAGGTCACCGGTTGACGTCACGCCTGATTTCATGAGGGCGTCTTTGGAGAGCGCGGTCACTGAAATCGGGACGTCCGTCAGGCGCTCGTTCCGCCTCTGAGCAGTCACCACCACCTCGGAAACAGAGGCCGTCCCAGCCGACGCCGAGCCGCCCGCAGATGCGGATTGCGCGTTTGCCGGAGACGACAGCATGGCGCCCCAACTCAGCGCCAGGAGCGATACTCCAAGAGTGCGGACCATGGTTTCCTCCCGTTGGCCCTGCTGATCGAAAACGACCGCGGCCCGTTGTGAGACAGTTGGCGCTCGATCTGGTGATCGGCGAAGCTCACTCTTCAAACGAATAATTAAGCGCCACGCGCCTCGGCGCTAGCATCTCGTCCGCCAATAACTTGCTTTTTCGCGCCAGTTGCCCTCGCGATGGGTGCAGTTCCCACCCCAAACCCGTGCGTCCGGCGGAATTACGCCGAGCGGCCACGGACCATGCCTTGGGACGGCGGCGACGCGAATTGAAATTAATTACTTGATGTGATAACAATTGCGCGACTGCGGCAGGGTCATATGGAGATGGGGATTCGCGTGGCGCCCAGTGAGCGAAAGAGAGGAGGGCGGACCGTTGGATCCCAAAGCGGCCGCACCAAGGAAAATCTGCTCGAGGCCGCTAGCCGCTTGATGTGCCGGCGGCCGGACGCCGATGTCACCATCAGCGAGATCGCGGCTGAGGCGGGGGCCAACTCCGCACTGATCGGCTATTATTTCGGCAACAAGGACGGGCTGTTTATGGCCCTGTTGCAGAGAAACACGCATGGCGGCCTCGATGATTTTCGCTCTATTATCTCCTCGCCTCTGCCCACCGTGGAAAAGATCCGCCTGCATATCTCGGGCTTGGTAAATTTGTATTATAAATACCCCTATCACAATAGACTTTTATCTTATCTTATCGAGCATGCTGATGAAGAACATAGAGCGACAATTTCAGAAGATGTTATCAAGCCGCTGATTGAACTCTATCGGATTCTACTTGAGAGTGGCGAAAGATCGGGTGAGCTCCGGCCCATTGATCCGATGTTTTTCTATTTTTCGCTGATTGGGGCGTGCGAGCGGCTGTTCACCGGGCGATATTCAATGCAGATGGCCTTTGGCATCGTCCAGGTAGACGTCGCGCTGAAGCGGCGTTTTGTTGAGCACACGGTTGATCTGATTGTCCCGGGCATGTTGTCCAACGCCCAATATTCTTCGGCGCCCGCCACGCTGACACTTCCCGCGCCGCCCGCCCAAGCGCCTGCGAGCGACCACGCGCTCGCAGGCCAGGCGCCGCTGACGTGATCGGGGCGGCGGTTGGAAGCGCCGAGCCATCCTTCTATAACGGCCGCAGACAGGGAGACCCGGCTCTGAACACCGCGCAAAAATGCGGGACAGCCGGTTGAGGAATCGATGCGGCTCTCCACGCTAAATACCGTCAGGCTGCCGAACCACAGTCTGCGGCTGATGGCCGCCATCCTGCGTGAGAAGGGACATGATCTTGGCGTCGCGCTCAAGGCAGCCGGCATCGAGAGTAGCCAGGTGAGCGATGTCCGCGGCGAGGTGACCGGGACCCAGGAATTGGCCTTTCAACGGGTCTTCTATGAGCTCACTTGCGACGAACCGTTGTTATGGATTGAGTTGGGGGCCCGCTATCGCCTGCTCTCCCACGCCCACACGTTCTACGGCCTGACCATGGCGACCTCCGCCAATATGCAGGCCGCGATCGAGACCGGGCTTCATTTTGGCGATCTGCACTACACGCTGTCTGCGGGCGCCGGAATCTACGCGAACGGCGTTCTGGTCGGTTTCCATTCCTACCACTCGGAGGTCCCGCCAGATCTGCGGCGCTTCAGCGCTTTGCGTGACCTGGGGACGATCTGCACCGTCTTCGCCGACCTGTGGGGCGGCCCTTTCCCGTTCAGCAGGGTCGAGCTTTCGCTTCCAGAGTCCGACAGCGCTTATGTCCGAACCTATCTCAAAGAAGTCCCGATCAGGTTCGGGTCGGAGTGTGCGAGCTGGTATTGGCAGGTGTCGCTTGACAGGCAGAAGCCGCCGCAAAGCGATCCAATCCTGCACGAATACTATAGCTCGCAATGCGCGATGGTCATCGATGCGGCCCACGATCAGGCGGATATCGCCGAATTTGTGACCGCTATGTTGGTCGCCTCGAATGGACAACTGACTCTGCGCGAGGCGGCGACCCGTGCTGGCCTGTCCACCCGAACCCTACAGCGCAGACTAGAGCAGAGGGGACTGAGCTATCGAGATCTGATGGCCTTGGGGCGGCATCAGGCAGCCTGCCGGCTGCTGCACGAAACCAAAGTATCGATCACGCGGATCGCGCTTGATGTCGGATATGACAATGTCTCGAGTTTCAACCACGCCTTCCGGCGACGGGCGGGCATAAGTCCGCGAACCTATCGGCAGATGGCCCCGCCGAGTGCCGCCGCTTCCCCCGGCTGGGGATAGCAAGCGACGAAGCGAGCCCCAGGTTTGGCCGGGCCGCCTGACGATCTCAGCTTGCCAGACGTGACCAGGTGATGGGCCCCATTCATCCGCCCGGGGCGCCTGGCCGCGGACTCAACGCACCACAGTTGGCAATCAGATCCTTGCCGCAATCGCGGCTTGGTAAATGCACTTCAATCGGTTAAATAATTAATTGGTTGGCGGGCCGGCGGACGGAGCCGCAGCGGAGGAAATCATGGACGAGCATGCCAAGGCCGCGGCGAAGGCTTTCAGCTTTCACGACGCTGCGCTGATGCAAAACCCCGTGCCATTCTATGACGAGATCCGCGGGAAATGCCCGGTCGCCCATTCGGACCAGCTAGGCGGATTCTATTTCGTCACGACCTTTGTCGGCGCCAAGCGGGTTTACGATGACTACAAGACCTTCTCGTCGACGGACGGCACCGCCCTGCCGAAGCAGCCGCTCCCGCTCTATCCCATCGATTTGGACCCGCCGGAACAGACGCGGTTGCGGAAGCTCTTAAATCCCCTCTTCATCCGGGATGCTGCGGCCTCGCACGCGAACGATATTCAGGCGGTCGTTGATGGCCTCATCGACTCGTTCATCGCCGACGGCGAGGCGGAGCTTCAGAGCCAGTTCATTCACCCGACCCTGTCGGGCGTCGTCCTGCCTTTTTTGGGCGTGCCGATGGCGGACCTGCCGATGCTGTCCGAGAAGGTTGACTATCTGGTTCGCCACCGGGCTGACGATGCGGAGGGTTGCGCGAAGATCGGCGTCGAACTCGGCGAATATCTTCTCGCGCTCACCGAACGGCGACGTGCGGAAACGCCAAGGAACGACATCCTGCAGACGCTCGTCGATGGTGAGATCGGCGGCCGGCCGCTCACCGAGATGGAGATCCTCGGCGTTCTGACCCTGACGTTGTTTGGCGGTCTCGACACTACGAGCGCCGCCCTGACCGAGGCGTTTCTTCACCTTGCCCGCAATCCGCGCGACGCCGAGCGGCTTCGCTCCGACGAGGCGCTGTGGCGGCCGGCTCTGGAGGAGTTCGTTCGCTACGCCTCTCCGGTGCAGGGACTGAGGCGGACCGTGACCCACGAAGTCGAGCTGGAGGGCCAGGTCCTTCACGCCGGGGACTACGTGTTCGCGATGAATGGCGCGGCCAATCACGATCCCAGCCGCTTCGCCGAACCGAGCCGGATCATCATCGATCGCACGATGGATGGCCACCTCGGGTACGGCGCCGGCGCCCACATCTGTCTGGGGCAACACTTCGCCAGAACCCTGATGGAGATCGTTCTGAAGACCTTCTTGATCAGGATCCCCGACTTCACGGTTCCGGAAGATTTCGTTCCCGAATACGCCGTCGGCGAGTCCCGGGTGATGAAGGTGCTTCCGGTGCGCTTCGCGCCGCAACCTCAAGCGGCGAAGGCCTAGAGGCTTGTGACCGCGCCGGCGCCGCCTCGCGGCAGGTCAAACTGCAATTCCGGCAT
This sequence comes from Caulobacteraceae bacterium, assembly GCA_049519835.1. GTDB lineage: Bacteria > Pseudomonadota > Alphaproteobacteria > Caulobacterales > Caulobacteraceae > Acaudatibacter. Next base: position 3,615 of record JBEKQJ010000130.1, on the reverse strand, counting down.
GCCACCCCTTGTCGGCGCCATTGGCCTCGTCTGCCCGGTCTGGTTCGCGTGAGCAGCCGTGAATTCATTGACGACCTCGACCAGGTTCGAGAGCGCCTGACGCCATGGTTTGCGCGTAAACTGAATCGACCCTCCTTGGTCCTGACCGGCCTGGGGCCGCTGACGGGCGGTCTGGTCAACACCATCCACCTCGTCACCGTGGCGCTGCCCGACGACCCAACGGCAGACAGCCAGCGCTTCGTGCTCCGATGGGACCCGCTTACCGGGCCTCAGGAACCGTACGACATGGTCAATCAATTTGAGACCTACCAACGGCTGCGATCAACCGCCATCCCGGTGCCCGAGCCGCTCTGGCTGGAGACCGACCTCACAATCCTCGGGCGCGCATTCTGGGTCGCAGAATTCGTCGAGGCGGAATCGATCGGCCGGGTGCCACAGCTTATTGATCCGGAGGCGGAAGCAAGGACCAGCTCCTTCGTCGCCATGCTCGACGCCATACATCGCTCGGATTGGCGGTCAGCGGGCCTCGATCAAGTGCGGCCAACAGCTGGACTTGGCGATCTCGCGGGCCTCGTCGAAGCCGAAGATCCTTTTCTCGCGTACATACCTCCTGGAGACCAACAGCTCTTTGACGCAGCCAGAGACGACCTTCGGTCGTACGACCCAGCAACGTTCGACCTGTGCCTGACGCACGGCGACTGTTCGCTCGGCAACTACCTCTTCTCAGGACGAGAGATCGTCGCTGTCGTCGACTGGGATCTCTCGATCATTACCGACCGCGCGCGCGACATAGCGTTCTACTGTTCGCTGCTCTTCCGTTTCAACCCGAGCGAGACGCCAGAGATCAAAGACCAACGCCGGCGTGATTTCATCGAATCCTATCAGCGCGTTTCGAACGCTGCTCTCGAAAACCTCCGGTTTTGGGAAGTCTATTCGAACTATCACAACGCCATAAGCTGGGTCCGGCCAGGCTGGTCGACAAGTATAAACGGCTATCTTCCGTACAAATCGCGCCTTGAGCAGCTCGTTTTCCCCAATTGATCGGTGACGATGGCGTGTTCGTGTCGCATACGATTGGAGAGCAGGATGTACGAGATAACCCTGGAAGACGCCCGGCGACATCGACCCGACGACGTCAGCCAGGACCATTGGCAGGAGAGTTTCTTCCTGGGTTGGTACGACTCTGCGACGCGAAGCGGCGGCCATCATCACGTCAGCCTAATGCCCAACAAGAAGAGCGCTCACGTGTGGAGCTGGCTCATCGTCGACGGAGCAATCGCGGGCCGGCAGCAGCAACATGTGCTGCCGCTTCCAGAGGGCGACTTTGACGACCTCAACGTCGGTTCTCTGCGCCTGACCCAGGGAGACAATCTGCGGAGGCTCCGCCTGCGGGCGGACTTTCAGGAGGCCAGCCTGGACCTGGACTACGAGGCGCTTTGCCACCCGCTCGAGGTGGGCCTCAACCCAGGTGGCCTCGTCCTCGGAAAACGTCACTACGAGTCGATGGGCGCGGTGAGCGGCGTAGCGCGAGTCGGCGCCCGGCAGGTCTCACTCTCTGGTGGCGCATGGCAAGACCACTCGTGGGGTGTGCGCCAGTTCTATGCCCATCGCGCCGGTCGGTGGCTGTTTGCCGTGTTCGGCCGCGAACTTGCCATATCGGCCTTCACCTACATGACGCCCGACGGGCGCCGTGACTTCGGTTGGGTGTTCGACAAGGGGACCATTCGCAAGGTGAGCAGGGCGGTGTTTCGCGCTTGCGTCGACGATGACGGCATCACGCCCCTTGGCTGCGACGCGACAATCTACACCGACGATTCTGAGGAACTCCAAGTCAGGGGCCATGTCGATGCGTCGGCGATCACTGGCGATAGCGCCTGGTACAGCAAGGATGGGCTGGCGCGGTTTGAATGCAGAGGACTCTCAGGGCACGGCATCCTCGAGGTCAACGAACTGAAATCGCTGCCGCCAGATCTCCGCGAAGAGCTGGAGATCTGAGCTGGCCATGACAGACCATCCCCAAGGTAAATTGTCGGGCCGGGTCATCGTCGTGACCGGCTCGACCCGCGGTATCGGAGAAGCCATCGCCGAGCGCTGCGCCGCCGACGGCGCCAGAGTCGTGGTCACCGGCCGCAGCGAGGAGAGGGGCCTCCAGGTCGTCGAGCGGATAGAACAACGCGGCGGCGAGGCCCGTTTTATCCGAGCCGACATAACCGACGAAGAGTCGATGAGGCGCCTCTTCAGTGAGACGCTTTCCACCTGGGGGCGTGTCAGCGGGGTCGTCGCCAACGCCGCGGCTCTGGATCTCGGTCATCAGGATGGGCCGATCACAGAGATCACCTTCGATCACTGGAATCGGATGATCTCCGCGAACCTCACCTCGGTTTTTCTGACCATGAAATTCGGTCTCAAAGCGATCATGGAAGGCGGAGTTGGCGGCTCGGTGGTGCTGATCGGCTCGCTGGGCGGCGTACGCGCCATTATCGGTCAGGACGGCTACGCTGCGGCGAAGGGTGCGATCGTTCAATTGAACCGCACCATCGCAACCTACTATTCGCGCTACAAAATTCGCTGCAATTGTCTCAATCTCGGCTTCGTCGACAGCGGCTCGGATCGGATCGAGCACGTGCTCAAGATCCCGGGTTTCGGCCAGCAGTTGCTGGATTTCCACTTGGGCAGCTGGGGCCGCGCCGCCGAGGTGGGGACGGTCGTCTCGCATCTCCTCTCCGACGAGGCGGCCTATGTCTCAGGCGCCGAAATCGCCGTCGACGGCGGGGCGAGCGCCGCCTCGCATATGCCACGACCGATGGTCTCCGATATTCCTGGCTTTCCCGCCGTGATGCCCACTGTTCCTGGCGCGGCCGACCGTGGCGCCTGAGGACCACGCTCCCGCGAGGCTCCGCCCGGCCGCCGCGGCCGCTCTGCTCGGGTCCAACGTCCTCGTCTTCCTGGGCATCTTCGCCCTCGCGCCCGACCTGCCGGCCGTCAAGGCCCACTTCGCGGCCATGCCGAACGCAGGCCTGCTGACCCAACTCGTCGGGGCGATGGCGGGCCTGACTTTCGCCCTAGGGTCACTGGCGGTTGGAAGGCTGATCAACCGGTTCGGCTACCGAGCCGTCTACACGGTCTCGCTCCTGGCGTTCGCCATCGCCGGCCCGGCGGCCGCGGTCATGCCAGATCTCTATCTGGTGATCCTCACCCGCATGGTCGTCGGCCTGGCGTCGGCCGGCATCGTCAACGCCGCCCTGGTCGCCATCGGCCGCCTGCTGCCGGAGGCCGCGCAGGCGCGTATGCTCGGCCTGCAGACGCTGATCGGCAGCGTGGTAGCCATCGTAGGATTTCCCCTCGTTGGCCAGCTCGCCGGAATCGACTGGCGGTTGGCCTTTCTGGTCCACCTGGTTGCGCTGCTGTTTGTGCCCCTGGTGCTCACCCTTCCGGTCGTTGGCGAGGTCGGCGCGAGCGGCGCCCCCTTGCCGTCGGCGCGAAGCGTCGGTCGGCTCATTCTCGCGACGGCGGTCTTTTCAGGTATGGTGATCTTCATCGCCACCATCTTCGGGCCACTGTTCCTGGCCAGCATGGGCGTATCCAATCCATCCCTGTTGTCGATCCCGCCGACGG
>JBEKQJ010000129.1:0-8346 GCA_049519835.1 Caulobacteraceae bacterium | reverse complement strand
TGAGGGCCAGGCCCGGTGTGAGTTCGGCCTTGAATTCGAGACCCTTGTCTTCCGCCAGCGGCTCGTAGAGCTCGATGACGTCGGCCGCCAGAACGCCCGGGTCGAACAGCACCTGGTCGGGAGCGTCGCCTGCCGCCTCCAGGCGGGCGATGGCGAGCACCGCGCTGAACGTGCGCAACACCCCATCGGCATCTTCCAGAGCTTGGTGCAGTGCGGCCTTGGGATCGGCGCGACCGGCGTCGGCCTCGATCATCGCCGCCTCGAGGCGGGCGCGCAGTCGGGTGAGTGGCGAGCGCAGGTCATGGGCGATGGCGTCGCCGGCGTGGCGCAGGCCGCCGACCGAGCGCTCCAGCCGCTCGAGCATGTCGTTGAGGCCGCTGGCCAGCTCGTCGTACTCGTCGCCGGCCCCGCGCACCTTGGCCCGGGCGGCGAGGTCGCCGCCGCGCGCCGCGGCGATCACGTCGATAAGGCTCGCCATGGTGCGGTTGACGTCCCGGCTGACCAGCACCCCGCCGGCAAGGCCCAGGACGATCACCAGGGCCCCAGCTCCCCACAGGGCGCGGAGAATGCGGACCACGAAACCCTCGGCCTCGCCGACGTCCGCGCCGACGAACATGAATTCGCCGCCCGGCATCTTCTCCTGCAGCCCGCGGGCCGGCAGGCGCACCATGGCCCCGTCAGGATTGGTTTCGGTGAGGGTGAAGCTGGTCCACGCCTCGTCACGGTCGCGGCGCTTGAGCGGCGAGACGGCGATCGAACCGGACACGGGCCGCCCATCCGGATCCATCAGGAGATAGACGAGCGCATGGTCGCCGCTGGAGCGCTCGATCACCGCCTCGTTGAGGGCGGAAAAGCCGCCGCGCGCATAGACCGCCTGCAGCGAACGCATCTCGGCGCGCACGTGGGCGTCGGCGCGGCGGGTCACCTCGCCGGCGGTGGCGAGGTAGATGTAGGCGAGGAAGGCGCAGGCGGCGCCCGCGAACAGCGCCAGGAACAGCAGGGTCAGACGAAAGGGCGTCGTGCGCAGCACGCGGGGCAGGCGCATCGCCCGTTACCTCATGCTTCTAGGCGGTATCCCGCGCCTCGCACGGTCTGCAGCATCGGCCGCTCGAACCCCTTGTCGATCTTGGCCCGCAGCCTGGAGATGTGGACGTCGATGACGTTGGTCTGGGGATCGAAGTGATATTCCCACACCTTTTCCAGCAGCATGGTGCGGGTCACCGACTGGCCGGCGTTGCGCATCAGGAATTCGAGCAGCTGGAACTCGCGCGGCTGCAGGTCGATCTCCTGGCCGGCGCGGCGCACTTCGCGGCCGAGGAGGTCCATTTCCAGGTCGCCGACCTTGAGCACGGTCTGGACAGAACCGGTCTCGCGCCGCCGCGCCAGAGCCTCGACCCGGGCGATCAACTCGGCGAAGGCGTAGGGCTTGACGAGATAGTCGTCGCCGCCGGCCTTTAGCCCGGTCACCCGGTCGGTGATCTCGCCGAGCGCGGAAAGAAACAGCACAGGCGTCTGGTCGCCGCCGCCGCGAAGCTTCTCCACCATGGTGATCCCGTCGATGCGCGGCATCATCCGATCGACGATGAGGACGTCGAACCGTTCGCTCGCGGCGGCGGCGAGCCCCAGCTCGCCGTCGGCGGCGACACGGCAGTCGCACCCCGCCTCGCCGAGGCCGCGCGCCATAGCCGCCGCGGCCTCGAGGTCGTCTTCAACGATCAGAACCCGCATTCCGCCCCCGTCCCTGGCCGTCGACTCAGCCGTCAATCTTCAGCGGCAGGAAGACGATTCGACCGCCGCGGCTGACAGCCAACGGAATCTCCTTGCGACCTGCTTTTTTCCAGATGTCGACCGCCGCGGCCACGTCGCCGGTGGAGGCCACGTCGCGGTCGCCGGCCCGCACGATCACATCGCCGCGCTGCATACCTTTGTCGCTGGCGTCGGACGAGTTCTTGACGCCCTGCACGACCACGCCATGAGCGTTCTGAGCGAGGTTGAACTCTTGACGCTGGTCGCGGCCGAGCGGCGCCAACTCCATGCCAAGAATCGCCGCGCCGGGGGTCGGCTTCGCCGCCGCGCCCTGGCCGCTGTCCTCGTCATCGCCGGGCAGGCCGCCATTCTGGGCCAGCTGAGCTTCCGAAGGGCGCAGAGCTGTGCGCACGTCGATAAACCGCTCCTTGCCGCCGCGGATCACGTCGAGCTTGGCGATTTCGCCGGCTGGCACCTTGGCGACCTCGCGGGTCATCTCGGTGTAGCTGGCGATGGGATGGCCGTTGACGCCGACCACAACGTCGCCAGACAGCACGCCGGCCTTTTCGGCCGGCCCGTTGGGCACCACGTCGGCCACAACCGCCCCCGTGCGACCGGCGAGACCGAACGATTCGGCCATCTCGGTGCTGAGCGGCTGGATGGTCGCGCCGATATAACCGCGCTGGATCTTGCCGCTGGAGATCAGCTGTTTGGTCACCTGCGATGCGACGTCGGCGGGGATGTCGAAGCCGATGCCGACCGAGCCGCCCGACGGCGAGAAGATCGCCGTGTTGACGCCGATCACCCGGCCGAAGGTGTCGAAGGTCGGGCCGCCGGAGTTGCCGCGGTTGATGGGCGCGTCGATCTGGATGTAGTCGACGAAGTTCTCGCCGATGTCGCGATTGTAGGCCGAGACAATGCCGGCCGTGGCTGTATTGCCGAGGCTGAACGGATTGCCAACGGCCATCACCCAGTCGCCGACGCGCGGCTTGGCCGAGTTCTCGAAATCCACATAGGCAAAGTCGTGACCGTCGACCTTGACCACCGCGAGGTCGGTCGCCTCGTCACGCCCGACGACCGTGCCCTTGAGCTCCTTGCCGTCCTTGAGCACAACCTTGATGTCGTCGGCATGGTCGACGACGTGATTGTTGGTGACGATGTAGCCGTCGGGCGAGATGAAGAAGCCGGAGCCGGCCGACATCTGCTTGGGGCCCTGAGTTGGACCGCCGTCCTGGCCGCCGCCCGGCCCACCCTGGTTGGGCGGCTGGATCTCGAACGGCAGGCCCGGGATGCGCACGCCGGCGCCGACCGGCGCGTGCGAGACCACATCGATCGAGACGACGGCCGGCGACACCTTCTCGAAGATGTCGGCGAATGACATCGGCGCCCCTGGCGACTGGGGCAGCTCCGGCATCGAGGCCCTAATGAGCTGGCCCCCGACGGGGGTGAAAGCGGCTGGGCGCATGCCCACCCCAGCCAGAGCGGCTGCAGCAATGCCGGCCCCGGCGAGGGCGCCGACGACGACGTGAGTTCTGGTTACGGCCATTTCGAATCCTCAGGGCCCGCGCGGGCCGCAGTTAATCTAATACCGCATGCCAAGCTGCGCGAGGGCTCTCAAGTTACCTTTCCGTTAGTCCGAAGGCGGTCTTGAAGCTTGATTGGGGCGGCTAAGTGTCATCGCCCGCCGCCAGCCGCGCGAGCTTGGCCTCATCTTCGGCCGAAAGCTCCGCAGCCGGCGGCGCGGGCGGTCGGCGTTCTCGGGTGATCAGCAGCGCGAGGCCGCCCAGCGCCACGAGAAACGGCCCGACCCACAGCACGAGGTTGGTCCAGCTCAGCGGCGGGCGGAAAAGGACGAAGTCACCATAGCGGGCGACGAGAAAGCCGCGAATCTGGCCGTCGGTCCGTCCGGACGCGACCTGGGCGCGGACCAGGCGGCGGAGATCGGCGGCGAGGGGCGCATCGGAGTCGTCGATCGACTCACCCTGGCAGACGACGCAGCGGGTCTCGCGGAACAGTGAGCGCGCCCTGGCTTCTTTGACCGGGTCGGCGAGGCGGTCGGCCGGATCGCCGACGGCCGCCAGGGTGAGAGCGGCGGCCAGGATAATCGTCGCGCGCCTCATTCGGCAGGGGCTAGCGATGGCCCAGGGGCGGCGCGCCGGGCGCCCACCGCCAGGCGCATGCGCCGGTCGGAGAGCGAAATCGCCCCGCCCAAAGCCATCAGCAGCGGGCCACAGAAGACCAGCCGGATCCATGGATTGACCCAGGCGCGAACCAGCCACGCCGAGCCGGCCCCGGCCGCGCGCCGCTCGCCGATCACGACGTAGATGTCATCGAGGCCGTGCAGGCAGAGCGCCACCTTCGAGACGGTCTCGCCGCCAACGTCATAGGTCCGCCGGGAGGGTCGGCCGAGGCAGGCGAGGCGTCCGGAGGGATCGGTGACGGTGATCACCGCCTGCTCGGCGTCGTAGTTGGGACCGGGAACCACGGCCACGGAGTCGAGCCTGACGTGATAGGCGCCGAGATCCATGGCCCCGCCTTCGGCGAGCACCTGGGCCGCCTCCAGTCGCCAGCCCGTCTCGTAGGCCGCCCCCATGGCGAAAAGGCCGAGTCCGGCGTGGGCGAGGGTCATGCCCCAGGTGCCACGGGGGAGCGCCACGATGCGCCTGGCGCTCTCGGCGAGCGGCGCGCGGGCCAGACGGATGCGAGTCGCCGCCTCGACGAGCACGCCGGCGACCAGCCAGACGCCGAAGGCGACGCCGAGGCTGGCGAGCGCCCGGCGAGGCTCGACGAGCGCGTAGGCCAGGACTCCCGCCGCCAGCGCCGCAGCGGCGGCCGGCAATAGACGCTGGGCGACGCCGAGCGCATCGCCGCGCTTCCAGGCCAGCAGGGTCCCGGCCGGAATGATCAGGAAGGCAATGGCCATCAAGGGCCCGACGACCGTGTTGTAGTAGGGCCCACCGACGCCGCCCTGCTTGCCGAACGGCTCCAGGACCAGCGGCCAGAGGGTGCCGACCAGCACGGTGCAGGTCACCGCCGCCAGGATGATGTTGTTGACCACCAGGGCGCTCTCACGGCTGATCGGCGCGAAGACCTGGCTGTCCTTGAGGCGCGGCGCCCGCCAGGCGAAGAGGGCGAAGCCGGAGCCGGCGGCAATGCCCAGGATGCCGAGGAGCAGCAGCCCCCGCCTGGGGTCCACAGCGAAGGCGTGGACGCTGGTCAGCACCCCCGAGCGGACCAGGAAGGCGCCCAGCATGGAGAGCGTGAAGGCGCCGATGGCGAGGAAGCAGGTCCAGGCGGCGAGCGCGCCCCGCTTCTCGGTGACGATAGCCGAGTGCAGCAGGGCGGTGGCCATCAACCAGGGCATCAGGCTGGCGTTCTCGACCGGATCCCAAAACCACCAGCCGCCCCAGCCGAGTTCGTAGTAGGCCCAGAACGAGCCGAGGGTGATGCCGACCGTCAGGAGACTCCAGGCGGCCAGCGCCCAGGGGCGCACCCACCGCGCCCAGGCCGCATCCACCCGGCCTTCGATGAGGGCGGCCAGCGCCAGGGAGAAGACCACGCTCATGCCGACGTAGCCGGCGTAGAGGAACGGCGGGTGGGCGGCGAGCGCCGGGTCCTGCAGAAGCGGGTTGAGGGAATGTCCTTCGACCGGCGGGTCTGAGAAACGCAGCAGCGGATTGGACGCGAAGACCATGTAGCCGATGAACAGCACGCCCAGGCTTCCCTGCACGCCGACCGTAAGCGATTTCAGGCCCCAGGGCAGGCCGCGGGAGAGGGCGATCGCCGAGCCGTAAGCGGTCAGCATGAAGCACCACAGGAGGATCGATCCCTCGTGGCTGCCCCAGGCGCCGGCGATCTTGTAGATCAGCGGCTTCTCGCTGTGGGAGTTCTGGGCGACGTTGGCCACCGAGAAGTCCGAGGTCGCGAAGGCCCAGATCAGGGCGGCGAAGCCGACGGTGACGGCCACGAACACCGCCAGCGCCGCGCCTTCGCCGGCCCCGGTCAGGGTGGCGTCGCGCCGGGCCCGGCCGGCGAACGAAAGTCCGGCCTGAGCAAGGGAGGCGCAGAAGGCCAGAATCAGGGCGAAGGCGCCGAGTTCGGCTGTCATGTCGGCCCGCCGCCGCCGTAGGATGGCGTTGCGCCGTTTCCGCGCCACTCGCCCTGCGCCTTGAGGGCCCGTGTCAGTTCGCGCGGCATGTAGCGCTCGTCGTGCTTGGCGAGGATGGTCGTGGCGACGAACACGCCCTTGCCGTCGAAGGCTCCGGTGGCGACGACGCCCTGGCCTTCGCGGAACAGGTCCGGCAGGTCGCCGCGATAGACCACCGGCGCGCTGGCGGTGTGATCGGCGACCACGAACCGGATCGCCCCGTCACCGGCCTTGACCACCGAACCCCTGGCGACGAGGCCGCCCAACTGGATCGACTGGCCGGCCGCCACGCCGGCGGCGCGCGCCTGGGCGGGGGTGTAGAAATAGGAGATCGAATTGCGTAGGCCGAAGAGGGCCAGGCCGACGGCCAGCGCCAGCACCGGGGCGACGGCGGCGACCACGGTCAGGCGGCGGCGGGCGGTGCGCGACTTCGGCAGCCAGGCCATCAGCGCGCGCCCATGGGTGGCGTCGCCGCGGCGCTGGTCAGAGCGGCGATCTCGTCCGGCTGATTGGCGTAGCGCGCGCGGGCCTCGGCCAGCGCCTGTTCGCGCGCGTTGACGTCGCCGAGCACGGCGTAGGCCCGCACCAGCCTTACCCAGCCGTCCGGGTCGTCTGGCTGAGCCTTGAGGCGCGCCGCCAGGCCGTCGACCATGCCGCGAATGGCGCCGGACATCTCCGAGGTCGGCGCGGCGGCTTGCTGCGGCGCCGGCAGGCGACCGGTCTGCTCGACGGCGGCGATCTCGGCGGCAAGGCCGGCGCGGCGCGGATCGTTCGCAGCGAGGCCGGCCAGCAAGGCGCGCCATTCGGCGAGGCCCCCGGCGGCGTCGCCGTCGCCGATCCTTGCTTTGCCAAGATAGTAGCGCGCCGCCGGCTGCGCCGGGTCGAGCGCGATCGCATGGGCGAACTGGGCGCGCGCTTCTGGCGTGATCGTTCCGTTATTCCCCAGCACCTCGACCTCGCCAAGCATGGCCGGCAGGGCCGCGTCGCGGGGCGCGAGCGCCTCGGCCCTGCGCAGGGCGTGGACGGCTCCGAACCCGTCCCCCATCTCGAGGTCGAGGGCGGCAAGCTTGCGCAACGGCGTGGGATTTTCGGGATGGAGGGCGGCCAGGGCGTTGAGGGTCGCGGCCAGGGCTTGCGGCGGCGCTTCCTCGGGATGGGCCCGCCAGTCGGCGAGGCGGCCGGCGAACGGTTGGTCCTTCGCACCCGGGGCGCCGATGGAGATGTAGATCGCCAGGGCCGCCAGCACCGCGCTGCCGATGGCCGCCACGGGCAGAAACGGCTTGCCGCTGGCGCCCACGGGCTCTGCCTGGCGGTCGGCCGAAGAAATCAGTCGGCGGCCGACCTCGGCGCGAACGCCGCGGTGCTCGCTCTCAGGCAGGAGGCCGCGGGCGGCCAGATCGTCGACCTCGGTCAGTGCTCGGCGATAGGCGACGACCCGCGGGTCGGGGCCGGCGATGGCCCGCCCCGCTAATGACGCGCGCCAAAGGACGAGCGCGGCTGCGCCCGCCGCCAGCACCGCCGCCGCGACCCCGAACATGATCATGGCGCCCTGTTACAGAATTCCCTGCTGCACCGCGAGGGAGACCATTGCCCCGCTCATCCTGGACGGCGCGCGGGAGCGCGACGATCCAGGACCCATGTTTTTCATCATCTGGATGAGCATTGCACAAAAAGTCTGGGTCCCGGCGTTCGCCGGGATGAGCGGAATATATGTTCTCCAGCCATTTTCAGATCTCCGCCCGCGGCAGGACGATCTCCACCTTCAGGCCGCCCAGGCGCGATTCGCCCAGGGTCACCGCGCCGCCGTAAGCCCTGGCCAATTCGTCGGCGATGGAAAGGCCGAGGCCCGATCCAGGCGCGGTCTCGTCCAGCCGCTCGCCACGCTTCAGCACCATCTCGCGCTGGTCGGCGGGAAGGCCTGGGCCGTCGTCCTCGACGGTCAATGTGAACGTGCGCGGGCCGGGCGCACAGATCGCGCGGACCTGGCGGCGGCCATACTTGCAGGCGTTCTCCATGACATTGCCGGAGATCTCGAGCAGGTCCTGGCGCTCGCCGACGAACATCAGGCCTTCGGGGCAATCGAAGTCGATGTCCCCGATCTTGTCCTGGAAGATGCGTTCCAGCGTCCGCACCAGCTCTTCCAGCACGGGCGCGACAGCGGTGCGCTCGCCCATGCCCTCGGTGCGAGCTGCGGCGCGTGCGCGGCGCAGGTGGTGGTCGACCTGCTGGCTCATCATGCCCGCCTGTCGCCGGACAAGTGCGGCCAGTTCGCCTCCCTGGGAGGCGGACTCGCTGAGCAGCACCGACAAGGGCGTCTTCAGGGCATGGGCGAGGTTGCCCACGTGGGTGCGCTGCCGCTCGACCACCTGCTGGTTGTGAGCCACCAAGGCGTTGAGCTCGCTGGCCAGCGGGGCCAGCTCCACCGGATAGGCGCCCTCGACCCGCTCGCGTTT
>JBEKQJ010000128.1:0-8384 GCA_049519835.1 Caulobacteraceae bacterium | reverse complement strand
CGGGTGCTCTTCCTGTGCAGCCTCACGGTCGCCGGCAACAAGCTGGTCGGCAACCGCGCCTACCCGACCATCGTCGCCGACTACGAGACCACTTTCGCCAAGCTGTCGAAGATGCAGGCCGACATCGTCCTGACCAGCCACCCCGAGATCGCCGATGTCCTGACGCGTGAAGCCCGCGTCGAGGCCGGCGACCGCACCGCCTTCATCGATCCCGACGCCCTGCCCAAGATCGTCGCTCAGTCGAAACAAGACTTCGAGGCGGCGCTGGCGAAGGCCAGACCAGCGAAACCGTGAGCCGCCGCCTCAGAACACCGACCAGCCGAGGACTGACGACAGGCGTTGCAGAGCCAGCATGCCGACAAAGGAGGTGCCCGCCTTGTCGAGGCCCGGCGACCAGACCGCCGCCGCCCCACGTCCAGGAGCCACCGCCAGGATGCCGCCGCCGACGCCGCTCTTGCCGGGCAGGCCGACTCGGAAGGCGAAGTCGCCAGAAGCGTCATAGTGGCCGCAGCTCATCATCACCGCGTTGATCCGTCGGGCCCGCATGGCGCTCGCCACCCGCTCGCCGTTCAGGGGATCCACTCCGCCCCCGGCCAGGAACAGGCCGGCGCGAGCCAGCTGGCGGCAGCTCATGGCCAGGGCGCACTGGTGGAAATAGACCTCCAGCACGTCAGCGACCGGGTTTTCGAGGTTGCCGAAGCCGGCCAGGAAGTTGGCGAGGCTGGCGTTGCGAAAGCCGGTGGCCGCCTCCGAACCGGCCACCTCCTCGTCCACCGCAACGGCCGGGTCGTCCGCGCGGCGCCTCAGGAAGTCGGTGATCTCGTCGATCAGCGCCGCGGGCGGGCGGGCGGCCAGCAGGGCGTCGGTGACCACCAGGGCGCCGGCGTTGATCAGAGGGTTGCGCGGGATGCCCCGCTCGCGCTCGAGCTGGACGATGGAGTTGAAGGCCGAGCCGGACGGCTCGCGACCGACGCGCTTCCACAACGCCTCGCCTTGCCGCTCCAGCGCCAGAGTCAGGGTGAACACCTTCGAAATGCTCTGGATCGAGAACGGCGCGTCCGCTTCGCCCGCCGCGGCCGCCCCCCCATCGCAGGTCAGCACCGCCAGCCCGAACCGCCGCGGATCGATGCGCGCCAGCGCCGGGATGTAGTCGGCCACCTTGCCCCGTCCGAGGTGCGGCGCCATGTCGGCGGCCACGGTCGCCACGGCTTCGGCAAGATCGGGCGTCGTTGGCATGGCGCGGCGTCTTCTTTCTGCTCTTCCGGCCGCGGGCGCGGCGGGCCATATAACCCGCTCATCCCGGCGATCGCGAAGCGAAGAGAAACATCGCCCATGACTTATTGCCTCGCGATCCTGCTGCCGGCCGGCCTGGTGCTGGCTTCGGACTCGCGCTCCAACGCCGGCGTCGACCAGATCGCCAAGGTCGACAAGCTGGCGGTCATCGAGGCGCCGGCCGAGCGGGTGATCTTCATCCAGTCGGCAGGCAACCTCGCCACCACCCAGGCTGTGGTCAGCGAGCTGCGGCAGTCGGCCGGATCCGGCGTCGCCCACGCCGACGTGCTGGCGGCGGCCTCGATGTTCGACGTGGCCGCGATCGTCGGGGCCCGCCTGCGCGAGATCATGGATGTCGACCAGAAATACGTGCAGCCCTATGGCGACGCCTCGGCCGCCTTCCTGGTCAGCGGCCAGATCGCCGGCGAGACCCACCGCGCCTTTCAGATCTATTCGGCTGGCAACTTCATCGAGGCCGGCGAGCGCTCCAACTACCTGCAGATCGGCGAGACCAAATACGGCAAGCCGATCCTCGACCGGGCCCTCAACGCGAGCAGCAGCCTGGAAGACGCCGCCAAACTCGCCTTGCTGTCGTTCGACGCCACGATCCGCTCCAACCTCTCGGTCGGGCCGCCGATCGACCTGATGCGCTATAAGACGGGCAGCCTTACCGCCGCCGGCCTGGAAACCTTCGGCGAGAACAGTCTCTATTGGCGCAAGCTGGGCAGCGCCTACGCCAAGGGCCTGGCGGCCCTCATCGACCGCCTGCCCCCGCCGCCGACCTGACCGGCGCTATTCCGCGGCGATGGACATCGCCATGGGACGGTCGCGGAAATTGATCGTCTTGAGATAGGCGATCCCTTCCTCGGCGATGTCGTCGCCGACCATCCGGTCGCCCTCCGCCTTCAGCTCATCCATGTCGATGTACATGCCGTAGAAGGCGCGCGTGCGATCGGTGATGATGCCGGCGTTGAGCAGGGTCTTGATGAGGACGCGGAAGATGTTCGTGGCCCGCTTCATGTCCTCCCGGCGCTGCTCATCGGTGGCGATCTTGGCGATCTCCTCGAGCACCTTGTCCGGATCGAGGCCGAACTCGACGTAGAGGTCGCGCTGCTCGTGCGGCGAGACCAGATTGAACAGCACGGCCTGGAAGCAGTGCGCCGCCCAGTCCTCGACGATGGCGTGCTCGTCGGGGGTCAGCTTGGGCACCGTGCGGTCGGCCCAGATCTTCCCGAACTTGTGGTGGAAGGCCTCGTCGGTCATCACCAGCTGCATCAGCTTGCGGCCGAGCGGGTCGCGCAGTTCCTGGAAGAAGGTCGCGAAGGCGCCCATGGCCAGGCCCTCGACCAGCATCTGCATGCCGATGATCTTCTTGTAGACCTCCGGCGCCGAGATGATCTCAACCAGCAGGTCCTTGAGCACCTGGCTGGGCTCGACGGGCCGTCCCCAGCGCGCCTTGATGTACTTGGCGAAGGCGGTAACGTGACGGGCTTCCTCGCGGGTCTGGTTGGCCGCGTACTCCTGCGCACCCTGGTCGTAGAGCACGTGGCACAGGCTGGCCGACAGGTTCAGCGCGCCCTGCTCGCCGTGCAGGATCGACGAGAAACTGCGCAGCAGCGACTTGTTGATGAACTGCGCCCGCAGCGCGGGGTCTTTCAAGTGATTGGAGACGTAGTCGGTCTGGATGGCGATGTTGAGATCTTCGGAGACGAGCGGCTCGTTCTCCATGTCCCATGGCTCTTCGAAGTCGATGTACTTCTTGTCGAGGGGATCCCAGAAGTGATCGTGGGTGGCGCTGATGATCTTGTCGAAGGCCGTCGACCGTTGGCCGTAGCGGTCGAGATTGAGCATGGACTCGAAGTCGTCCGGCGCCACGGCGTCGTACATGGAGTCCTTGGTGATATTTCCGTCGGCCACGACAGCGTCTCCCAGTTTCATTCGCTGGGTTACTTTATCCGGCCGGAACCGCGCGTCAAGAAAAATGACGCATGCGTCAAGTTTGTCGGTCGCCCTATTCGGGCTTCATGCCGACCATCACCGCGTCCGGCGTGCCGCAGCGCGCCGGCAGGCCGGTCCGCGAACTCTTGCAGACCATCACGTAGCGCGGCTGCGGCGCGGCGGGCGGCGTCACGACGGTGATCCGCGACGACCGCTCGATCCGATGCGGGCGTTCGCACGCCGCCAGCGTGGCCAACACCAGGGCGAGAAGCGTGAGAGCCGCACGACGTTCATTGATCATTAGCGAATTTGGTGCAGGATACGTGGTCGGCGTCAATTGCGGTCCTGGGCGCCAGCCCGCGATTTGCTGGAGTTACGTGCGTTTTTGTCGCAGCTTCTCTGGCGAGAGACTGATTTTTCGTAGATTTTCATAGTCTGTTCACATCGAGTGACGAAATGTCGCGCCCGGTTAGCAAACCAGCGTGTTATCGCGTATAAGGTTGAGATTACCGGATCCACCTTCCCTTCCCGATCGCGCCGTAAGACTGGGTCGGGGCGTTTGTAACAGTAGCTTGTGTACCTTGATGGAGGGGCTGTGTTCATCGGTGATGTTCTTGTCGCACGCGGTCTCGCGACTCCTGACGATCTCTCGGCAGGACGCGACCTTCAGCGCACCCGCGGCGGCGGTCTTGGCGACTGTCTTGTCGAACTCGGCCGCATAAGCCGCGAGGACCTCGAAACCGTCTACAATTCGGCGCCGCCGGCGCCGCGCACTCTTGCCGAAGTCGGCGCGCCCGTGGCGACGCTGCTCGGTCTGCTGCTCAAGATGGTCTACGCCGCCAGCGTCGAAACGGTGTCCGAGGTCGCCGACCTCCTGCTGCTGCCGCCCAACGTGGTGGCCGACATCTTCGAGGAGGCCGAGAACCGCCAGCTTCTGGCGGTGGTGGGCGCGGTGCGCGCCGACCTCACCTCCGAGCGGCGCTACGCTCTGACCAAGAGCGGCCTCGAGGCCGCGCAGGCCGCCATGGCCCGCAGCGAATATATCGGCCCGGCGCCGGTGTCGCTCGACGCCTATCGCGCTCAGATCCGCCGCCAGGCGATCACCCACGAGCATGCCGAACAGGCGGCCATCGAGGACGCCTTCAAGGGCCTGGTGGTTTCGCAGGAGCTGTTCGTCAACCTCGGCCCGGCGATCAATTCCGGACGTTCGATCCTGCTCTACGGACCGCCCGGCAATGGTAAGACCACCATCGCCAACCGCATCGGTACGCTGTTCAAGGACGTCGTCTACGTCCCGCACTGCTTCGAAGTGGACGGCCAGATCGTCAAGGTCTTCGACCCGCTGGTCCACCGGCAGGTGCAGAGCCAGGGTCAGGCCATACGGACCCTGACCGCAACGCGCGAGCAGTTCGACCGCCGCTGGGAGCCCTGCCGGCGCCCGGTGATCATGGTCGGCGGCGAGCTCAATCTGCAGATGCTCGACCTGGGTTACGACGGGGAGTCGAAATACTACGAGGCGCCGCTGCACATCAAAGCGCTGGGCGGGGTGTTCCTGATCGACGACTTCGGCCGCCAGCTGGTCACGCCCAAGGCCCTGCTCAATCGCTGGATCACGCCGCTCGAAGACCGCATCGACCACATGAAGCTCAACTCCGGGAAGAGCTTCTCGCTGCCGTTCGACGAGCTGGTGCTGTTCGCCACCAACCTTTCGCCCGCCGACCTCATGGACACGGCCTTCCTGCGCCGCATCCCCTACAAGATCGAGGTCATTTCCCCGGCCCCGAAGGTGTTCAGCGACATCTTCCACAAGATCGCCGGCGAGATGAACGTCGAGTCGCCGCAGTCCGTGGTCGACGAGGTGTGCAACGAGATCAGCGGCTGGGGCGACGTCTCCCTGGCCGGCTATCAGCCGAAGTTCATCATCGAGCAGGTCCAGGCTGCCTGCCGCTTCGCCAAGATTCCGTTCGAATACAAGCCGCAGTTCATTCGCATGGCGCTGAGCAACCTCAGGGTCGCCAAGCACTCCGACGCCGAGTCGGTGAAGCTGGCGAAAGAGGCGAGCGGCGGCACGGTCTCGACCGTCACGCAGTAGGATCGCGGGCGGCTGGGTCTTGACCCAGCCGCTGGGGCTTTCTAGAACAAAACAAGAACTCTGGAGGACGTCCGATGCATGAAGATGGGGCGATCGACTACGTGGAGCTGCCGGCGACGGGGCTTCCGGCCGTCAAGGATTTCTACGCCGCCGCCTTCGGCTGGCGCTTCGTCGATTACGGGCCTGACTACGCCTCATTCGAAGGGGCCGGCGTCGACGGCGGCTTCAACGGCGCGGACAATCTCACCGCCCCGCTGGTGATCCTCTACGCCCACGACCTGGAGGCCATGCAGGCCAAGGTGGAGGCCGCCGGCGGCCGCGTTGTGCAGCCGATCTTCTCCTTCCCGGGTGGCCGACGGTTCCACTTCGCCGACCCGGCCGGCAACGTGCTCGGCGTCTGGACGACTGAGTGACTGTGAGTTCTTGAGAAAGATCCGCTCATCGCCACGAAGGCGAGGACCCAGGTTTTTTGGCGATGGCTTTCTACATCTACGTCCTGGCCAGCCAGCGCAACGGCACACTCTACATCGGCAGCACCGATGACCTTTGTCGCCGCGTCGCCGAGCACAAGGCGCACAGCCTCGGCGGGTTCACGGCAAAGTACGAGGTTGTAAATCTGGTCTACCAGGAAGCTCACGAGAGCCGCGAAGACGCCTTCATCCGCGAGCGGCGCATGAAGAAATGGCGGCGCGCCTGGAAGCTCGAACTGATCGAACGATTCAATCCTGACTGGCGAGACCTCTTCGCGGTTCTTGAGCAATGAGCTGAAAAACGCCTGGGTCCCCGCTTTCGCGGGGATGAGCGGGATTAGTGAATCGGCACAGAGTTCATACCTTCGAGTTCAAATCGGGGATCTGCAATGCGCCGACCGACTTTCCTCGCCATCCTGAGCGCAACCACAGCGAGCCTGGATCGATGAGCGCTTCTCTGGTCGGGACCTTTCGCGCCCTGGCCTATAACAACGCCTGGGCCAATCACCGTCTGCTCGGCGCCTGCCAGGCTCTGGACGCCGCCGAGTTCCATGCCCCCCGCACCAGTTTCTTTCCCAGCCTCGCGGCCACCCTCAACCACATCCTCGTCGTCGACTGGTTCTACGTCGATGCGCTGGAGGGCGGCTGGCTGGGGCCCGCGGCCTGGGCGGACGAAAACCCTTGCGCGACGGCGGCCGAGCTGGCGGCGGCGCAGCACGCCGTCGACACCCGCCTGATCGCCGTCTGCGAAGCCTTGTCATACGCGAGCCTCGACGGCGTCGTCCGCCTCAATCGCGGCGAGCGGGTGCAGACCGAGCGTCGCGACCGCCTGCTGCTGCATCTCTTCCAGCACCAGATCCATCATCGCGGCCAGGCCCACGCCATGCTGGCCGGAACGGGCGTCGCGCCGCCGCAGCTCGACGAGTTCTTCAGCGCCGGCGAGGCGCCACTGCGGAGCAGCGAGTTCGCCGAACTGGGCTGGAGCGAGGCGGAGATCTGGGGCGGCTAGCCCAATAATCCGCTCCTTCCCGCTTTCGCGGGGATGAGCGGATTGTGGGGGACGCGCGCGTGGCTATTCTGAAGCCTAACCCCGGGAGAGCCGTCATGCGTCGCCGCACCTTTCTCGCCACCTTGCCGCTGGCGGCGGCGGCGACCGCGGAGGCGCAGACCGGCTCAGGCGCCAGCCGTTCCGACGCCGGGCTTGGCCGCCCTGACATTCACGGCGGCGACCGGATCGCCGGCGAGAGCTTCGCCTCGCGCTCGACCGTCTACGGACTGCACGGGGCCGCCGCCACGGCCCATCCCCTGGCCACCCTGACCGCCATCGACATCCTGCGCGCCGGCGGTTCGGCGGTGGACGCCGCGATCGCCGCCAACGCCTGCCTGGGCCTGCTCGAGCCGATCTCGTGCGGGGTCGGCGGCGACTGTTTCGCCATGGTCTGGGATCCGAAGACCAAGAAACTCGCCGGCCTCAACGGCTCGGGCCGCTCGCCTCGCGGCCTCACCCTGGAAACCCAGCGGGCGCGCTCGAAGAATGGCTTCATCGCCAGCCACGGCGCCGTTTCCGTCTCGACACCGGGGGCCGTCGACGCCTGGTGGTCGCTGCACCAGCGCTACGGCCGGCTGAAGTGGGCCGAGTTATTCGCCCCGGCGATCGCGATGGCCGAGGCCGGGACGCCGGTCCCCCAGACCATCGCCTATTATCTTGCCGCCTCGTACCGCTTCTTCACCAAGCCCGGGAACGGCATCGAGGAAGTCGACAACTTCAAGAAGGTCTGGGCGGCGGAAGGCCACACGCCGCGTGAGGGCGAGGTGTTCGCCAACCCGGCGCTCGCCCACACCTACCGCCTGATCGCGGCCGGCGGGCGCGAGGGTTTCTATGGCGGCGAGGTGGCGGCGACCATCGACGCCTATTTCAAGCGCATCGGCGGCTGGCTCACCGCCGCCGACCTCGCCGCCCACCATGCCGAGTGGGTCGAACCGCGCTCGACCAACTATCGCGGCGTCGATGTCTGGGCCCTGCCGCCCAACAGCCAGGGCCTCGCCACCCTGCAGATCCTCAACATCCTCGAACGCTTCGACCTGGCCGGCGTCGGCTTCCAGACGCCGGCCAGCCTGCACCTGCAGATCGAGGCCAAGCGCCTCGCCTTCGAAGACCGCGCCCGCTACTACGCCGACCCCGCCTTCGCGAAGATCCCCATCGACTGGCTGATCTCCAAGGACTACGCGGCCGAGCGGGCCAAGCTGATCAACCCGGACCGCATCCTCGCCCCTGCTGTCCCTGGCGAGGCCCCCAGCCACGGCGACACCACCTATTTGTGCGCCGCCGACCGCGATGGGATGATGGTCTCGATCATCCAGTCCAACTATCGCGGCATGGGCTCCGGCCTCTCCCCCGACGGCCTGGGATTCATGTTCCAGGACCGCGGCGAACTGTTCTCCCTGCGCGACGGCGACGCCAATCTCTACGCGCCCGGCAAGCGGCCGTTCCAGACCATCATGCCCGGCTTCGCGACCCGGAGCGGCGAGCCGTGGATGCCCTTCGGGTTCATGGGCGGCGACATGCGGCCCCAGGGACAGAGCCAGATCATGGTCACTCGCATCGACTACGG
>JBEKQJ010000127.1:0-9744 GCA_049519835.1 Caulobacteraceae bacterium | reverse complement strand
CGACGTTGCGGCCCAGCAGCACGCCTTGCGGCCCGCGGATCACCTCGATCTGTCCGATGTCGTAGAAGATCGGGTTCAGGATGCCTGACCTGGAAATATAGACGCCGTCTTCGAACAGACCGACCGACTGGTCGGCCGTCGGCGAGCCAAGGCGCGTGTTGACCGCGCCGCGGATGTTGAACTCCTGCCGCAGCGGATTGTTCTGCGAATACGAGAGCGCCGGCACGCTGTGGGCCAGGTCCTCGAACGTCTGGATGACATTGGTCTTCAGGGTCGCGCCCGAGACGGCGCTGATCGCCAGGGGCGTCGTCTGCAGATTGGTCGCGCGCTTCTGGGCGGTGACGATGACTTCGCTCAGCTGCACCTGCCCGCTGGCCGTCGTCGCGGCCGCCGTTTGCTGCGCCGAGGCCCCGCTCCAGGCGCCGACGCACCCCGCCGCCAGGGCCAGCACAGACGCCGTGCGGAACAGTTTCATCGACACCTCCCCTTCAGACGCTGGCGGTCGCGCCCCGATGGGCCCTGACCGGCGCGATCTATTTCGACGGAGGCTAGTGCCGCTTAGAGACTATGTCAATGCAAGTGACGTGCCGAAACACCGCCCAGCTGGGCCGGAAGGCCGGCGATCGCCGCCGAAGACCGGCATACATCGATTATTGTGATAAACCAAATAGTTAATAAGACGAACGTCGAGCGACTTTCGCCAATCGCGCGCCATCGGCGGCGCGCGAACAAACATCCAAATCCCGCGCTTCACTTGCACAATCTGATTTACGTTGCGTCGCACACACCGGCCCTTGCGCACAGCGAAAAGCCCCGGGCGCGCGATCGCGCCACCCACGTTTCACGCGTCGCTATGCCTATGAAAGCAGCCTAGCCAGCCTCGGCGAAAGCGTTGTCGACGGCGGGCGGCTCGAGCACCTCGTACTCGACGTCGCGGATCAGCACCGGCTCGCCACAACTCGAACAGGTCACCGCCGGCTCGAGGTCGTGCCCGTCCGGCTTGTGCCGCAGCAGCAGCGGCGGCCCCTCCGGGGCGACGTAGTAGGTGTCGCCCCACTGCAACAGCATCAGCAGCACCGGGTAGTAGTCGACGCCCTTGTCGGTCAGGCGGTATTCGAACCGGCGCGGCACGGCGCTGTACTCGTGCAGCTCGATCACCCCCTTCTCGATCAGCCACGACAGCCGCTCGGAGAGGATGTTGGTCGCCATTGCCGTGTCGCGGCAGATCTCGTCGAACTTGCGCAGGCCGGTGAAGATCGAGCGCAGCGCCAGGCTGGCCCAGCGGTCGCCGGTGATCTGTGGGGCGCGCGCTCCGCCGCCGCGTTGCGCTGCTGGCGCCGGCGGCTGTAGCGGAACGCCATCCAGCCGACGCCAGGCCCCTCCGTCCAGCTGACGTTGCGGGCGCTGATCTCGCTCTTGCAGTGCAGGCAGGTCGGGGTCGGCTCGAACACCTGGCCACAGGTCCGGTGCCGCAGACGGATGTCGAGCTTGCCTTCGCGGGGCGCCCAGCGATGCTCCCAGCGCAGCATCATCAGGGCGGTCCAGTAGAGGTCGCGGCCCTTGTCGGTCAGCCGGTACTCGTGCCTGGGCGGCTTCTCGCTGTAGAGGCGCTTTTCGAGGATCCGCGCCTCGACCAGCCGCTTCAGCCGGTTGCTGAGCAGGGTCGGCAGCAGCCCGCTGCGCTCGCGGATGTCGTCGAACCGCCGCGCCCCGATCCAGCTCGCTTCGAGGATCAGCAGCGTCGAGGTGTCGCCGACCACTTCCAGCGCCCGCCAGATCGAGCAGGTGCGGATGAATTTCTGTTCGTTCATAGGCGCCTCGGGCCGAGCCGCGGACGCGGCGCGTCCTGACACAGAATCTTCGATTGAATGCGCCTATGCAAGTCGCGTTTTGTCGCGCCTGTCGTCCGGCGCGCCCGGAATGTCAAAGTGCTCGCCGCGTCGGCGCCACGAGAAGACACCTGCTTACTAGTTGCATAACGGTAGTAACTATGCTGCTCATGGCGGCGAGGGCGGAGCGCGGCTCCGCAAACCCAGACAGCGGGTGGGAATGTCGCGGCGCACGGTCATCGTCACGGGGGCGGGCAAGGGGCTCGGGCGCGCCTACGCCCTGCATCTGGCCGCCTCCGGCTTCGCGGTGGTGGTCAACAATCGCTGGACCGATCGCAGCCAGCCCGCCAGCGCCGAAGCGCTCGCCGCCGAGATCCGCAATGCCGGCGGCGCGGCCGTCGCCGAGCTGAGCGCCGCCGAGGCGCCCGAGAGCGGCCAGGCCATGGTCGATCTCGCCCTGGCCGAATTCGGCCGCCTGGACGCGGTGGTCGCAAACGCCGGCGTCGCCCAGGCCTGGCGCATGCGCCGCCAGGATCCGGCCGACTTCGCCCGCGTCTTCGACATCAACTTCTTCGGGACCTGGCATCTCGTCCGGGCCGCCTGGCCGGTGCTGGCCGGGCAGGGGAGCGGACGCATCGTCGTCAGCACCTCCTCCGCCGGCCTTCACGGCGGCGACGGCATGACCGCCTACGCTGCTTCCAAGGCCGCCCTGATCGGGCTGATGCGGGCGCTGGCGGTCGAGGGCCGGGCCTGTGGCGTCCACGTCAACGCCATCGCCCCCTACGCCCTGACGCCGATGACCGAGCGCTTCGTCGAGCAGGCCCTCGGCGCGCGGATGGCGCCGGAGACGGTCGCGCCGCTCATCGATTGGCTGGCCGGACCGGACTGCGATGTCAGCGGTCAGGTGCTGGTCGCCGGCGGCGGCATGATCAAGGCGGCCTTCGCGGTCGAGGGTCCGCGGATCGACCTTGGCGGCGATCCGGGCGCGGCGGTTCATGCGGCGCTGGCGGCCCAGCCGCGGCGCCCCTTCGACGACTCGCACGTCGCCTTCGAGGACTTCATGGCCATGCCCGCGTGAGGCGCCAGTCCGGTTGCCACCTCATAGTAACTTGTATAATAAAACGCACTAGGTGAGCGCCGCGCGGATAGCAGGCGCCGCCCCCCGGAGGACGTCATGGTCTATGTTCTAGGCGGCTGGCAGAGCGACTTCGCGGCCAACTGGGCCCGCGAGGGCAAGGAGATCGCCGACGCCTTCGCCGAAGCGGTCCTGGGCGGCCTCGCCAGCGTCGGGCTGGAGCCCAAGGACATCGACTGCGGCCACGTCGGCAACTTCGTCGGCGACCTCTTCGCCGGCCAGGGCCTGCTCGGCGGCTTCTTCGGCCTGGTCCACCCCGATTTCAACGGCCTGCCCACCGCCCGGCATGAGGCGGCCTGCGCCTCCGGCAGCGTCGCCATCCTCGCCGCCACCGCCGAGATCGAGGCCGGCCGCTACGATCTCGCCTGCGTCGTCGGCCTCGAGCAGATGCGCAATGTCGGCGGCCAGAAGGCGGCCGAAAACCTCGGCGCCGCGGCCTGGAACGGACACGAATTCACCGACGCCGCCTTCCTGTGGCCCAAGGCCTTCTCCGATCTCGCCGACGAATACGACCGCCGTTTCGGCCTCGACCAGGCCCACCTGGCCCGCATCGCCGAGATCAATTTCGCCAACGCCAAGCGCAACCCCAACGCCCAGACCCGCCAGTGGAGCTTCACCCCGGAGAGCTTTACGGCCGACGACGTCGCCAATCCCGTCGTCGAGGGGCGGACGCGCAAGATGGACTGCGGCCAGATCACCGACGGCATCGTCGTGCTCTTCCTGGCCTCGCCGAAGCGCGCGGCCGAATACGCCGCCAAACGCGGCATCCCGCTGGATCGGCTGCCGACCATCCGCGGCTGGGGCCATCGCTCGGCGCCCATCCCCTACGAGGCCAAGATCCGCGCCAGCGCCGGCCAGCCTTATGTCTTTCCGCAGGTGCGCCGGGCCATCGAGGACGCCCGCGCCCGGGCCGGCGTCGCCGATCTG
Organism: Caulobacteraceae bacterium; assembly: GCA_049519835.1. Classification (GTDB taxonomy): domain Bacteria; phylum Pseudomonadota; class Alphaproteobacteria; order Caulobacterales; family Caulobacteraceae; genus Acaudatibacter. The sequence continues at coordinate 5,853 of JBEKQJ010000127.1, read as the reverse complement.
GCCGAGCTCGATCTGGTCGAGACCCACGATTGCTTCACCGCCACCGAATACATGGCCATCGACCACCTGGGCCTGACCGCCCCCGGCGAATCCTGGAAGGCGATCGAGGACGGGTCGATCGAGATCGGCGGCCGCTTGCCGATCAACCCTTCGGGCGGCCTGATCGGTCTCGGCCACCCGGTCGGCGCCACCGGCGTCCGCATGGCCCTCGACGCCTACAAGCAGGTCACCGGCCAGGCCGGCGACTATCAGGTCGAGGGCGCCAAGACCTGCCAGACCCTCAATATCGGCGGCTCGACCACCACCACGGTCAGTCTGGTCATCGGAGTCTGACCCCGTGGCCAGCCGCCGCGCCGTCGTCGCCGGCGCCCTCGCGGCGGCGGCCCTACCCATCGCCGCCGCCGCGCGCCGCGGCTTCGCGTCTCAGGAGACTTCCATGCCCAGCCGCTTCGCCATCTACGACAGCATCATCCAGGCCTGGAAACGCAAGGACATCGACGCCGTCCTCTCCCACATGACCGACGACATCGTCTGGCACTACGCCGCCGCCATCTCGCCGCCCGTGCTGGGCCATGCCGGGGCCCGCAAGTTCATGGAGACCTTCGGGGCCAAGATCGGTGAGGTGCGCTGGCGGGTGTTCGACTACGCAGAGTCCGGCGACCGGCTGTTCGTCGAGGGGGTCGACGAATACTTCACCAAGGACGGCGTGCGCGTCGCCACGCCTTACGCCGGCGTGCTCGACTTCCGCGGCGACCAGATCTGCGGCTGGCGCGACTACTTCGACTCCGGCGTTTCGGCCGCCATGCAGGCCGGCGGCAGGGCCTCGCCCGAGGTCGAGCAGCTGATCGCCCGTCCGGCCGTCAGCTAGGCCGCCAGCAGGCGCGACGGGGATGGATATCGAAGGCTCGACGGCGCTGGTCACCGGCGCCAACCGCGGCATCGGCGAAGGCTTCGTGCGCGCCCTCGTCGAAGCGGGGGCCCGCCATGTCTATGTCGGGGCCCGCGATCCGGCCAACGCCGCGGCCCTGGTGGCGGAGTTCCCCGGCCGCGCCTCGGCCGTCCGGCTCGACATCACTGAGCCCGACCAGGTGGCGGCCGCGGCGGCGGCCTGCGGCGACGTCTCGATCCTCATCAACAACGCCGGGGCTTTCCTGAACCGCCGCCTGATCGCCGCCGACGACCTTTCCGCCGCCCGCGAGGAGATGGAGGTCAACTACTTCGGCACGCTGGCGATGTGCCGCGCCTTCGCCCCCATCCTCGCCCGTAACGGCGGCGGCGCCATCGCCAATGTTCTCTCCGCCGGCGGCATCGCCGCCTCGCCGGCCATGGGCGGCTACAGCCCGTCGAAATTCGCCGCCCGCGCCGCCACCACCTGCATCCGCGGCGAACTGGCGGCCCAGAACACCCAGGTCGTCGCCCTCATCGTCGGCTCGGTCGACACCCGCATGGCCGCCCACGTCGCCGGCGCCAAGGAGCGCCCGATCGACATCGCCAGGGCCGGCCTCGGCGCCATCCGCCGCGGGGTCGACGAACTCGATACCGACATCATGGCCATGGAGGTCCGCGCCAACTTGCAGCGCGACCCCAAGGCGCTCGAACGCGGCATGGCCCGCATGCTGACGGCCCAGGTGATCTCCACCGGCCGCTGAAACCCATCGATCGGAGCGCGCCGCCGTGCTGGCCAATCTGCAGATCCTCGCCGTCAACGCCCTGGTGCTGGTCGTCCTTTTCCTGGTGCTCTGGCGCGTCGCCGTCCGCATCGCCGACGTCAGCTTCATCGACAGCGTCTGGGCCCTCGGCCTGGTGGTCATGGCCGCCGCGACCTTCGTCCAGCTGCACGCCCCGACCCCGCGCCGCCTGCTGCTGCTCGGCCTCTGCGCGCTCTGGGGCGTCAGGCTGGGCGGCTACCTGTTCTGGCGCTGGCGCACCCATGGCAAGGACCGCCGCTACCAGACCCTGCTCGGCAAGGCCGAGACCCACAAGGGCTGGAGCTTCGCCAAGGCCTCGCTGATCCTGGTCTTCGCCGTCCAGGCCCCGATGCTGTTCGCCGTCAGCCTGCCGGTCCAGCTCGGCCAGCTCGACGCCGCGCCCGCCGGCCTCGGCCCCCTCGCCTGGACCGGCGCCGCCCTCTGCGTTTTCGGCGTCCTCTTCGAAAGCCTGGCCGACTTCCAGCTCACCCGCTTCCGGGCCGACCCCACCACCCGCGGCAAGGTGCTCGAGACCGGCCTCTGGCGCTACACCCGCCACCCCAATTACTTCGGCGACGCCTGCGCCTGGTGGGGCCTCTTCCTCGTCGCCGCCGAGTCCAGGACCGGCCTGCTGGCCATCCTCGGGCCGGTCCTGCTCACCTGGACGCTGATGAAGTGGAGCGGCGCGCCCACCCTGGAAGGCCGGCTGCGCAAGAGCCGCCCCGACTACGCCCGTTACATCGCCACCACCTCCGGCTTCGTCCCCTGGCCGCCAAGGGCCGCGCCGCCGGAAGCTCAGCCGGCCGCCGAGTAGCGCCGGTGCGCCTGACCTCCGACGCGCGCATCGCCGCCTACCGCGCCCACGGCTGGTGGGGCGATCTCACCATCGATGATCTCACCCAGCGCAACCGTCGCGAGGTCCCGGAACGCCCGGCCCTGGTCGATCCGCCCAACCGCGCCGCCCTCGATGGCGCCGCCCCGCGTCGTCTCACCTGGGGCGAGGTCGGCGCCGAGGTCGACCGCCTGGCCGCGGCCTTTCTCGGTCTCGGCCTCGCCAGGGACGACATCGTCTGCGTCCAACTGCCCAACGCCGTCGACGCCGTCCTCACCTTCCTCGCCTGCGCCCGGCTCGGCCTGGTCTGCTGCCCGGTCGTGACCCAGTACCGCACCCACGAGCTCGGCTACATCCTCGGCCTGGTCAAACCCGCCGCCGTGGTCACCGTCGCCCGCTGCGCCGGTTTCGATCATGCCCGCATGATGCAAGACCTCACCGCCGGCGGGACGGCCAAGGTGCTGGTGTTCGGCGGCGACACCCCCGCCGGAGCGGTCGATCTCACCGCGGCCGCCGCCGCCGCCAACCCCGCCCTCGCCATGGCCGCCCATCTCGACGATCCGGTCGAGGCCGGCGAGGTCGCCACCGTCTGCTGGACCTCCGGCACCGAGGCGCGGCCCAAGGGCGTGCCGCGCGACCACAACCACTGGATCGTCAACGCCAAGGTCATCGTCGCCGCCTCCGGTCTCGAGGACGGCGAGGTGATGCTGAACCCGTTTCCGCTGGTCAACATCGGCTCGATCGGCGGCCTGGTCATGCCCTGGCTGTGGCGGCGCTGCACGCTCGTTCTGCACCACCCGTTCGACCTGACGGTCTTCCTGGCCCAGATCGCCTCCGAGCGGGTCAACTACACCATCGCCCCTCCGGCCATCCTGACCGCCATCCTCAAGTCCCCGGCGCTCAAGGCCGCCGCCGACCTCAGCTCGGTGCGCGCCATCGGCTCCGGCTCGGCCCCGCTTTCGGCCTGGATGATCGAGGGCTTCCAGTCCGACTACGGCATCCAGATCTGCAACTACTTCGGCTCCAACGAGGGGGCCTCGCTGTATTCCAGCCCGGTCGAGACGCCAGACCCCGCCGACCGCGCCCACTATTTCCCGCGCTTCGGGGCCGACGGCGTCGACTGGGAAAGCCCGGCCGCCCAGATGATCCGCACCCGCCTGGTCGACCTCGCCGACGGCCGCGACATCACGGAACCGGGTCGCCCTGGCGAACTCAGAATCGACGGCGCCATGGTGTTCAGCGGCTATTTCCGCTCGCCGGCCCTCAACGAGGCCGCCTTCGACGATCGCGGCTACTTCCGCACCGGCGACCTCTTCGAGATCGCCGGCGAGGGCTCGCGCTTCTATCGCTTCGTCGGCCGCTGCAAGGAGATCATCATCCGCGGCGGCATGAACATCTCGCCGGCCGAGATCGACGATCTCCTCGCCGCCCATCCCGACCTGCGCGAGGCCGCCGTGGTCGGCGTGCCGGACGAAGCCCTGGGCGAGCGGGTCTGCCTCGCCGCCTGCCCGGCCGAGGGGCGCAACCCCGAGCTCGCCGACATCTGCGCCTGGCTCCGCGCCAAGGACGTCGCCGTCTTCAAGCTCCCCGAGCGGATGGTGGTCCTGGGCGCGCTTCCCCGCAGCGCCATGAACAAGGTCCTCCGCAACGACCTCCGCGTCCAGGTCCTGGCGGCCCTGGGCGCCTAGAACGCGCTCCCTCCCGCGGGTTTCTCACGTAGCGCCGGCGTCTCGCCGGCAAGGACGTAGCCGGCGGGACGCCGGCGCTACGTGCAAGCTGGACCTCGGTCTACGCCTACCCCAGCGCCCCCTCGCGGATCAGCTGGCGGTCGGCCCAGCACGAGTGCGTGCCGCTGCACAGCTTGTGCGGCAGGGCGATCTTGCAGATCGGGCCGTCCTCGATGCGCTTGGCGTCGAGGATGGCGCAGTAGGAGCCGCCGCCTGCCTCGTCGACGATGAAGCTGATCAGATAACCGTCATCCTCGCTGGTCGCGTTCGGCCTGGGGGCGAACGGCGTTTCGCTGGCGTACTGGCCGCGCGGCAGGTGGAACTCGGTCGTCTCGCCGGTCTCCAGATCGGTCTTCACGAAGCCGGTGAACAGGAACCAGCCGGGCTCGGTCACCGTCGAATAGACGTAGCGATATTTCCGGCCCGCGTAGCGCTGATTGAACATGCCGAATTCCATGATCCGGTCGTCCAGGTGGGCTTCCTTCGTGGTCCCGTCCTTCAGGTTGAAGCGCCAGCGGTGCAGTTTCGGCAGGAACGACTGCTGGTCGAGGAAAGCCATCATGTGCTCGAACCCCGGCGGCGCGTCGCGCTTTGGCCTCGGCGTCGGGTTCTCCTGGAAATAGCCGTCCAGGATGATCTCGTCGCCCTCCTCGTAGGCGTTCAGCCAGTGCAGCACATAGGTCGGCTGGGCCTCGAACCAGCGCACGTCCTCGGTCCTGCCGTGGCGCGGCACGATGGCGAAGCGCGAAGGTATGCCCTCGTGCATCCGCACCGCGTGGATGTTCCGCTTCAACAGCTCCTCGTCCCAGAACACCGGCAGGTCGTTCAGGATCGAATAGTGCTCGGTGAACGCCATGTCGTGCGGCAGGCGCGGCCCAGGCGTCGGCACCGGAAAATAGGTCACCAGCTTGTTGTGCTTGTCGACCACCCCGTAGTGCAGGAACGGCGCGTGCTTGGAATAGTTGAAGAACATCAGCTCCCCGGTCGCCTCGTCGACCTTGGGGTGGGCCGAGATGCCGTCGATCGGCACCCAGCTCTCTATGCCCTCCTGCTCCAGCGTCTCGGCGTTCAGCCGATAGCCCTCGCCGCACTGATAGAAGGTCGAGAGCGCCCGCCCGGCGTGCACCACGATGTCGGTGCTCGAGGAGTCTTTCAGCGCCCCGTGCGCGCAATAGCCGGGCCGCAGGCCGAGGCTCGGCGGGTCGGCCAGGCCGCCCCACAGCGAGCCTTCTGCCTCCTGTTCGGCCTCGAAGCCGCGGGTGCGCACGAAGCGGTTGCGATAGCTGGCCTTGCCGCCCTTGAAGTCGATCAGGTGGATCATCCCGTCGCCGTCGAACGGGTGGAAGCGGCCGAGCGGCTGATGCACCTGGTTCTCGGTGTTGCGCAGATAGACCCCGTCCAGCTCGGGCGGGATCGCCCCCTCGATCACCTCCAGCTCGTCGACCGTCACCTCCTCGCGCAGCGGCGTCCAGGCCCCGTTGAGATAGGGGTGGTTGCTCGGTTGCAGCGTGAACTTAACCGGCGGTAGGGTTTCGATCTTCATGCGCGGTCTCCACCGTACTCAGGCGATCCTAGGCTAGCGACTTTCGTTATGCAATTGAAGTTT
>JBEKQJ010000126.1:0-8617 GCA_049519835.1 Caulobacteraceae bacterium | reverse complement strand
CGATGGACGACGATGAGGCGCACGATTTTGGCTTTGCCCTTCTGAAGATCTTTGACCACAGCGTCGTGCCCATTGCGGAGAGCGAGGCGATGCTTCTGTGGCTCTACGAGCGCACGCCCTGCAGTATCTGTCGCTCGACAGCCGCGTCGAAGCTCGTAGAGCTGGGTCGGGCGCCAACCTGGATGGCCGAAGAGGCGCCATTCGACGCTGATCCATCGACAGTGCAGCTGTTCAACACCGAACTCGCCGCATAACCCTGGTCGGAGAGAAAAGGCGAGGCCCAGGGACGCACAGGATGGGCAAGGGCGCCATCGTGCGCCGCCATAAAAAAATCCGAAGCGCCTCACCTGACGTCATCGTCGTCACGGCCGGCGCGCGCTTTTATACCGCTGGCAAGATCGCCCTGGGCGACGGACGGAAGGGAGCGCAACATGACGGACATTCTCGATCTCGGCGGCCGGGTCGCCCTGGTGACCGGGGCCGGACAGGGGGTCGGGCGGCAGATCGCCCTGCACCTCGGCGGCGCCGCCGGCAGCGGCGGCGTGGCGGTCAACGACTATGTGCTGGAACGGGCGGAAACGGTGGCCGAGGAGGTGCGGGCGGCGGGGGGCAAGGCCATCGCCGTGCAGGCCGACGTCTCCGACCAGGCGAGCGTCAAGGCGATGGTCGAGAAAGCGCGCGCCGAACTGGGCCCGGTGGGTGTGCTGGTCAACAACGCCGGCAACGCCGGGGCCAACCCGTCGCCAGAGCTGCGCAAGCCGTTCTGGGAGACCGGCCCGGAAACCTGGCAGAGCTATATCGGCGTCAACTTCTATGGCGTCATCAATTGCACGGCGGCGGTGATCCCCGGGATGATCGAGCGCCAGGCGCCGGGCCGGATCGTCACCATCATCTCCGACGCCGGACGCTGGGGCGACGCCAACCTGGAGATCTATGCAGCCTCGAAGGCGGGGGCGGCCGGCTTCATGCGCTCGGTGGCCCGCACGCTCGGCCGCCACCAGATCACCGCCAACTCGGTGGCCATCGCGCTGACCGACACACCGGCCGTGCAGCGGACCCTGCAAGGCGACCCGGAGCGCCTGAAGCGGCAGATGGACAAGTACATCATCCGCCGGCCGGGCCAGCCGACCGACATCGCCAACATGGTGCTGTTCCTGGCGTCCGACGCCTCGAGCTGGATCAGCGGCCAAGTCTATCCGGTCAACGGCGGTTTCACTCTGGCGCTGTGAGCCCCGCTCAGACGCCGTCGGGCCCAGGACCAGAGGTCGCATGAAAGAGGCGCCGGAAGACGACCATCTGCAGGTAGAAGAAGATGAACGTCACGTGGAGCAGAATCGGCACGAAGGCGCTGATCAGGGCGGAGACCAGCAGCGCGTCCGGAAACAGGTTGAGCGCGGCCAGGGTGTTCTTGGCGTTGATCCAGACGACCAGTTCCAGCGCCGAGCCGAGGCCATAGACCAGCGTGTCGCTCACCAGCTTCTGGCGTGAACGAACCCTGAAGACGGCCAACCGGTTGATCACGAACAGGATGACCGCCCAGCAGAGCCAGGCCACGCAGTAGGCCGCGGTCATGTTGCGGCCGACCACGAGCGCGAGGTTGAGGCCCGCAAAGGCCCCGGACGCCGCCGCCATCACCGATCCGGCGAACCACAGGCAGCGGATCGGCCAGGATCGTTGCGACGGCCGGTCGTCCGCCGTCGTCACCGCTTGAGGTCCGGCGGCGTCGCCTCGGCGGTCAGGGCGGCGAGGGCCTCGTCGAGGCCGAGCACCTCCTGGGCCTGGGAGCCGAGCCGGCGCAGGGCGACGCGGCCCTCCTCCGCCTCGCGCCGGCCGACCACGGCGATGACCGGGACCTTGGCGATGGAGTGTTCGCGCACCTTGTAGCCGACCTTCTCGTTGCGCAGGTCGGTCTCGACCCGGAGGCCGGCGGCGCGCAGGCGCTCGGCGACGCGGACGGCGTAGTCGTCCGCATCCTGAGTGATAGTCGCCACCACGATCTGCACCGGGGCCAGCCAGAGCGGGAAGGCGCCGGCGTAGTGCTCGATGATGACGCCGATGAAGCGCTCGAGCGTACCGAGGATGGCGCGGTGGAGCATGACCGGCCGGTGTTTCTGGCCGTCCTCGGCGATGTAGGTCGCATCCAGACGTTCCGGCAGGACGTAGTCGAGCTGGTGCGTGCCACACTGCCAGGTGCGGCCGATGGCGTCCCTCAAATGGAACTCCAGCTTGGGACCGTAGAACGCCCCTTCGCCTGGCAGCCGCTCGACCTCGACGCCGGCGGCGCGCGCCCCGCTTTCCAGGGTGTCCTCGGCGATGGTCCACAGCTCGTCGGAGCCGAAGCGTTTCTCCGGCCGCAGCGCCAGCTTCACCGAGTCGAGCTCGACCCCCATGTCGGCGTAGACGCTCTTCAGGAGGCGGACGAAGTCGATCGTCTCCTGCTCGACCTGTTCGGGCGTGCAGAAGATGTGGCCGTCGTCCTGCGCCATGCCACGGACCCGCAGGACGCCCAAGAGGCCGCCGGAACCTTCGTAGCGATGCAGGCCGTCGAACTCGGCCATGCGGATCGGCAGTTCACGGTAGGATCGCTGGCCGTGGTTGAAGATCTGCACGTGACCGGGACAGTTCATCGGCTTGACGCACAGGGTCTCGCCCTCGTCGGTCTCGCAGACGAACATCGAGCTGTGGAACTTCTCCCAGTGGCCGGAGCGCTCCCACAGCGAGCGGTCGAGGATCTGCGGCGTCTTGACCTCGGCATAGCCGGCCTTCTCGAGGCGGCGGCGCATGTAGTCGACCAGGGTGCGGTAAAGCGTCCAGCCCTTGGGGTGCCAGAACACCATGCCCCGGCCCTCCTCCTGGATGTGGAAGAGGTCCATGGCCGCGCCGACCTTGCGATGGTCGCGCTTCTCGGCTTCCTCGATGCGCTTCAGGTGAGCGGCGAGATCGGCGTCGCTGGCCCAGGCCGTGCCGTAGATGCGCTGCAGCTGAGCATTGCGCTGATCGCCGCGCCAGTAGGCGCCGGCCAGCTTGGTCAGCTTGAACGCCTTGCCGACGTGCCGCGTCGACGGCAGGTGCGGCCCGCGGCAGAGATCCTTCCAGGCCCCCTGGCGATAGACGGTGATCGGCTCGCCGCCCGGAATGCTCTCGATGATCTCGGCCTTGTAAGCTTCGCCGATGCCGCGGAAGTGGGCCACGGCCTCGCCGCGGTCCCAGACTTCGCGCTCGATGGCCTCGTCGCGATCGACGATCTCGCGCATGCGGGCCTCGATCGACGCCAGATCGTCCAGCGAGAACGGCTCGGCGCGGGCGAAGTCATAGTAGAAGCCGTCCTCGACGTTGGGACCGATGGTCACCTGGGTGTCTGGAAACAGCTCCTGGACCGCCTCGGCGAGGATATGGGCCGTGTCGTGGCGGATGACCTCGAGGGCCTCCGGCGCGTCGCGCGTGACGATCTCGATGGCGCCGCCGTGAGGCAGGGGGCGCTTGAGATCCAGGAGCTCACCGTCGAGCTTGGCCAGCAGGGCCTTCTTGGCCAGCGACGGGGAGATCGCCGCCGCCACGTCCGCGCCCGTCGTCCCGTCGTCGAAGGATCGCGCGTGGCCGTCGGGAAACTTCAGGTCGATCATCGTCTTGTCTTTCACATCGCGGCGGTACGGGATCGTAACCCGAGCCGCCCCAGGGGTGGCACCGGCACAGGCGCCGCGCCGCCAGCCATCCGCCGCGCACCGGCCCATGCGTGATGAGCGCCTCGGCCGCATAGTTCGAACAGGTGGGCTGGAAGCGGCAGGAGCGCCCGATGAAGGGCGAGAGCGTCACCTTGTAGGCCGTGTGGCCAACGCGGATGGCGCTCTCGTAGAGGTTCATGCCGACGATAGAAGGCCTCAGGCCGCGTCGGCGGAGCTAGTTCGCCGCGCGATGGCCTGCCGGCAAGCCTCGGCCGCCGCCTCGAAGGCGAGCATCGCCGAGGCGTGACGGGCCGGGTAGTCCTTGACCGGTTCGAGCATCGAAAGGTCCGAAAAGCGTCCTTCAGGCGTTGGCGCGCCCTGTTTCAACATAGCACGGAAGGCGTCGCGCGCCATTTCGATTTCGGCGACGTCGGCTCCGACGACCTGGGCGCCCAGCACCGCCGCGGCCGCCTGGCCGAGGGCGCAGGCCTTCACCTCCTGGGCGAAATCGGCGACGCGGGTTCCGTCCATGACCACGTCGATGACGACGCGGCTGCCACAGAGCTTGGCGATCTTCTCGACGCTGGCTTCAGGGGCGGCGAGGCGCCCGGCGCGCGGCAGGTTGGCCGCGAGGGTCAGGATCTTCGTCGAATAGAGATCGTCGATCATCGCGCCTCATATGAGCGACGCGGCGAGAATTGCCAATGTCAGGCCGGCCAGCCAAGGCGTCGAGTCCGACCCGAAGCCCGTCGGCGGCTTCCTCGCCAATGCGCGACTCGAGGTCTTCGTGGCAGGCCCGCCAGATCGGCAGCGCGCGCGCCAGCAGGGCCTGACCCTCGGCGGTCAGCGCCACGCGCCGGCTGCGGCGGTCGGCGTCGTCGACGTCGGCGGCCACCAGGCCCCGGCGAATCAGGGGCTTGAGCGCCGCGGTGAGCGTGGTGCGGTCGGCGCCGAGCAGGGCGGCGACTTCGGAGACGCCGGGCGCGAGCGGGCGGTTGAGGGCGTTCAGCAGCGAGAACTGGCCGCTGGTCAGGTCCAGCGGGCGCAGCGCCGCATCGAAACGGCGGGCCAGGGTGCGGGCGGCGCGCTGGGCGCGCAGGCAAAGGCACTGGTCGCGGACGAGGTGGGTGTCGGCGAACGAGTCGGCGGTTGACATGGCCCATTGTGTTGATATCAACCCACCCCCGTCAAGGGCGGAGTTTACAATGTCGGCCGAGAGCGTCCCCACTTCCGCACGCGAGCTGACGATCAGCCACGCCATCGCCGCGCCGCCCCACGCCGTCTGGAGGTGCTGGACGGAGCCCGAACTCATCAAGCGGTGGTTCGCGCCACGACCGTGGACGACGCCTCGCGCCGAGCTCGATGTGCGGCCCGGCGGGGCCAGCCTGATCGTCATGCTGGGGCCGGACGGCGCCGAGTTCCCCAATCGCGGCCAGTATCTGGCCGTCGAACCGGAGCGGCGACTGGTGTTCACCGACGCCTATGTCGGCGACTGGGAGCCGGGGGCCCAGGCCTTCATGACCGTGACGGTGACGCTCGCCGCCGACGGTGAAGGGACGCTCTACACGGCGCGTGCGGCGCACTGGTCGGAGGCCGACCGCGAGCGCCACGAGCAGATGGGATTCCATACCGGCTGGCGCCAATGCGCCGAACAACTGGCCGAATTGGCCGCCACCCTCTGACCCGAGAAGGAGACCCATGATGTCCGCGACTGAAACCGCCGTCCCGACCTACGCGCCGGCCAAGGGCGGCGCGACCGTCTATCTCAACGTCGACGGCGCGGTGAAGGCCTGCGAGTTCTACCAGAAGGCCTTCGGGGCCGAACTGGCCGCCATGCAGCCGCCGGACGCCCAGGGCCGCACCATGCACGCCCACCTCTACATCAATGGCTCGAGCGTGATGCTGAGCGACTTCTACCCCGAACACGGCCACGCCAAGGTGGCGCCGGCCGGCTTCAGCGTCGCCCTTCATGTCGGCGACATCGACAGCTGGTACAAGCGGGCCGTGGTCGCCGGAGCCACGGCGACCATGCCGGTCCAGACGATGTTCTGGGGTGACCGGTATGGCAGCGTGACTGACCCGTTCGGCGTCAGCTGGGCGTTGAACGAGGCGGCCAAACGCTAGAGCTGAACGGAGGAAACACCATGGGCGTGACGGGAAAATTCACCTGGTACGAGGTGCTGACGACCGACACCGAGGCCGCGGCCGCGTTCTACGCCAAGGTCATCGGCTGGACGCCGGCGCCGCAAGGCTCGGCCGCCGATCCCATGCACTACACCGTGTTCGAAACGGCCGAGGGCGGCGTCGCCGGCCTGATGGCGATCCCGCCGGACGCGGCCGGCATGCCGCCGTCCTGGGCCGGCTATGTCGGCGTGGACGACGTCGACGCCTATGCTAAGAAATTCGAAGCGGCCGGCGGGGCCATCCGTCGTCTGCCGGATGACATTCCCGGCGTCGGCCGGTTTTCGGTGGTGGCCGATCCGCAGGGCGCGGCTCTGGTGCTGTTCAAGGGCGCGGACGGCATGGCCCCGCCGGCCGGCGACGGCCCCGGCTATCCCGCCTGGCGCGAGCTGATGGCCGCCGACGGGCCGGCGGCGGTGGAGTTTTACACGAGCATGTTCGGCTGGGAGAAATCCGCCGGCCACGACATGGGCCCGATGGGCGTCTACCAGCTGCTCGCCTACGACGGTCTGGACCGCATGGGCATCATGACCAAGCCGCCGCAGGTTCCCGTCCCCAACTGGGGTTTCTACTTTGGGGTCGATGCGACCGGCGCGGCTGGCGAGCGGATCAAGGCGGGCGGCGGGACGGTGCTGCAGGGGCCGATGCAGGTGCCGACCGGCGACTGGGTGCTGCAGGCCCAGGACCCGCAGGGCGCCTACTTCAACGTCCACAGCTCCAACGCCTGAGGCGGGTGGTGGCCGCGCCTCTGGCGCGATGCTAGCGTCACTCGGGAAACGGAGACGCGCATGCCCCAGGTCAAGGCCAACGGCCTCACTTTCGAATACGACATCACCGGCAAGGACGGCGACGAGCCGATCCTGCTGATCATGGGACTTGGCGGCCAGATGACCCTCTGGCGGCAGCCCTTCCTCGATAAGCTGGCGGCCAAGGGCTATCGCGTCATCCGCTTCGACAATCGCGACGTTGGGCTCTCCGAGAAGCTGGAGAGCCTCGGGCCGCCGGACATGGGCGCCGTCGTGGCCGCCTACGCGAGCGGTCAGCTGGCCCCAGCGGCCTACGATCTCTCCGACATGGCGGCGGACGCCGCCGGGGTGCTTTCGGCGCTCGGGATCGAGCGCGCTCACATCGTCGGCGCCTCGATGGGCGGGATGATCGCCCAGCTGGTGGCGGCGGACTATCCGGAGCGGACCCTGTCGCTGACCTCGATCATGTCGACGACCGGCAACCGCGCCTTGCCGCCGGCGAAGCCCGAGGCCATGGCGGTGCTCAACACCCCGGCCCCCAACCCCCACGAGGACATGGAGGGCTATCTCGCCAGCGCCCTCGCCTCGGCGCGCGTCATCGGCTCGCCCGGCTATCCGGTCAACGAAGCCGAGCACCGGGCATTCGCCGCGAGCAATGTGCAGCGCAGCTACTATCCCGTCGGCTTCCTGCGGCAGTATGCGGCCGTGCTGGCCTCGCCCGACCGCCGGCCCAAGCTGGCGACGATCACCGCCCCCTCGCTGGTGATCCACGGCGAGGCCGATCCGCTGGTGCCGGTGGAGGCTGGCAAGGACACCGCGGCGAACATCCCCGGGGCCGAACTGTTACTGGTCCCCGGTATGGGCCACGACCTGCCGCCGGCCCTCTACGACACGATTGTCGAGGCTATCGACCGCGTGGCGCAGCGGGCGAAGGCGGAGGTTTAGGGGCCTGTTCTAGCAATTCGCTGCGTCATCCCGGAGCACGCGCGTCAGCGCGGGCATCCGGGACCCAGGAGCCGCAGGCAGGGTGCGAGCCGCCCCTGGGTCCCGCATCTCCGGACCCCTGACGGCGTCCTGCGTGCGGGATGACGCAAACTGGGGCGGGCGGGGCGGGTGTTTAGCTACTCCGCCGCCTTCAGCTTGGGCCGGAAGGGCTCGGGGACGCGGTTGGCGACCTGGCGGGCGAACATCCAGGCCGGGTATTCGCTCGGCAGTTCGCTGACCTCGTCAAGGCGGGCGACCTCCTCGGCGGTGAGCTCGAGATCGACGGCGGCGAGGTTGTCCTCGAGCTGCTCGACGGTCTTGGCGCCGATGATGATGCTCATCACGTGGCTCTTGGCGAGCAGCCAGGCGAGCGCGACGCGCGCCACGCTGGCGCCGTGCGCCTCGCCGACCCGGCGCATCTCGGCGACGCACTTCCAGGCCCGATCGCGATCGACCGGCGGGAAGTCGAAGCTGGCCCGGCGCGCGTCGTTGGGCGTGGCCGTATCGGGCCCGAACTTGCCGGAGAGCAGACCGCCGGCCAGGGGTGACCAGACCATCAGGCCGAGGCGCTCCGACGAGATCATCGGGATCAGCTCGCGCTCGAGGTCGCGGCCGGCGATGGAGTAGTAGGCCTGCAGGGTCTCGAAGCGGGCCCAGCGGCGCTCGTCGGCCAGCGTCACCGCCTTGGCGATCTTCCAGGCCGACCAGTTGGAGACGCCGACGTAGCGCACGAGGCCCTGGCGGACGAGGTCGTCGAGGGCCTGCAGGGTCTCCTCGATGGGAGTGACCGGGTCGTTGCCGTGGATCTGGTAGAGGTCGATGTGGTCGAGGCCGAGACGATCAAGGCTGCCCTTGACGCTGTCCATGATGTGGCCGCGCGAAGCGCCGGCGTCATTCGCCCTTGGCCCCATGCGACCCAGACACTTGGTGGCGATGACGACGTCGCTGCGCTTGACGCCGAGGTTCTTGAGCGCCTGGCCGAGACGCCGCTCGCTCTCGCCGAACGAATAGACGTCGGCGGTGTCGAAGAAGTTGACCCCGGCC
>JBEKQJ010000125.1:0-8630 GCA_049519835.1 Caulobacteraceae bacterium | reverse complement strand
CAAAGGTCCGTTCCAGCGGCGCGGGCCTCGGAGGCAGCGGGCGATTGCGAAACTCGTCATACAGCCGCCGGTAGAGCGGCACTTTCAGGAAGGCCTCAGCGCGCGCTTCCTTGTCCAGGTTCTTATCGGTCAGGCCAAATCCGAGGTCGGTAAGCTCATACCTTCCCTGGACGGTGTTGATCGCGCCGAACATGCGCGCCGTGGCGATCTTCAGCCGAAAGCCGCCGCTGGTGGGCGACATATTGATGGCCGCCGCGAGTTGGTCGGGTTCGCAGGCAATGCCGCCGCACTTCATAATGCCGCGCGCCACGTCAACAGCGTCGTCAAGATCGCCGTAAGGAAAGCCAATCGTGCTCTGCTCGCGCTGCTGCTTTCCAGCGTCAGCGGCGTCGGGCGCGGTCTCGGTCATGGTCTGCGCTCCCTGTCTTTCACGAGGCATGGGCCGTCCTGGAAAGGACGGGAGCGTCAGTATTTAAGTGAGCCGACTCTGCTTGTCTATCTTTTTATGCGGCGGTGCGCAGAACGCGTATTAAATCGTTTGGGTGTGTTTGCTACCTAATGCCGCTCTTCTGCTTTCGACATCCGGCCGGCCTTGACCGCCTGGCTCGCGCGCGCCTTTGCGTTCGCGGCGTGCGCCTTGTCTTCAATTGGATATGCCCGCTTCGCGGGCTCCGCGAAGTCCTTGGCGGGAAGCTTATTGCGCGCCTTGGCTTTCAACTCCGCCATCGCCGTCTCCAGTCTCTGCTGAGTATCAACGCCACGGGGCGGCTTAGGTTCTGATCATCAACGTGCTTCAGAAGATCGGCCTGGAGATGACATGCGCTCATCCCCCGCACCTTGCCCCTCTCAACAGATCTTGATCGGCGATTCATCGGCGAAACATCGGCGCGGCGTCCTGGAGATGATCGCCGCCTTGGGGCCTTTTAGCGGTCGAACGGCGCAGTCAGCGCCTCACGACATGCGAAAGGCAAACCCGATGCAATCTCAACTGAAGACCGCCAACGTCGCCCCTCAACGCGCGCCGCGCGCCACCAAGGCGCCCCGCCGCCGCGTCGTCGACCTGCACGCCGCCGCCTGGTTCGACCTCTTCCACCGCCAGGGCGCGGCTTGGCCTGAGGGCGAGACCAGCGTCGAGACCATCGCCGCCGCCATCCGCGCGGCGGGCTGAAGCCAGGGCGGCGGCTCGCCGACGCCGATCTCGGTGCTCTATGCCAAGAGCCGCCAGCTCGCGCCGCGGGTGTTCATCGACGGGCTGGTGGAGACGGTCGCGCCGAGGCTGTGAGGGTCACGTGGCGCCCGCCTGATCTTCGTAGACCCCGATGATCAGCAGCCACGCGCCTGAAATGAGGAAGGCGAACAAGATGATCGTCGCCAAGGCGGCGACGTAGAAGCCGGAGCCATATCCGAGAATAAGGAGAACGGCGCCGGCGATTTCAGCCAGATAGCAAATCGTGCCGCCGGCGAGCCGGGGCGCGTTAAGGCCGATGGAGCTCGCCCCGGTCTTGATGGCGATCACATAGCCGCGGATGAATATGGCGGTGGCGACCGTCCAAAGCATAAGCCATTCACAGCCGAGAAACCTCAGTTGTTGATTGCCAATCAGCGCAAAACTGCAGGCCATGAAGATGGCGCTGAAGCCGGTCAGCATATTGATGGCGCGGTTCTTGTGGGTCGAATTGCGGATGACGACTTCCGGATTGATCGACATGGCCACGAAGATCAAACCGGCCAGCGCCGCCGCGCCGCCACCCACCATCAGAAAGAAGTTCGTCCACTGATCCAGCATGGATGCCTCGGCTTTGCTTCCAGAATTCGGCCTCGCTGTAACGCTAGCATGACCTCCGCCGGTCAGCCCGAGATACCCGGCTCACCGGGGATAGGTCTGCCAAAGCCATTCGAGCGCGGACGGCAGCGTCTGTTCCAGCACGCGGGGGTCCGCGTGCCGCCCGCCTAGCGATAGTGTGAAGCGATAGGGATAGCCCTTGGCCGCCAGGGCCGCGGCCATGCGCCGGTTGGCCAGTGGCCAGTTGTGCCAGGTCTCTTCGGGGTCGTCGGCGTGCAGGTCCGCCTCGCCGACCTCCAGCCAGATCCGCAGGGGCTTGCGCGCCGCCGCCGGGATTAGCGCCGCATGATACTCCCAGGCCCCTCGCGGGCTGGCCGGATTGGGCGGCGACTGCTGGTTGACGTAAGTGCCGGAGTAGGAGAGCACCCGGCGATAGCGCTCCGGGTGGAACCAGGCCATCGTGAAGGCGCAGGCGGCCCCTGAACTCACCCCCATCGTCGCCCGCCCTTCGGGGTCGCTGGTGAGCGTAACGCCAGTCTCGGCGATGACCCGCGGCAACACCTCGGCTTCGATGAAGTCGCTATAGGTCCCCGACAGGGTGTCGTACTCCAGGCCTCGCTGCGAGCCCTGGGCGTCGCCGCCGCCACTGTCGATCAGGATCGCGATCATCACTGGCGCGCGGCCGTCTGCGATCAGATTGTCCAGCACCCGCGGCAGGCGGTTCAGGTACATGTAGCCGTCCTGCACGACCATGAACGGGGCGGCGGCGCCCGGCGCATATTGCCGCGGCGTGTAGACCCAGACCGTGCGGGTGTAGGGCGCGGCGACGGACTGCTCGTGGTCCTCGGCGGCGATGCGGTTGCCGAAGGCGTCGCGCCGGCGGGTGATCTCGTTGTCGAGCCGCTTGATCCCAGGATAGATGCGGCTATCGCGGGACTCGAGCGTGAAGGCGCGAACCGTCCCCGCTGGGACGCCGGGTCGGACGACCGTTTCGGCGGCCGGCGCGTAGTCCGGTCCGATCTCGAAGTCGCCGTCGGCGAAGGCCGGCTCGGCGCTCGTTTCGCCGTCCGTCGCCACGGCGCTCAGGCTTTGAGGGCGGCGCGGTAGGGGTTCAGATCCCAGCCGGGATAACGGGTCTGGGCCCTCGCCAGCGTCGTTTCGGTCCAGAAGGGGTCACCGGGCGGCTGCACGCCGAAGCAGGCCAGTTGCGCCGGGGTGGCGTGGTTGAAGATCCGCGCCCATGGCTTGGTGTGATGGAATTGCCAGGCGGTGAAGCCGATGCTCTCGTCGCCCGCCTTCTTGAAGCAGGCCATGAAGGCGTAGCGGTGGCCATTCGGCGCCGTCAGGTTGGTCGCCCGATGATAGATGTCGGTGGTGTAGGCGATCGCCGTTCCGGCGGCCGAGGCCGACGAACGCGAGTAGGGGCGAAGTTTCTCCTGCAGCTCGGCCTGGAACGCGGGATCGAAATTGAGCGAGGCTTCCGGACCCGCGACCTTGGCGCTGTCCGTCCGGGTCACATAGTGGGTGGCGCCGTGGGCGTCGGTGACGTCGGTGAAATAGCAGAAAATCGTCACGGAGTTCTTGTGTGAGTCCTCCGACGGAACCGTCAGGGTGTGGTTGCTGAAATCGGTGTGAAATGGCTGGTCGTAGTCCGCATCGCCGGTGAACTTCGCCCACGCCTGGCCTTGATAGAGATGCACCGCGTCGCATTTCAGCGCCGCCTTGGCGAAGGCGATCAGGGCTGGATGAAGGCCGATCAGGTTCAGGGCCGGCGAGCAGTCGAACGGCGGCGACTCCAGGGTCTTGAACTGAGAGGGGTGAAAGATGCCGATCTGGCCCTGCCGTTTCTTCTCCAAAGCCTGATCGCCGCCCTCCGAGCGCCCGAACACCTTATCAAAGTCCACCCGCACGGCGGCGCATTCCTCAGGCGTGAACAGGTCACGCAGCAGGACGACCCCTTCCCGCTCCCACTCGGCGACATCCTCGTCAGTGAAGCGCTGCCTCACACTCATCAATCGCTCTCCCAGATCGATCACAGCCACGCGCCCGTGGGTCGCTTATCATTGTACACGCGGCGTCCGAGTTTGGGACATTGTTGCAATATGCATTGACAGAAAGATTGCGTTCTGCAATCATACTCCTCGTGTCCGACCCTGCCGAAGTTCATGATGAAACCCCCGACCCCGCCGTCGCCCGCGCGGAGCGCCGCCTGCGGCTGCTGGAACGCCTGACCGAGATCGGCATGGAGCTGGCCGAGGCCCTGCGCGAGCGCGTGTTGAACCCCGCCGCCGACGATGCTGACGATAAGTACCCGGCCGACGCCTTCGCCCGCCTCTCGCGCGCCATCCGCCTGACCATCGCCCTCGAAACCAAGACCGACGAGGCGCTGGCCGATCTCAAGGCCGGCGTTCTGCGCGAGCGCGAAGAGCGGCGCGCCATCGCCGCCGAGAAAGCCAAGAAGGACGCCGACGCGCGGTACGAGCAGCGCAAATACGAAGCCTACTGCCGCGTGATCTGTGTCATCGACTCCGAGAGCCAGGATCAGGAAGACTTCGAAGGCCTCGCCGAAGCGCTCGATGAGCGCCTGAGCGAGGATGAAGCCTATGACGACCTGACCGAGCGGCCGCTGCGCGAGATCGTCGAGCGCCTGTGCCGCGATCTCTGCCTCTCCCCCGACTGGAGCCACTGGGCGGGTGAGGATTGGGACGATGCGTTCCTCGCCACCATCCCGGACACCATGCCGTTCATGCATCCGAGCCGCCGGCCCCTCGTCTGGACCTGGCCGCCCGCCGGCGCCGATCCTCCGGTCCGCCGGCTGGAGTGAGGGCTGCGCACGGCCGTCGATTCGACCACCAAGCACACCGAGAGCACAAAGTTGAATATCCCTCTTGGTGAGCTTTGTGATCTTGGTGGTGAATTCCCGGAGCGCGGCCGTCCCGGCCGCACTTCAGCGCCGACCCATGCGGGCGGGACGCCCGCGCTCCGAGAGGATCCGCCGGCTGGAGTGAGCTTGGCGCGTAGCGCCGCCGTCTCGCCCGGCGGGACGGCGGCGCTTACTCCCTCACCACAGCGCCCCGCCTCGCGAAGGCCTGAAACCGGCCGATGAGCCAGGAACGGAACAGCGACACCACCGGGTCGGCGAGGTCCTCGGCGTGCAACTTGAGGTAGTAGCCGTAGCCTTCCTCGAACACCTCCGCGAACGGCGCGACAAGTTGGCCGGCCTCGATCTCCTCGGCGAACATGTCGACGTCGGCGAGCGCCACCCCGCCGCCGGACATGGCGTAGCGCACGGCCGAGAGGGCGGTGTCGAACGCCAGGCCCTTGTCGGTGTCGGCGGCGATGCCGCACTGGGCGAGGAAGCCGGCCCAGAGCAAGCCGCGCGGCTCGCCCTCCAGGCGCACGTGCAAGAGGTCATTGTCGGCCAGGAACGCCGCCAGACTCTTGCCGGCGTTGGCGGCGGCCAGCTGCGGCGAGCAGACCGGCGTCGTCCGCACCATCCAGAGCAGGTCGGTCACCCGGTCATCGACATTGGGACGATCGTAGACCACCGCCGCATCGATCTCGGTCGACGGCAGGCCGGTGACGTGGGCGCTGGTGACGTCGATGAGGATGTCCGGGAACTCGCGCCGGAAGTCCCTGAGGATCGGCACGGCCAGGTGATTGAGCAGCGACGGCGGCATGTGCACCCGCAAGGTCCGGCCCGTGGCCCCGCCATCCTTGATGGCGTTCAAGGCCTGCTCCAGCCGGTCGAAAGCCTTGCGCACCACCGGCAGCAGGATGGCCCCCTCCTCGGTGAGCACCAGGTGCTGCGGCCGACGCTCCAGCAGCTTCTTGCCGAGCAGGTTCTCCAGGCCGATCACGTGCCGGCTGAGCGCGCTCTGGGAGACGTGCAGGGCCTCGGCCGCGGCGGTAAACGACAGATGCTGGCCGACCGCTTCGAAGGCGCGCAAGGCGTTCAGGGGCAGCCAGGGCCGATTGATCATCTTGCTATCCGCGCCCCCTCCGGCTTGTCGTGGCGCCCTCATATCCGGCCGTCAAACGGAATAGGCCCATGACGAAAAGCGATTTTCCGCGGCGGCGGGCGGCGTGGCACTATCCTGACGCACACCCCTGAGCGAGGCGATGGTCGATCTGGCGCAAATCTCCGAGCTGCTGGCCGAACGGCGACCGGGATGCGGCTTGCCGCGCGCACTCTACACCGACCCGCGCGCCTTCGATTTCGACATGGCGGCGATCTTCGCCCGCTCCTGGATCCTGGTCGGCTTCGACGTCGAGCTGCCGCGGCCGGGGACATGGATGAGCGTCATGGTCGGGCCCTGGCCGGTCCTGATCACCCGCGACCGGACCGGCGACCTTCACGCCTTTCACAACACCTGCCGCCATCGCGGCGCCATGCTCTGCAAGCCCGGCAAGGGACAGGCGGCGCGGCTCACCTGCCCCTATCACCGCTGGACCTACGAGCTTTCCGGCGAGCTGGCCCACGCCGCGCGCATGGGCGAGGACTTCCGGCCCGGCGAACACGGCCTCTTCGCTGTCCATGTCGAGAGCGTGGCCGGCGTCCTCTACGTCTGCCTGGCCGAGATGCCGCCGGACATCGCCGCCTTTCGCCGCGCCATGGAGCCGCTGCTCGCGCCGCATCGCCTCTCCGAGGCCAAGCTCGCCCACGAGAACGTCATCGTCGAGAAGGGCAACTGGAAGCTGGTGATGGAGAACGCCCGCGAGTGCTATCACTGCCCGGGCGCGCATCCGGAGCTGGCCCGCAGCTTCCCGGTCGGGGTCTCGGCCCACTTCGACTTCGGCGAGGACAAGCGCCAGGTCGACTTCGAGACCCGTCTCGCCGCCATCGGCCTGCCGATCGGGCCGGCGGAGGGCGACTGGTGGCAGGCGGTGCGCTTCACCCTCAACGAAGGCTACCGGTCGATGACCATGGACGGCCAGCCGGTGGTGAAGAAGCCGATGTGCGAGATCGGCGACGGCGACATCGGTTCGCTGCGCTGGTCGGTCGAGCCGCACGCCTTCGTGCACGCCGCCGCCGACCACCTGTTCATGTTCAGCGCCGTGCCCGTGAGCGCCCGTGAGACGCACGTGATCGGCAAATGGCTGGTCCACAAGGACGCCGTCGAGGGCGTCGACTACGAGGTCGGCAAGCTCATCGAGCTCTGGGACACCACCAACCTGCAGGACCGCGACCTGGTCGAGAACAACCAGGCCGGCGTTGACTCCCTCGGCTTCCAGCCCGGTCCGTTCTCCCCCGAAGGCGAAGCCCTCGCGATCCGCTTCGTCGACTGGTACTGCCGCACCGCCGGCGCCTACGTCCACGGCCCGGCCTTGGCCCATGCGGCGGAGTAATGCGAACGCCTCCCTCCCCTTGATGGGGAGGGTGGACCGCGCGCAGCGCGGGACGGGTGGAGTGGCCGCTCCACCCCCTCCGGCCGCTTCGCGGCCACCTCCCCCATCAAGGGGGAGGAGGAGTTGAACGTTTGACCTCCTCCAAACCCCTTCACCCCGAAACCCTGGCGGTCAGCCATGGCTGGGATCCGGCCGACGCTTTCGGCGCGGCCAAGCCGCCGTTCGCGCCGTCGACCACCTATGTCTATCCGAGCGCCCAGGCCGCGCTCGACTTCCACCGCGCCTTCTTCGCCGGCGAGACGGCTGGCGGCTACATCTACGCCCGCCTGGGCCACCCCAACCTGACCATGGTCGAGACGCGCATGGCGGCGCTCGATGGCGCGGAGGCTTGCGCCGGCTTCAACAGCGGCATGGCGGCCGTCTCGTCGATCGCGCTGGCGTTCACCCGCCCAGGCGACAGTGTGCTGCACAGCCGGCCGATCTATTCCGGCGTCGACGGCCTGCTGCGCGGTCCGCTGGCCGAGATGGGCGTCTCCTCCGAACCGATCGCCGACGGCTGCGACGAGGCGGCGGTCCGCGCCGCCGCTGAGACAGCGCTGGCCAAGGGGCCGCTGTCGCTGATCCTGCTCGAAAGCCCGGCCAACCCCACTGCCGCGATCACCGACATCGCCCTGGTGCGCCGCATCGCCGAGGAAATCGGCGCCCAACAGGGTCGGCGCCCGCTGGTCAGCGTCGACAACACCTTCTTGGGGCCCCTGCTGCAGGCGCCGCTCGCCGAGGGCGCCGACCTGACGATGACCTCGCTCACCAAGTACTGCGGCGGTCACAGCGACCTCCTGGCCGGCTCGGTCAGCGGGTCGAAAGCGCTCATCGCCAGGCTACGCGCCCTGCGCACCCTGCTCGGCAACCACATGACCTCCTTCTCCGCCTGGCTGCTGCTGCGCTCGTTCGAGAGCCTGCCGGCCCGCCAGGAACGGGTGTTAAAAAACGCCGCGGCGGTGGCGCATTTCCTCAAAGCCCGGCCTGAGGTGGCGCGCGTCACCTGGCTGGGGTTCCTCGCCGAAGGCTCGCCGGCGCGAGCCGTCTTCGACAGACAATGCCGCGGCGCCGGCTCGACCTTCTCGTTCACCATCGAGGGCGGCCAGGCCGAGGCGTTTCGCCTGCTCGACGCCCTACAACTGATCAAGATGGCCGTGAGCCTCGGCGGCTCGGAGACCCTGATCTGTCATCCGGCGACCACGACCCACTTCGTCGTGCCGGCCGAGGAGCGGCTGGCCGCCGGCGTCACCGACGGGACCCTGAGGCTGTCGGTCGGCCTGGAGCACCCTGACGATCTCATCGCCGACCTCGAACGGGGCCTTGCCGCCCTATGACTGGCTTCGACAGGATCGCCCAGGCGGGCAAGCATCGCGAGCCGGAAGCCCGCTATGACCTCCTCGTGGTCGGTGGCGGACCAGCTGGTGCGGCCGCGGCGCTGACCGCGGCGGAAGGCGGGGCG
>JBEKQJ010000124.1:0-8766 GCA_049519835.1 Caulobacteraceae bacterium | reverse complement strand
AGCCGCCCGGGTCAGAGGGGCGACAACGGCTTGTGGCGCTGTGGAAGGCACGCCGGACTCCAACTGGGTTTATTCAACGACCGTAGCCGCAAGGCGCGGCCATGCGCCAGCGGGCTTCAATGCCCTTGCAGGATCGCCTGGCGATCGTGCAGCGTGGCGGCGATCGCCGACAGCCCCTCGGCGAGATTGGCGGCCAGGATGGCCTCGGCGGCATGGTCCTCGGTCAGCGAGCGCAGCAGGTCGGCCTGGCCGACCAGCAGGGCGTCGCGCTCGCCAAGCGCCTGCAGCGTCGCCGCCTCCTGGCGGTGGCGCTGGGTCATCCGGTCGTTTTCGGGGACCGGCTGGGTCTCGATGCGGCCCTTGAGCAAGCCGATCTCATGCGCCAGCCGCTCCAGCGCCTGGGCGGCGGCCACGGCGTCGGGATCAGGGAAGGGCTTGGCGCGGCTGGGCGCCGGCAACTTCTCGCGCCGCCAGTCCGACTCGGCCCGCTCGACCGCGGTCCGCGCGCGGCCGAGCAGCCAGGAGACCTTGGCGCGCACCAATTGATCGTCGGCCCGCAGCTGGTTCTCCTGGCGGTAGAAGTTGTAGCCCCAGCCGTAGAAGAGATTGATGGCCGCGTGGCGCAGCGGCCCTTCGTCGTAGAAGCTCCCCATCAGCCGGGGAGCCCCGTCTCCTGCCCGACCGGGAAGATGCCGGTGGGCTGGCCGCCGATCTGGAAGGGTGCGCCGACGGCGGCGTTGGGCGCCGAGACCAGACCCTTCTCGGCCATGCGCAGAGCGAGATAGTAGCGGATGGCCTCCTGCGGACTGAGGCCCAAAGCCTGCAGCGAGATCAGCTCGCGCATGCGCTCGTCCTTGGGGAGGATCAGCACCTTCACGTCGTTGAGGGTGATGCCGTAGGTGCGCAGGAAATCGGTGAGGTGGGTCTTCACCAGATCGCGGATCTCGCCGATGTGCTCGTTGATCTCCTCCATCTTGGTCACCTGCACGACCTGATTCACCGATTGCTCGATGGCCGGGCCGGCGTAATCAGCCACTTCGGCGGTGTCGATGTATGAACCGTTGAACGGCAGGTGGGTGATCAGATCGAGCGCCGCCTCCTTGGTGTCGACGTGGATGTAGTAGTCCACCTGATAGGCCATCTCGGCCATCTCCTCGCTGGTGGCGACGCCCTGGCTGCGGACCAAGAGCTTGGAGCGGTTGATGTAGATAACCTCGTAGACCCACGGCGAGGCGCCGCCGAAGAAGCCCTGGGCGATCGAGCCGACCAGGGGCTTGTCTGGCGTGGTCAGGGCGTACTGGCCGGTCTCATAGACGTTGAGAACCGCGCCGCGCGCCTTCAGCACGCAGAAGTGGTTGCTTTCGACCGTGAGCAGCGAGCCCGAGACGATGCTGTCGTCGGCGATCTTCACCGCCAGACCCTTGGCGCCCAGCATGTCGGCGCCGTCGCGCTGCAGCGACGTGATCACCTGTCTCGTGATGGCCATTGTTCCGATCCCTGTCCTTTTGTTGAGGCAGGGCTTGATAGCTCAGCCTTGTGACGGCTGTGCGCACATTCGGGTTGATTTGGTTGGGGCTCTCGCCCGCCTACTCGAGGTCCTCGGCCAGGATGGCCATCTCGAACATGAACGAGCCGGGCTCGTCTTCATCCTCGTAGACGACGCCGATGAATTCGCCGCGAATTTCGACCTCGGCGGAATCCTTCTGCTTGGGCCGGGCGCGCACGTCGATGTGCGGCGTCCCAAAAGTGCGCTTGAGGTGCGCCTGGATCTGGTCGATGTGTTTCTGGTCCACGGGGCGGCCTCGAGGTTCAACGTGGCCGCGAACCTAGCGGCATTCTTGCTCGCCGCAAGCCGTGCTCAGATGACGTAGTCGTAGGCGGCTTCGGCCAGGGTGTGATCCATGGACTTGGCCGGCTGTTCGCAGGTCGGGCAGTTGACCAGCCGCGCCGGCACGCCGGCGGCCGTGCAGTGGGCCGGCACCGGCTTCAGCACCACCGAGCCGGAGGCGATCTTGGCGTAGTCGCCGACGACGATATTGCCCAGCACCTTGGCGCCGGCGCCCAGCAGCACGCCGCGGCCGATCTTGGGATGCCGGTCGCCGCGCTCGGCGCCGGTGCCGCCGAGCGTCACGTCCTGGAGCATGGAGACGTCATCGCCGATCATCGTCGTCTCGCCGATGACGATGCCGGTGCCGTGGTCGAAGAAGGCCCCGGCCCCGATGACCGCGGCGGGATGGATGTCGACCTGGAACAGCTCGGACATTCGGCTCTGCAGATAGAGCGCCATGGCCTCGCGGCCCTCGCGCCACAGCCAGTGGGCGACGCGATAGGTCTGCAGGGCCTGGAAGCCCTTGAAGTAGAGAAACGGCTGGACATAGCCCTTGCAGGCCGGGTCGCGCTCGAACACCGCCTGCAGATCGGCCTCGGCCTTGGTGACGATCGAGGGGTCGGCGGCGTAGGCCTCGTCGGCCAGCTCGCGCAGGCTCATGGCGCGCAGCTCCTGGTCGCTCAGCTTGCGAGCCAGCTGGTAGGAGAGCGCGCTGGAAAGGCGGGCGTGGCGCAGGATGACGGCGTTGAGCAGGGAGGCCAGGCTCGGCTCGTCAGCGGCGATATGTTGGGCCTCATTGCGCAGGGCCGCCCATACAGGGGGCGGCGCGCCAGCCTCGACCGCTTCCAGACGCTTGGCCATCCCGCTCTCCCGCGCGTTGGCCGCTGTCCGGCCCTCGAAACCCATATGGCGACGGCGGTTCGGCGGCGCCAGAGCTTCACGCCCATAGCACGATGCAACGTTGCGCGCACGCCGGTCTCACACTATTTGCGACTCGTTCTCAAAAACCGCAGGCGACCCGCTTTGACTTTTCTCCCCTCCCCGGCCTTCGGCGACGCCCTGCCGATCGAGGCATCGCCCGCCACGCTGGCCTTCCTGGCGCAGCGGCGCTCGGCCTCGGCCCTGACCCTGACCGCGCCGGCCCCGGGCGCCGGCGAACTCGACGTGCTGCTACGGCTCGCCGCCCGCGTCCCCGACCACGGCAAGCTGGCGCCCTGGCGGTTCGTGATCCTGGACGGCGAGGCCAAGTCGACCTTCGTCGCGAAGCTCGAGGCCATCGCTCATCGCCGGCCTGACGCGGCCAAGGCGGTCGCCAAGCTCGGCAAGATCCGCGTGCCGCCACTGACCGTGGCGGTGATCTCGCACGTCTTCGAAGGCGGTGAGATCCCGGCCTGGGAACAACGCCTCTCGGCCGGAGCGGTCTGTCTGCAACTGGTGATCGCGGCCGAAGCCATGGGCTATGGCGCCAACTGGATCACCGACTGGTACGCCTACGACGCCGAAGCGCTGGTGCTCCTCGGTCTCGCAGAGGGCGAGCAGGTGGCCGGCTTCGTGCACCTCGGCACGGCCGGCGAAGCGCCTCTGGAACGGGTTAGACCAGATTTGGCGGCGATCACTTCTCGCTGGGGCGCCTGATCGCCAAAGCCTGTTTCCGGCGCTAGAATCCCGGCGAGCGTGGGACGGACAGCATGGATGCGCCCCTGGTCAGCCTGATCCTGCCGGCGTTCCTGGGCCTGGGAATCGCCGCCGCCACCGGTCTGCGTACTTTCCTGCCGATCACCATGCTGGCCTTTGCGGCCCACTTCGGCCTGTTCGGGACGACGCTCAATTCGCACATGGCGTGGCTCGGCTCGACGCCGTTCCTGGTCGGGTTGAGCGTGGCGACGGTAGCAGAACTGGCGGCCGACAAGGTCCCCGGCGTCGACCATGTCTTAGGCGCTGTCGGCACGGTAACCCGGCCGCTGGCGGCCTGGGTCGCGGCCGGTGCAGTGTTCACGCACCTTGACCCAGCCACGGCGGCGCTGGCGGGTCTTATCATTGGCGTGCCGGCGGCGCTCACCGTCCATGGCGCCCAGACGGCGACGCGCGTGGTCAGTACGGCCACCACCTTCGGTATCGGCAATCCCATCATCTCGCTCCTCGAAGACGCCGCTTCGGCGATCCTTGCGGCCCTGGCCATCGCCGCACCGATCCTGGCCGCCATCCTGGCGGTGGCGCTGGTCTTCGGACTCTGGCGGTTGGGCCGCCTCGTCAGTCGCCGCAAGGCGACCGCGGCATGAGGACCCTCGCCCTGGCGTTCGCGGCGCTCCTCGCCGCTCCGGCCGCGCTCGCCCAGTCGGAAGACGCGGCCAACCAGGGCTTCGTCGTGGTGCGGCCGAGCGGCGGCCTGATGCCCAACACCGCGCTCAAGTCGACCATGGACAAGGTGTTCGGCGCCGGCGGCTGGCGTGAAACCGGCGGCTATCGCTCGCAGGCCCGCGAGGACGAGTTGCGCCGCGAAGGCGCCGGCACGGTGCCGGTCGGCCAGATCTCCCATCACTCGATGGGAACGCCCGATGCGCCAGGGGCCTACGACATCGTGGTCCCCGGCATGAGCACCGAGAGCGCGGCGGTCAAGCTGCAGAGCTCGAGCGACGATTTCTCGCGGGTCCTTGCCGAGCGCTCGCACGGCGCTCAGGGCAGCCATCTGCACGTCGAACCCAAGGCCGGGCGTCTGGCCGGCGCCCGCGCCGCGGCGGCGGACGACAGCAACAACATCTATTTGCGAGTGGCCGGCGGGCGCCGCAACCCGGCGCTCCAGCCTTGAAGCCGCCGCAGACAACGGGTTAGCGGACGCGGCTCCGTCCGAATTCGCGCAGCCAGGGCGACAAATGCCTAAAATGAGTGCGAAGGCGCAAAATAACCAATCAAATTCGCGCTATGAGGTGAGTATAAAGACCTCATAAATATGGTTCTAAGCCGACATGTGGCATACTTGTGGGTTGCATTATGGAAACCTGACTCAATATCGAGCAGATCAGCTGGCGTCGCATAAGGAATATGTAAGCACGTCACTTACATGTTATTTATATCTGACAATTTAGACTCACATAGAGAACTTACGGTCCGCCGTCCGATAGTTCCGCCTTGGATCAACCGAGGGGCGGAGCGATCGAATGAAGCTCGAGACGGGAGGAAAATGGTCGCTCGTCGCGACCACTCTGTTGGCGGTCAGCCCGGCGCTGGGTTCGGCCCACGCGCAAACGGTGGCGGCGTCGGGGAGCCCCAGCCAGGTCTCAGAGGTCGTGGTCACGGCGGAAAAGCGCGTTGGCACGGTGCAGACCACACCGGCGAGCGTCGCCGCGGTCGTTGGCGCCGAGCTTCAGGCGCGGGGCGTCACCTCGCTCGCCTCGCTGGCCCAGGGCACGCCCGGCGTTTCACTGAAGAGCGAGGGACCCAGCCAGACCGAAATCGAGATGCGGGGCATGACCTCGAGCGGCGGCAACTCGCCCACGGTCGGCTTCTATCTCGACGACATCCCTCTGACCGGGCCGGCGAGCGCCCAAAACGGTCACGTGGTGATCGATCCCGACCTTTACGATCTCAACCGCATCGAAATGCTGCGCGGGCCTCAGGGCACCTTGTTCGGGTCGGGCTCGATGGGCGGCACGGTTCGGCTGATCACCAATCAGCCCAATCTCAAGGCGTTCGACGCTTCAGCCGAGAGCATCCTCTCGGGCACGGACGGCGGGGGCTTCAATCACCACGACAGCGCCATGGTCAACATTCCCCTTGTCGAGGACAAGCTGGCGCTGCGGATCGTCGGCAGCGAGAACTACACCAGCGGCTGGATCACTCGTGTCGTCGCCGACCCGTTCCCACTGGTCAGCGGCGGCGGAACCGTGCGCGGAGACCCAGCGACCGCCCCGATCGAAGCGGCCTACCCGGGCTCCAACGACTATCAGGTCTACTCGACGCGCATTAGCCTGCTGTGGCGACCGACCGACAATCTCTCGATCACGCCGACGTTCTTCTATGAGAGCAGCAAGCAGCAGAACCCCAGCGCCTATGACAGCGTGAGCGCCACCAACGACGCCCCTGGCGGCGGCATGGCGCACTACCAGCCCTTCGACATCGTCCAGCCGCTCACAGACGAGCTTCGGGCCTACAGCCTCACCGTGAGCTACGCATTTCCCTGGGCCGACCTGACGTCGAGCGCCGCCTATTGGTCGCGAAAGTCGGCGCAGACGGAGGAAGCCAGCGAGGCGTTCAACAACCCGGCGACCGGCGTCACCCTCTTCGCCAACTACGGACCTGGGTTTCCGGGGCAGAATTATTACGGCGCAGCGGGATCTGGCCCTGAGCATGGGAGCGAGAACGATCCCTCGAACCAGTTCAGCGAGGAACTGCGGCTAGCCTCCAAGGGGGCCGGCAGACTGACCTGGGTCGCTGGACTCTACTACAGCCGCTTCCAGTCGACCTGGACCTTCGCTGGCGTGACGCCCAACTTCACCTCGTTCATGGACCTCGGTTCTCTGGAGCCGGCGACCACAGCCAACTGGTTCGACGCCTACGAGCCGACCGTGAACAAGCAATACGCGGCCTTCGGCAACGCCACCTATGCGATCACCGACGCCCTCAAACTCGAGCTCGGCGGTCGATTCACCGATTTCGACTATCGCTTCTCGTCCTGCATCAGCGGCTGGGGATCGGCGCTCGGCGACGCCACGCCGTCTTGCAGCGGCCTCATCAAGCTCACGGGCAATAGCTTCAATCCGAAGGTCAACCTCTCCTACACGTTCAGCCCCGACCTGATGGTCTACGGCTCCGCGGCCAGCGGCTTTCGCCCCGGCGGCGGCAACGCCGTCTATCCGACCACGGGCGTCGTCTGGGGCGCGGCCTTCGCGGCGATGAACTACACCAGCGGCAAGTGGCCGAGCACCTACGCGTCAGACTCGGTATGGAGCTTCGAGTTCGGCGAAAAGGCGCGGTTCTTCGATCGTCGCCTGACTCTGAACACCAGTGTCTACTACGAATATTGGCGAAACATTCAACTCGAGGCCTATCCCGACGACTGGGCGCTGAACATCAACGGCAAGTACGCACGGGTCTACGGCGCCGAGGTCGAGGCGCTTGCCGATCTGGGGGCCGGGTTCAACCTCCAGCTCTCGGGCGGCTACGTCAACGAATGGCTCGACGGCGGCCCGCACTGGGTGATCACGCCGGTCCACACCCTGCCGGACGTGGCGCCGCAGAGCGGCACGGCTATTCTCAGCTACACGCGGCCTCTCAATAGCGACCTCATGTTCACGGCCAAGGTGGAGAACACCTACACCGGCCGACGCTATTCCCTGGCCTTTCCAGAGCCCTACACTGCCTACGGCGCCTACATCCCGCTCGCGGCCTATGACCTTACCAACATCCGGATGGGGATCCGTTTCCGCGATAGATGGAGCGCCACCGTGTTCGTCGACAACCTGTTCAACAAGCATGCCCAGCTGGAGAATCTGTACATGGAGAATCTCGCCAGCGCCGCCTTCAACCAGGTCGTCACCAACCAGCCGCTGACGGCGGGAGTCGATTTGACCATGCGTTACTAGGACCTGCCGGAGGCAGCGTCTCGGGCGTGGCTTTCAGCCAAACCTAGCGTCCCCGATAGGGCGCCACGCCCTGGTCGGGCAGCCACAGCCCCTCGGGGGCCGGGCCGGTCTGCCAGAAGACGTCGATCGGAATGCCGCCGCGCGGGAACCAGTAGCCGCCGATGCGCAGCCAGCGCGGCTGGGCCGCCGCCACCAGGCGCTTGCCGATGGCGAGCGTGCAGTCCTCATGGAAGGCGCCGTGGTTGCGGAACGAGGCCAGGAACAGCTTCAGGGACTTGGACTCCACGAGCCAGTCGCCCGGCGCATAGTCGATGACCAGGTGGGCGAAGTCCGGCTGGCCGGTCACCGGGCAGAGCGAGGTGAACTCCGGCGCGGTGAAGCGGGCAAGATAGAGTTCGCCGGCCTGCGGGTTGCGGACCACCTCCAGCGCCGCCTCTTCGGGGCTGGCGGGGATGGGCGCGGCGTGGCCCAGTTGGGTAAGGCGCGTCTTCGTCATGGGAAGAAGTTTATCAAATTCTAGAATGAAGCGGAAATTGAGGTGACACGCGTTGCGGCAATTGATCCGCCTGCATTCCACACCGCCGAACCGCGCCCCAAATATACGTCACGTGTTTCCATGTCATGAAGACGGAAAATCAAGTCGTATATCACAGGACAATATGCTAATATCATTCATATGGGCTTCGGCCATAATTATTGGGGGTTTTTCTGCCGGGAGATAACAATAACGGAATCATGATAAAAATACCGATCGGGTTGAATAGATTTATAATTAGCATTCCGGGCCGATTATGGTCGTGTATTCGACGGATCACAGCTGACCCGATCGGGGCAGCCAATAAAGTTGAAAGCCAAAGTGCGCTCAATATTGAGAGTCGATCGTGGTGAAGATGACTCACCCCCCCCAAGACAAACCCTGCGGCCACTGTTGCCAGTAGGGTCCATCCCAACTCGACGCGTGTTCCGCGACCCGACACAGTGGGCGCATAGGATAGTGCCATCGCGACAACCGCGCCCAGTTTGGTGTCGAAAAACCATTCCGGCAGGCGGAGACGGCGGATCACAGAAAGAGCCGCACGATGTTGAGTAAGACCCAGCCAATGACCAGCCACGCGTACCAGCTGATTCCATCCGCAGGCGCTAGTGTTGCGAGCGCGCGGCGGCCAATCGCACTCTTCCAGTACTCCAGAGTGTCCGGATTCAGCCACCCGATCACCGCGGCATCATGAGTGCGAAGAACATCGAGCAGTTGAGCCACTCCGGATCTGAAGCGGACAACCTCGACGAAGGAAAGCTGGGGCGCCGCCGGTTCGTTCAATCGCTGAAACGCGGCGTGCCATTTGTTGCTTGGGTCGGCCA
>JBEKQJ010000123.1:0-8768 GCA_049519835.1 Caulobacteraceae bacterium | reverse complement strand
GTCGCCGTTATCGACCGAAAACTGATTGCCGCCGGGCAGGCAGGCGGGGGCCGGGCAGAAGCCCTCTTCGTTGAGGTGGGTCCTGACGACACCGACGCCGCCACCCACGAAGGGGTTCAGGCGGGAGTGCGGCAGGATGTCGAAGAGCACATTGGCCATGCCGGTCCAGGCGTGCTCGCCGCCCGGAGGCGTCGCGCAGGAGCCACTGCCGATCGAAGCGGCCGCGCAGGCGTAGGGACCGCCAGCGGGGTTCGCACCGACGCCGCCGAGGCCTTCATGTCGATATCCACCCTCGATTTCGAGGCGGATGTGGCCGTTGAGGCGATAGCCGATGCGCGCGAAGGCGACCACATCGGGATCGGTATAGTGCGGGTACAGCCCGATGCCCGAACTCGGTGACGCGAGCGCCTGGGCCTGGGTGTGGTGGCCGCCGACATCCACGGCGCCGTACCATCCGGGCGTCCACGCCGACCAGTCATCCGATTGGGCGAACGCGGCCGGAGCGACCAGAAGGGTTGCCAGCGCGGCGCCCGCCAAGAGATGCAACTTCATTCTTAATCCCCTTTTTAGCGTCCGTATCGACCTGGTGGCCGCAACTCGGCGCCCGTTTGGCGCACGTGCCGCCACAGCTTGGCAGCGGCGCATGCGTTCTTAAAACATTTCGTCGGCGATGCCTACAAGCATTGCCACGATCTCAACCACAATCATCCGGATATTGTTGGACAAAGATGAACAGACCCTGACTGACCCTGCCGCCCAACGCGCCCCTTCGCCTCGCGACGAAGAGGAGCTTGTTGCCTCAATGCGCATGGATCAACATGGTTCCGGGACCTGTTTCCCACAGGAGGACGCCCTGCCCCACCCCCCGGCGAAAGAGACGCCGATTGCGGTCGTCACGACTCTGGATTGGTCAAGCTTCTCTCATAGACTGACGCCGTCCGACGCCGCCGCCGCAACCCTGGCGCGATTTGACGGCGGCGAAGGCCAGATCGTGCTCATCGGCGATGACGCGGGCGCGCTGGCACGGGTCCTTTTCGGTCTGGGGGAAAGACCGTCCGCCACCGCCTTCCGCGGCCTCGCCGGCAAGCTGCCGGAGGGCGACTATCGCCTCGAGGAATGTCCTGAAAACCTTGCGCCTGAAGAGATTGCGGTGGCTTTTTCGCTCGGCGCTTATCGCTTCGACCGTTACCGAAAAGCCACACACGGCGCGCGGCTGGCGAATCCCGCCGGAAGTGATTCGCACGAAGTTTACAATGTCGGCCACGCCCTGGCCCTGGCGCGAGACATGATCAACACACCGGCCAGCGACCTCGGTCCGCGGCAGGTGGAGACCATCGCGCGCGAAATCGCCGAGGCCTTCGGCGCGCGCATTGAGGTCGTGGTCGGCGACGATCTGATCGAGGCCGGCTATCCGGCCGTGCACGCCGTCGGCCGCGCCGCCGCACAGCACCGCGCGCCGCGGATGATCGAGATCGCCTGGGGCGAGACGGACGCGCCGCACGTGATCCTGGTCGGCAAGGGCGTTGTGTTCGACAGCGGCGGTCTCGACATCAAGCCTTCGACGGGCATGCGATGGATGAAGAAAGACATGGGCGGCGCCGCCCACGCGCTGGCGCTTGGCCGGATGGTCATGGCCGCCAAGCTGCCGGTGCGCCTGACCGTGCTGACCCCGGTGGTGGAGAACGCCATCTCCGGCGACGCCATGCGGCCGGGCGACGTCCTCGCCTCGCGCAGGGGCCTGACCATCGAGGTCGGCAACACCGACGCCGAGGGTCGGCTGATCCTGGCCGACGCCCTGGCCCGGGCCAGCGAGCTCAAGCCCGACCTGACGATCGACCTCGCCACCCTGACCGGGGCCGCGCGGGTCGCCCTGGGGCCGGACGTGGTCCCATTTTATACCGACGACGAGGCCCTGGCGGGCGAGATCGCCGCCGCCGCGGCGCGGGTCGGCGACCCGGTTTGGCGGATGCCGCTGTGGGGCGGTTACGACAGCGCTCTCGACAGCGACATCGCCGACGTCGCCAATGACCCCGACGCCTGGGCCCAGGCCGGATCGGTGACCGCGGCCCTATTCCTGAAGCGGTTCGCGCCGGCCGGGCCTTGGGCTCATTTCGACATCTTCGCCTGGAATCCGCGCAATCGGCCGGGCTGGGCCAAGGGAGCGGAGGTGCAGGCCATCCGCGCGCTCTACGCCCTGCTCCAGGCGAGATATGCATGAGCTTCGATACGCGCATCACACTGGCGCGCGACGGCTTGGCCGACGCCAGGCTGGAGGGCGTGCTGACCGCCGAGAGGTTCGTGGCCGCGCGCCCCGCCCAGATGATCCGACCAGCCGCAGCCCTGCGCGCCGCGCCTGACGCGCGCGCCGAACAGCTCGACCAGGTGCTTTATGGCGAAACCTTCGACCGGCTGGACGAGCGCGGCGGCTTCGTGCTCGGCCAGGCGGCGCGCGACGGCTATGTCGGTTGGGTCGAGGCGGCGGCGCTGGCTGACGAGATCACGACTCCGACCCATTGGGTAAGCGCGATCAGGACCTACGCCTTCGAGACAGCCTCGATCAAAGCCCCGACCCGCGGGCCCCTGAGCCTCAATGCACTGGTGACGATCGTCGAGGAGACCGAGACCCTGGCGCGTGACCCCCGCATGGGCTGGATCGCCAAGGCGCATCTCTCACCCATCGGCGAGACGCTCGATGATCCGGCCGCCATCGCGCTCGCGCACGTGGGCGCGCCCTATTTGTGGGGCGGCCGCGAGAGCACCGGCCTCGACTGTTCAGGCCTGACCCTGCAGGCCCGCCTGGCTTGTGGCCTCGCCTGTCCGCGCGATTCCGACCAGCAAGAGGCGCTGGGCGCGCCGGCGCCGGAAGACGCCCTGGCGCGCGGCGACCTGGTGTTCTGGAAGGGCCACGTCGCGATGATGATCGACGCCGAGCGGATGGCGCACGCCAACGCCTTCCACATGGCCGTCACGGTCGAGCCTTTTGCCGATGCGCGCGCCCGCATCGCCGCCCGCGGCGGCGGTCAGCCGATCGCGTTCCGACGGGGTTGAAGGTCCCCGCCTGGACTCCGCCGCCTCGCGACGGTCTAAGTTTGACACTAGCGAGGAGCCTGACATGAACGCGATGACCATCGACGCCGAGACCTGGGCCGGCGCGGGCGAGGCCGAGCTTGCCGCCGCCATCGAGCTGCGCCGCGCCATCCACGCCGAGCCGGAGCTGGGCCTGGACCTGCCGAAGACCACCGCCAAGGTGAAGGCGGCGCTGGCCGGCCTGCCGCTGGAGATCCGTGAAGGGCCTTCGACCACCGGGTTGATGGCCATTCTGCGGGGGCCGGCCAACGGCCGCACCGTGCTGCTGCGCGGCGACATGGACGCTCTGCCGCTGACCGAAGACACCGGCCTCGCCTTCGCCTCGCAACACCAGGGGGCGATGCACGCCTGCGGGCACGACACCCACGTCGCCATGCTGGCCGGAGCCGCACGGGCCCTTTGCGAGCGCCGCGACCGCCTGGCCGGCACGGTGATGTTCATGTTCCAACCGGGCGAGGAAGGCTGGCACGGCGCCCGTTTCATGATCGAGGACGGCCTGCTCTCCCCCTTGCCTGACGCCGCCTTCGCCCTGCACGTGACGCCGAACATGCCGAGCGGCGTCTTCGCCAGCCGTGGCGGCCCGCTGATGGCCGCATCCGACACTCTGCGCATCCGCGTCGTGGGTGCGGGAGGCCACGCCTCCATGCCTCAAGACGCGCACGACCCGATCCCGGCCCTGGCCGAGATCGTCATCGCCCTGCAGACGATGATTACTCGGCGGATCTCGGTGTTCGAGCCGGCGGTGATCACCATCGCCCACATCCACGCCGGCACCACCAGCAACGTCATCCCTGAGGACGGCCGCCTGCTTGGCACCATCCGCACCTTTTCCGAGCGCACGCGCCGCGAGGTTCACGAAGGGGCGCATCGGGTGGCCGAGCAGATCGCTGCAGCCCATGGCCTCAAGGCCGAGGTCGACATCGAGAACGGCTTCCCCGTCACGGTCTGCGACCAGCGGGCGGTCGACTTCGCCGAGCGCACGGCGATCGGTCTGTTCGGCGAAGCCGGCTGGCGGACCATGCCCCACGCGATGATGGGAGCGGAGGACTTCTCCTACGTGCTGCAGAAGGTCCCTGGCGCCATGGTGTTTCTGGGCGCGACCCCGCAGGGAGGCGACTGGCGCACCTGCTGCGCCCTGCACTCCAACCGCATGGTGCTGGATGAGACCGTGATGGCGCGGGGCATCGCCATGCACTGCGCCCTGGCCGAGGCGGCGCTGGCCGGAGACCTGACCCTCTGATCGCGCTCGCCGCCCTGGCCGCGCTCGCACTGGCGCAGGAGGTAGTGCCGACCGCCCCCTCGGAGACGCCGCCCGCGCCCCGCCCCGCCGAGGCCGAATCACAGATTCCTGCCGCCACGCCCGGCGACCTCTCCACCGCGCCGCCGCTGCCGGAGGGGCCGTTGCTGCCGGTGGCTCGCGACGAGCATGGCGAAACCTTCCTGGTGACGAGTCGGGCGGCCAAGAGCGGCGATGTGGCCGACTTCTGGACCTACGAAGCGTTCATTCCGGCGGTCACCGTCGGTCTGGGAGTCCAGGCGGTGCAAGGTCTCATCCATCACGCGGTGGACTGCCCCTCCAAGACCGACCAGGTCGTCGCTTCGGCCGGCTATGACGAGACCGGCGCGCCGGTGGTGGCCCTGGCCGCCGCGCCGGCCGAGCCGCTGGTCGAGGGCAGCGCCTATGCCCGGATCGCCGTCAAGGTCTGCGCCGGCGTGCCAATCCCGACCACCGGAACTCTGGCCGGCCACACCGCCGCCCTAGCCGAAGCGCGCCAACCGCCCTCGCCGTAGCGGGTTTTGGCCTTGGAGACTCGGGGAACTCCAGTCTAAACCCCGGCGGAAAGGCCCGGCCTTTCCTTATTTCCGGAGAGGCGAACAGACGTGGGCAATGTGACGGTGATCGGCGCCCAGTGGGGCGACGAGGGCAAGGGCCGGGTCATCGACTGGCTGGCCGGCCGCGCCGAGGTCGTGGTCCGCTTCCAGGGCGGCAACAACGCCGGCCACACCATCGTGGTCGGCAATCAGATCTACAAACTCTCTCTCCTGCCCTCCGGCCTGGTGCAGGGCAAACTGTCGGTAATCGGCAACGGGGTGGTGGTCGACCCCTGGGCGCTGGACGCCGAGATCACCGCCGGCCGCGCCCAGGGCCTGGCGATCACACCCGACCTGTTGGTGCTGGCGGACAACGCCTGCCTGGTGCTGCCCCTGCACCGCGATCTCGACGCCGCCCGCGAGGCGCGGGCCGGGGCTGGCAAGATCGGCACCACTGGCCGCGGCATCGGTCCGGCCTATGAGGACAAGGTCGGCCGCCGAGCGATTCGCGTCGCCGATCTCGCCGACCCGGCCGCCCTGCCGACCAAGATCGAACGCCTGCTTGCCCACCATGGCGCCCTGCGCGAAGGCCTGGAACTAAAGCCGGTCGATCCGACTGCCCTGATGACCGACCTGCTGGCCGTGGCCCCGAAGATCCTGCCGTTCGCCAAGCCGGCCTGGCGGGTGCTGGCCGACGCGCAGGCGACCGGCAAGCCGGTGCTGTTCGAGGGCGCCCAGGCGACCCTGCTCGACGTCGACCACGGCACCTATCCGTTCGTGACCTCGTCGAACACCGTGGCCGGCCAGGCGGCAGCGGGGGCCGGCGTCGGCCCCAAGAGCATCGGCCGGGTGCTCGGCATCCTCAAGGCCTATGCCACGCGGGTGGGCGAAGGCCCCTTCCCGAGCGAGCAGACCAACGAAATCGGCGCGCGGCTGGGCGAGCGGGGGAATGAGTTCGGCACGGTGACTGGTCGCCCCAGACGCTGCGGCTGGTTTGACGCCGTGTTGGCGCGGCAGTCGGTGGTGCTGGGCGGCGTGGACGGAATCGCCCTCACCAAGCTCGATGTGCTCGACGGCTTCGAGACCCTGAAGGTCTGCGTCGGCTACCGCCTCGGCGAGGCGACAATCGACTATCTGCCGGCCGGGCTCACCGACCAGGCGCGCGTCGAGCCGATCTACGAGGAATTGCCCGGTTGGAGCCAGGCTACGCGCGGGGCGCGCGACTTCTCCCAGTTGCCGGCGGCCGCGCAGGCGTATGTCCGCCGGCTGGAGGAACTGGCCGGCGCGCCGGTGTGCCTGCTGACCACCAGCCCCGAGCGTGACGATCTCATCCTGCTCAGGGACCCGTTCGAGGACTGAGCAAGAGCGCCGGCGCCCGCCGGCGAGGCGCCGACGCTACATTCATAGGGCGAAGGCCTCGATGATGCGCTTAGCGCAGGCTTCGGCGCTGCCGCCGCTGGTGTCGACCACGAGATCGTATTCCTCGCCCGGACGGACGCGATCGAACTGCCAGCGGGCCAGGCCGATGGCGCGATCGCCGCGGTCGCGCTCGCGGCGCTCCAGCACGTCGAGCGGCGCGACCACCGCCACCGCCTTGAAGTCGTGCGCAGCCAGCAGGGCGCGGTAATCGGCGAGTTCGTCGTCCCAGAACACGTCGTCGATGACGACATTGGCGCCGGCCTCGGCCATGGCGGCGACGGCGCGGCGCATGCCGCGGAAGGCGGTCTTGACGCCCCGGCCGCTGTGAACGGCGACGGCCGGCCGACCATCCTGCTGCAGCGTTTCGAACCGCCAGCCGTCTGGGTGACTAAGATAGCGGGGCGGCATCATGTCGAGGAAGGCGTCCATCGCCATGTGCAGGAAAGGCCGCGCCGCCTGGATCTGGATGGCGCGGGCGATCGAGCTCTTGCCGGCGCTGCCGACCCCATTGAGGAGGACGACGAAGCTCATTCCGCCGCCAACCGCGCCTCGCGCTCCAGGACCAGCTGCAGGAGCCGCTCCATGCTGTGG
Source organism: Caulobacteraceae bacterium (assembly GCA_049519835.1). GTDB lineage: Bacteria > Pseudomonadota > Alphaproteobacteria > Caulobacterales > Caulobacteraceae > Acaudatibacter. Next base: position 1,859 of record JBEKQJ010000123.1, on the reverse strand, counting down.
TCGCGCACGCCCTCGGCGCGCAGATGCTCAACAAGGTCGGTCAGGTAGTCGACGTTGCGTCCCGAGAGGCCGCTGGCGCCGGCGATGAGGTCGGCCTGGGCCTCGAGGCAGAGGTCGCCGGCCCACTGGGGGTGGCTGCGGTCGGAGACAAAGGTCAGAGCCCTGACCAGAGCGCCGCCATCGAGGCGCGCCGGGGCCCAATGCTCGACATAGGTCTCTGTCGGCTGTTCGCGCTCCATCAGATAGGCGTAGGTCGCCGGCCAATCGGCCTCGGCGACACGGTAGGCGGCGCCTCGGACCGAGCCGCCGTGAGCCAGGCCCAGCACCAGGCCTTTGCGCTGCGGTGTGCCGCGATGATGCACTGAATAGATGCAGAAGGCCCGTCGGCGGCCGTGGCAGACGGCGCGCCGACGCTCTAGGAAGGGGAATCCAGGCCGCCACATCAGCGAGCCGTAGCCGAACACCCAACGTTCCGGATCGGACGTCCCCATGACCTCGCCTGCTGCGCCGCAAAGAGCCCGGCGTTTCGGTCTTTACGCACCGTTCGCGATCGTGGCCATCGCCCTCATCGCCTGGACCGCCGTCTGGTTTCACCTGAAGGCCGAGGTTTCTCGGCGACTCGACGCCGCGGCCCGGCAGACGCGAGCGAACGGCGGCGTGTTGACCTGGAGCAGCGTCGCCGTCTCCGGCTGGCCCTTCCGTCTCGACGTCGATCTGCGCGGACTTTCCTGGGGGGCGCCGAAAGGCTGGAACGTAGACGCACCGCGGATCACGGCCGAAGCCTCGGCCTTCACGCCCGACCACTGGGTGCTTGTCGCACCGAATGGCCTAGAGCTCGTCCGGCCGAGCGGCGACAAGGTGGAAGTGACGGGCGCAACTCTGCGCGCCTCGATCTCGCATCCGGCCGATCACCCGCCTGCCCTGTCGCTGGAGGGGCTCGGGGTGAGCTTCACGCCGGAGCCGGGTTCAGCCGCCTATTTCCTGAGCCGAGCCGAAGAGATCCATCTGCACACCCGCGCCGGGCCGGCGGACCAGGGCGGCTTCTACCTCGAGCTTGACGGTGCGCAGGCGACGCCGACGAGCTTGCTCGGCGCCCTCACCCGCGGCGCGCCGGCGACCCTGACCATCGATGCGATCTTCGACCATGCGCAGGCGCTCGCCGGACCTTCCTGGCCGGCCGCCGCGGCCGCCTGGGCGGGGGCTGGCGGTCACATCGATGCACGGACGCTGAAGCTCACCGCCCGGAGCGTGACGCTGGACGCCAGCGGCGCGAAGCTCGGCCTGGCGCCGGACGGGCGGCTCTCCGGCGCGTTCGCCGCCAGCGTGAAGATCGACGATGCGCCGGCGGCGGGCCGCACGAACCTGACCTTCGAGAACGGGCGCGCCCGGCTCGGCCCCGTCGACCTCGGCCCGGCGCCCCGGCTTTATTGACAGGCGTCCAGTCGCCCCCGCATAGGCGCGGCCCATGACCGCCCCCCTCACGCGCCCCGAAGCCAAGGCCGGGATACTCGACATCGTTCCCTACAAGCCCGGCAAGTCCACGGCCGAGGGTGTCGCCCATCCGGTCAAGCTGTCGGCCAACGAGAACATTCTGGGCTGCAGCGAGCTCGCCAAGGCGGCTTTCGTCGAGGCGGCTGGGAACCTGGCCGTCTATCCAGACAGTCGCGGCCAGATCCTGCGCGAGGCGGTGGCGAAGCACTATGCCCTGGAGCCCGAGCGGCTGATCCTCGGCTGCGGCACGGACGAAGTCTTCGCCCTGCTGAACCAGACCTTCCTGGCGCCCGGCGACAACATCGTGCAGGGCCAATACGGCTTCAACGCCTATGGCATCGGCGCGCGGGCCAACCAGGCGGAGGTGC
>JBEKQJ010000122.1:0-8830 GCA_049519835.1 Caulobacteraceae bacterium | reverse complement strand
ACGCGCGTCGCGCTCTTCGCGGATAATCTCGGCGGCCGATACGGACATTTCCGTGACGGGCAACCGATGCAACCGCTCGAGCATCTCTTCCAGGGTTGGCCGTTCCGCCACCCTGCGCACTTCATCGAGCAGATAGTCCGACAGCGACATACCCGCCTTGGCGGCCCGCGCCTTGAGTGTGCGGTGGAGGTCGTCTGGCACGTTGCGAATCTGGATCATCACCGACATGCGATGAACATGTGTACATGTGATGCACATGTCAATGGACACCACGGCCACGTTCGGCCTTGATGTCTGCCAAGCGCAGGATGGCGCGGCAGGGAGGCTCTGAATGAAAGCGGCGGTGATCTGGGAGAACGGCGACCCGCGCGTGCTGCGCTACGAGACGGTCCCCGACCCGAAGTGCGCGCCGGACGGGATCGTCATCCAGGTTGAGGCGGTGAGCATCGAGGGCGGCGACGTGCTCAACCGCTGGCGCGGCGCCCTGGCCGCCAAGCCGCATGTCGTCGGCTATCAGGCGGCCGGTGAGATCATCGAGGTCGGATCGGAGGTCGCGGACCTTAAGGTCGGGCAAAAGGTGGTGACGGTCGGCGCGACCGGTTCGCACGCCGAGCGCCGGGCGGTGGCGGCCCGCGGCGCCTGGCCGATCCCCGGCGGTTTCGACGTCAAGCTGGCGGCGGGGGTCCCGATCGCTTTCGGCACCGCCGACGAGGCTCTGTTCGAATTCGCCCGCCTCGCGGCCGGCGAGACCGTGCTCGTCCAGGCCGGCGCGAGCGGCGTCGGTGTCGCCGCCATTCAACTCGCCAAGCGGGCCGGGGCCCGGGTGATCGCCACCGCCTCCAGCGACGCTCGCCTGGCGCGGCTGACGCGGCTGGGGATGGACGAGGGGATCAATTATCGCGCCGAGGACGTCGCCAAGGCGGTCATGCGGCTGACCGATCAGAAGGGGGTCGATGTGGCGATCGACCCGGTCGGGGGGCCGACCCTGCAGGGAAGCCTGCTGTCGCTCGGCTATCGCGGCCGGGTGGTCAGCGTCGGCGCCGCCGGCCGCGAGGCCATGCAGGTGGACGTCTCATCGATGATGGGCGGCAACCGGTCGCTGATCGGCTTCTTCCTGGGCGCCGAAATCAACACCGACCGGGTTCACGGGCGGATCCAGGGCCTGATCGAGGCGGCGGCGCGGGGCGAGATCGAAGCGGTCATCGACCGCACGTTTCCGCTCGCCAAGGCCGCCGAGGCCCACGACTACATCGAGAGCCGCAAGGCAGTCGGACGGGTGCTGCTCATTCCGTAAGGCCGCCGCTCTCCGCTTGGCGGATAACCAGCCAATCTCCTCCCCCTCGATGGGGGAGGTGGCCCCCCGGGTCGCGCCGCCGGCGCGGCCCGCCCGGGGTAAACTCCGGGCCGGAGGGGGTGGAGCCACCACCCCACCCGTCCCGCGCTATCGCGCGGTCCAACCTCCCCATCAAGGGGAGGGAGGAAGACTTTCAGCTCGCTGTGGAGGGGCGTCGTCCGCCGCCGCGGGAGGCTGCGCCGCCCTTGCGACCGGCGTTGGCCGCCAAGTCGCGGTTCTGGGCGAAGCTGCGTTTCTCGCCGGGCACGCTAGCCCCGCCACGCCGGGCGATCTCGCGCCGCCGCTCTGGGTCCATGGCTGCAAAGCCACGCCGGGCCGGTTTGCGGGGGCCGTCCTTCGTGTCGTCCATGCCTCAACTCCTCTTACGCCTCGGCGAGCGCGGATCCGCCATTCCTTTAACTGCCGAGCTGCGCTTGGGTTGCGCCCAGTGGTGCGACTCAAACGGATGCTTTTCCTGCATCCGTTGGCGAGACGCACCACAAGTGTTTGAATCCATGTGGATCGAACCGCAAACGGATGGGAGCCATCCGTTTGCTACGATCCACTTGCGCTCCGGACTCCGACGAAACTTGCAGGCGGCTCAGCCGGTCTGGCGGCCAACGGAGAGCGAAAGGGGCAGACGCACCTGGGCGCGCAGGCCGCCCTCCTTTCGCGGCCTGAGCTGGACGTCGCCGCCGTGGCCGCGGGCAATGGCCCGGACAACCGCGAGACCAAGGCCGATGCCGCCAGTGTCGCGGCTGCGCGAGGTCTCCAGACGGTGAAACGGCTCGAAGGCGCGCTCGATCTGGTCCTCGGCGATGCCGGGGCCGTTGTCCTCGATCTCGACCACCGCCATGCCGTTTTCGGTGAACACCCGGCCGCGGGCCGAGGAGCCGAACTTCAGGGCGTTGTCGACGAGGTTGGTGATCAGGCGGCGTAGGGCCACCGGATCGCCGTCGACGACGACACGGTCGGAGACCTCGGCGGCGGAGTCGGCTCCGGTCTCTGCGGCCTCGTCCATGATCGTCTCGACCAGGGAGGTGATCTCCAGCTTGACCCGCTCACGGGGGCGGGAGGCGTCGCGGACGAAGGACAGGGTGGCGGAGACCATGGCCTCCATCTGGTCGATGTCGGAAACCAGCTTGGCCTGGACGTCTTCCGGGGCCGACTCGATGCGAAAGCGCATGCGGGTAAGCGGGGTGCGCAAGTCATGGGCGATGGCCCCGACCATGTTGGTGCGGTCTTCGACGTACTGCCGCAGGCGCTCCTGCATCTCGTTGAAGGCCGACACCGCGGCTGTCACCTCGGCGGGGCCGCGAATCTCCAACCGCGGGGCCGACGGGTCGCGGCCGAGACGCTCGGCTCCCTTGGCGAGCGCGGTCATCGGGGCGGCGATGCGGCGCGAAAACCACCAGGCCAGCGGCGAGACCGCCAGGACGGCGATGGCCATGACCAGGAGCAGCCGCTGCTGCCAGGGGTCGATGCCGAAGGCGCTCATCGGCGCCACCACCAACCACTCACCGTCCGGCTGTTTCACCCCGACCTGGAAGCCGCCGAGCAGGATCGGGTCGTCGCCTTCCATCCACGGTCCGAAGCGGGGGTGCTGCGGCGAGGGAGAGGCGGCGAGGGCGACAATCCGCGGGCCTGGTTGGGCGACAACGATGCTGGCCGGCGGCAGGTCGAGGGCGCTGGCCAGGGTAGCGCGGAATTGCAACCGGCGGCGTCCGTCGGTGTTCGGCGCAGGTGGGCGGCGTTCGAGGTGGGCGATGAGGTCGCGACCGTCGGGAGTCTGGGTGCGGCCCTGATGGCGGACGGCCTGCAACACGTCGGCCACGGTGTAGACGTCGGGCGGCGGCGGCGGCAGGCTCATCACCACGAGGATGGTGGTGGCCTCGGCGGCGATCAGGGTTGCCACCACCAGACCCAGGGTCTGGAGGAAGAGTGAAGGCGAGGGGGCCCGGATCCTCACGGGATGCGTGAGACCCTCGGCACGAACAGGTAGCCTTCGTTGCGGATGGTGCGGATCAGCTCCTGGCCGTCGCCGCCGCCCTCGAGCTTGCGGCGCAGGCGACTGATCTGCACGTCGATGGCGCGATCGAAGGCTTCGGACCGCGGGCCGCGGGCGAACTCGAGCAGCTGGTCGCGGGTCAGCACCCGCTGCGGCCGTTCGACGAAAGCGCGGAGGAGGGAGAACTCGCCGCTGGAGAGGTTGACCACCACGCTCTGCGGCGAACGCAGCTCGTGGCGCACGAGGTCGAGCCGCCAGCCGGCGAACTCGCAGGCCGCCTCCAGCGGCTCCTCGGTCCCGCGGGCCTCGGTCTTGCGGCGCAGGACCGCGCGCACCCTGGCCAGCAGCTCGCGCGGATTGCACGGCTTGGCGAGATAGTCGTCGGCCCCGAGCTCGAGGCCGACGATGCGGTCGGTCTCCTCGCCGACGGCGCTCAGCATGATGATCGCCGGCCCGTCGGGCCGCGCCAGCCGGCGGCAGATGGAAAGGCCGTCTTCGCCCGGCAGCATGACGTCGAGCACCACGAGGTCCGGCCGGCGGCGGGCCAGGGCCTTTTCCACCGCCTTGCCGTCGGCGGCGGTCTCGACCGCATAGCCGTGGCGGGCGAGGAATTCCGAGACCACGTCGCGGATCCCAGGATCGTCGTCGACGACCAGGATATGCTCCTGCGTCGTCTCGCCGGTTTCGTTCATCAGAGTCTCGCTCATGGCGCCGCCTCTTGCGCGCCGGCCTTGGCGCGGCAATGTCGGCGCTGAAACATAGCCGCAATTGGCGGGGCGGTCGCCCCTGGCGCGTCTGTCGCCGAGATCGCCTCGGGTGTTCCTTCTCCCCTTGCGGGAGAAGGGAACCCAGTGGGCGCCCCGCACATCTAGACTCCCGCGGCCAACACTGCATCCGCCACGAAAGGATTGCTGCGGCGCTCGGCGCCGAAGGTCGAGATGGCGTTGTGGCCGGGGACGAAAGTGACGTCGTCGCCGAGCGGCCAGAGCTTGCCGGTGATCGAGTCGATCAACTGCTGATAGTCGCCGCGCGGGAAGTCGGTGCGGCCGATCGAGCCCTGAAAGAGCACGTCGCCGACCTGGGCGAAGCGGGCCCGGCGATGATGGAAGATGACGTGACCCGGGGTGTGCCCGGGGCAATGGTAGACCTCGAATGTCGTACCGCCGAGCGCGACTGTATCGCCGTCATCGAGCCACCGGTCCGGGGTGAACGACCGCGCGTCGGGCATGCCCCAGCGTGCGCCGCTCGCGCCGATGTCCTCGATCCAGAAGAGATCGTCCGGGTGCGGCCCCTCGATCGGAACCCCGGTCGCCTCCTTGAGGGCAGCCACGCCGCCGGCATGGTCGAGGTGGCCGTGGGTGACCCAGATCTTCTCCAGCTCGAGCTTCTGATCGGCCAGAACCTTGAGCAGACGGGGGACCTCGCCGCCGGGGTCGATCACCGCCGCCTTGCGGGTCGCCTGGTCCCAGACGATGGTGCAGTTCTGCTGCAGCGGGGTGACCGGCACCACCACCGCCCGGATCGGCGGCGGCTTCGGCGTCTCTGCGTCCAATTCCCGCTCCTCGAAAGACCTGCGCTCGCCAGAGGATAGGGCGCCGGAACCGGCCCGCAAGGCGGCCGCGGAGACGGCGTTGCTCCGGCGCGGGCAAGCGGCTAGCGTCCCCCTCCCGGCGGGGACCGGACAAGGGCGAAAAAGGACCATCGATGGCGAGCGTCGGGCAGACGGGGTTGGGCATTGGACGGATCTTCCAGCGAAAAAGCGTCGCGCAGATCCAGAGTGAACTGACCCACGGCGAACTGAAGCGGACCCTCGGGGCGCTCAATCTCATCCTGCTCGGCATCGGCTGCATCATCGGAACGGGCATTTTCGTGCTGACCGGCACGGCGGCGGCCCGCTTCTCGGGGCCGGCCATCACCATCTCGTTCGTCATCACCGGCACGCTCTGCGCCTTCGTGGCGCTTTGCTACGCCGAACTGGCCTCGGCCCTGCCGGTGTCGGGGTCAGCCTATTCATACAGCTACGCTTCGATGGGCGAGATCGCCGCCTGGGTGATGGGCATCCTGCTGATTACCGAATACGGCCTTTCGGCCTCGACCGTCGCGGTTGGTTGGTCGGGCTATTTCGTCAGCCTGCTGCAGGACAACATCGGGATTCATATCCCGGCCGCCCTGACCGCCGCGCCGGGTGTGCCGATCAAGGACGCGGCCGGCCACGTTATCGGATCCGGTATCGTCAACCTGCCCGCCGTGGCGATCATCATGGCGGTGACCGGGCTCCTGGTCATCGGCATCTCGGAGTCGGCCCGGGTCAACAACATCGTGGTGGCCATCAAGCTGACCGTGGTGATCGCCTTCATCACCATCGGCGCGTTCTACGTCCATCCGGCCAATCTCTCGCCGCTCGTCCCGGCCGAGATTCCGCCGCCGCCGCCTGGCACGCCCATGGATCTGGGCAGCCAGATCCTGCGGGCGATCGGCGACGTCTTAACCGGCGATTCCCATTCCATGTATGGCGTCGGCGGGGTCATCACCGGGGCGGCGCGGATTTTCTTCGCCTATCTGGGCTTCGAGGCGGTCTCCACCGCAGGCGCGGAATCGCGCAACCCGGCCAAGGACATGCCGATCGGCATCATCGGCTCGCTGGTGATCTGCACCACGCTCTACATCCTCACCTCGGCGGTTCTGGTCGGGATCGTCCCCTATGCTCAGCTCGACACGCCCGCGCCGATCGCGCTGGCGGTCAACAAGATCGGGATGCCGTGGTTCGCGGTGCTGGTGAAAATCGGCGCGATCGCCGGGCTCTCCAGCGTCATGCTGGTGCTGCTCTACGGCCAGACGCGCATCTTCTACACCATGTCGCGCGACGGCCTTTTGCCCCGCATCATGTCTGTCATTCACCAACGCTTCCGCACGCCGTGGATCAACACCATCATCGTGGGGATCATCGCCTGCGGGGCGGCCGGCTTCCTCACCATCGATAACCTCGCCGACCTCTCCAACGTCGGCTCGCTGACGGCCTTCGCGCTGGTGTGCATCACCGTCATCTACCTGAGGTTCAGCAGCCCCGGTCTGAAGCGGCCGTTCCGGGTGCCGCTCTATCCGGTGGTGCCGATCCTGGGCGCCGGCATGTGCCTGATTCTGCTGAGATCGATCCTCAACAACAGGAACCTGATCGAGTTCCTCGGCCTGAAGTTCACCATCGCCCAGTTCTTCTTCACCTACCTGATCGTGGGTTTCCTGATCTACTTCGCCTACGGCATGTGGCACTCGAAGCTGCGCCAGGGCATTTTGGTCACCGGCCACGAGGCCGAGCCGATGGAGCTGCCGCATCCGGACGCGTGAGGCGGTCCGGGTTCAGACCTGGAACTGTTCGGCCAGCATGCGCTCTTCGAGGCTGCGGCCGGCGTCGAAGAGAATCGGCACGGCTATGGCGCGATCCTCGGAGACGTTGACGCGGACGACGCTGCGGACCTCGACGTGGTCGGCCACGGCGCTCACCGGCCGCTTGTCGGCCTCCAGGACCTCGAAGGTGACCTCGGCGCGGTGCGAGATCAGCGCGCCGCGCCAGCGGCGCGGCCGAAAGGCGCTGATCGGCGTCACGGCCAGGATCTGGGCGTCGATCGGGATGATCGGGCCGTGGGCGGAGAGATTATAGGCGGTCGAGCCGGCCGGGGTGGAGACGAGGACCCCGTCGCAGATCAGCTCCTCTAGGCGCGGTCGGCCGTCGATGCGGATGCGCAGCTTGGCGGTCTGGCGGGTTTCGCGCAGCAGGCTGACGTCGTTGAACGCCAGCGCTTCGTGCTCGACGCCGGCATGATCGAGGGCCTGCATCCGCAGGGGATGGATCACCGCCTGCTCGGCGGCGGCGATGCGCTCCAGGAGATCGTCTTCGCGATAATCGTTCATCAGGAAACCGACCGAGCCGCGGTTCATGCCGTAGATCGGGCGCCGGCCACCCAGATTGTTGTGCAAGCATTCGAGCATGAAGCCGTCGCCGCCCAGGGCGACGACCACATCGGCGGTTTCCCCCTCCGCATCGCCATAGCGGCGGGCGAGGCGGCCGCGGGCCTCTTCGGCCTCGGGCCGGTCGCTGGCGAGAAAGGCGAGCTTGGGTGCGGCCATTTTTGTCTCGAAAACGGGGCGGCGACCTGACCCGCCGCCCCGCAGGTTGTCAATTCGCTGCCGGTCCCTTGATCAGCCGCGAAGGCCAGCCGATGCGGACCAGCATGCCGTCCGGTCCACAGATGCCGACCTCGTAGAGGCCCCATTCGCGATGGCGCAGGACGCCGCCCGGCCGGATGATCAGGTCGTCAACGCGGGCGGCGATGGCGTCGACGTCAGGGGTGCGGATGAAGACGCCGAACGGGTTGTTGTTTTCCGGCACCCGCCAGGGGCCATCCCCCGCCTGGATCAGGTGAACCTCACAGCCCCAGCCGGACATGATGATGTAGTTGGCGTCGCCGCCGGTGCGCGCGAAGCCGAGACGCTCCCAGAACGGAACCGCGCCCGGCAGATCATTGCTCGGAACGATGGCGAACGCGCCGACACTCGGGGTCTCGGACAATTGTCTGCTCCGCGGTTCGGGTGATGGTTTTCAGATGACGATGGCGGCTATTCGTCAGGCCCGGCATCGACCTCGCCCGGCGGCGGACGAGGATCCTCGTCGCGCGTATAGGGCCGGCCGACGGCCTCGGCCCAGGCGCGGCGATGGGCGGCGTAGGCGCGCTGGCGCCGCTCCGCTTCCGCGAGGCTCATGGCCCCGGCCGATGTTTTTCCGCTGCGCGCCGTCATATCGAGCTCGTTTCGATCTCCTGCCTATATATAGGCTGGGGGCAGGAGAGTTGAGATGCGCCTTCCGATCATCGTTCTGGCGGCCGCCCTGAGCGCCTTCGCCGCCCAGGCGCAGCAAAGTCCCGTCTCGGCCCCGCCGGCCAACGAGCCGGCGGCGAACCCGATCCCAGGCCTATCCAGCGAGCACACCACGGTGACCATCGCCCCCGACCCCTCGGCGACGCCGATGGCCGATCCGCAGTCGGCGGCGATCTATGGCTCGCCGTCGGCGGTGGATTCGCCGGGCTCGCCGATGCCGAACACCGCCGCCTGGCCGACTCCGCAGCCGAGCGCCAAGCGACCGAAGTGGCTTCAGAAGGCGCCGCCGCCGCCGCCGGCCCAACCCGCGACCGACGCGCCCCACTGATCCTTGACGCCGGCCCGGCGCGGCGCGAGTCTTGGATAGTTTCGAGAAGGAAGGGACGGATCATGGCCGACGGTTCGCAAGCGGTCGCAATCTCCTTGAAGGGCAAGGTCTCGGAGGAGGAGTGGAACACCCGGGTGGCGCTGGCGGCGCTCTACCGCCTGGTGGCGCTGCACGGCTGGGACGACCTGATCTACACCCACATTTCGGCCCGCCTGCCGGGGCCGGACCATCAGTTCCTGATCAATCCCTACGGCCTCTACTTCGATGAGATCACCGCTTCGTCGCTGGTGAA
>JBEKQJ010000121.1:0-8834 GCA_049519835.1 Caulobacteraceae bacterium | reverse complement strand
CGCAGGAAGGCGCGGTGCGGGGCCGGATCGCCGACCAGCTCCCGCACCAGGGCCCAGAATCGGGGTCCGTGATTGGCCTCGAGCAAGTGCGCGCATTCGTGCGCGACGACGTAGTCGGCGACCGCGAGCGGCGCCAGCGCCAGGCGCCAGGAGAGCCGCACCGACCCGACCCGGCCGGCCGTAGCCGGCGTGCACGAGCCCCAGCGGCTGGCGGTGTCGGCAAGGCTGATCCGCGGGATAGGAACCCCGAGCCTGGCGCAATGGATGGCGGCCCCGTCGCTGAACGCGGCCAGCGCCATACGCCGGATGGCGCGGATCACCAGCTGTGTGTCCACCTCGCCCGCACCGCAGCCCCGCAACACCCCAGGCTCCAGCTTCGGCCGGCGACCGTCCGGAACCAGCGCCCAGGCCTCGCCGAGGACGACGACTTGCGCCCCGGCGGCCAGGGCCGGGCCGGTGCGCCTGGCCGATAGGCGCGCCTCCAGCCAGCCCCGCCGGCTGCGGGCGAACGTCAGGGCGTCAGCGAGGCGCCTGGCCGACGGCGCGGTCGCCACCGCCTCGCCGGTGCGGGCGTCGATGCGAAGGGAGACGCGCCGCGCCCGCCGGCTGACGCGTAGGCGCAGGGTGAGTCCGCCGAGATCGACCCGCTCACCGTCGGCCAGGGGTTTGGCGAAGAGCCTCACGGCGCCGCGGTTGCGTTCAAAGACGCGCCTCGCGCCGGCCGATGAAGTCGCGGATGCGAGGATAGATCTCTTCGTTGAACCGGCGGCCGTTGAAAACGCCGTAGTGGCCGACTCCCGGCTGCACGTAGAGTTCGCGCCACTCGGCCGGGAGGTTAGGGCACAGTCCATGGGCGGCCTGGGTCTGGCCGACGCCGGAAATGTCGTCTTTTTCGCCCTCGACGGTCATCAGCGCCACGTCGGTCAGCGCCGCCGGATCGACGCGGCGGCCGCGATGGACCATCTCGCCCTTCGGCAGCAGGTAGCGCTGGAACACTTCGTCGACCGTCTGCAGATAGAACTCTTCCGATAGATCCAGGACCGAGAGGTACTCGTCGTAGAATTCGCGATGCTTCTCGGCCGAGTCGCCGTCGCCCTTCACCAGATCGGCGAAGTAGCGCCAATGGGCGCTCTGGTGGGCCTCGGCGTTCATCGACATGAAGCTGTAGAGTTGCACGAAGCCCGGATAGACCCGCCGCAGCGTCCCCGTGTAGGGCGGCGGCACGGTGTGGATCATGTTCGACTGAAACCAGGTGAACGGCCGCTTCTCGGCCAGCTGGTTGGTCACCGTCGGCGAGAGTCGGGCGTCGATGGGCGAGCCCATCAGCGTCAGGCTGGCGGGCCGCAGCGGATCGTCGGTCTCGGCCATCAGCGAGGCCGCGGCCAGCGCCGGCGGACCGGGCTGACAGACCGCGACCACGTGTGCCCGGCGGCCGATCTCGCCCAGGATGTCGATCAGGGTGTCGATGTAGTCATGCAGGTCGAAGCGGCCTTCTATGAGCGACACGTCACGGGCGTTAGCCCAGTCGGTGACATAGACGTCGTGATCCTGCAGGAATGTGCGCACCGTGCCGCGCAGCAAGGTGGCGTAGTGCCCAGACAGCGGCGCGACGACCAGCACCGCCGGGGATTCCGTCGCCGCGCCGGCCGCTGCCAGGGCTTCAGGATCGCGCGCAAACCGCCGCAGCCTGACCCACGGCGAGCGCCAGACGGTCTCGCGGCGCACCGGGATGAGGACGCCGTTCACAACAACGTCGTCGATGCCCCACGCCGGCCGGAAATAGCGCCGCGTGAGATTGGCGGTGACATCGGCCGAAGCTGAAAGCGCCCGTCCAAAGCCCGACGCAGAGGCTGGATTGAACGGCGAACGCCAAAATTCGCGGGCGAACTCCGCGGCCACCCGCAGGGGCGCAGCCGTTCGGTAAGCGGTCTCGTGTAGGGCGTAAAGCATCCGGCTCCTTAACTGGTCCGCGAGCCCAGCAATATGGGGAGGGTTCGCTGGGGAAGTCCATAAGCTGGACGGTGCGGCCTTTTGGTCATCGTCCGTCCATGGCCGCTTCGATCTGCCCGGCCATGTTCGCCGGCGGCCCCGGCGTCACCGGCCGGACGAACCGCCCCTCCGGGTCCATGAGATAGAGGATCGAGGTGTGGTCGACGCTGTAGTTCGCGCCCGCGCCCTGGCGGGCGTAGTAGACATGATAGACGCCGGTCGCGGCCCTGATCTGCGCCTCGGAGCCGGTCAGGCCGACGGCGCCCTTTGGAAATTGAGACTGGGCCAGGTAGGCGTGCAGCGCGGCGGGCGTGTCGCGGACCGGGTCGACGGTGATGAACACCACCTGGAACGCCCGGGCGCGCGCTCCCAGGGCCTGCTCGGCGCCCCCTAGCTGCGCCAGCGTCGTCGGGCAGACGTCGGGGCAGAACGTGTAGCCGAAGTAGACCACGCTCCACTTGCCCTTAAGCAGACGTTCATCGACGCGTGCGCCAGTGTCGCTGACGAGCTGGAATGGTCCGCCGATGTCCGATGCTGCAGGCGCCGGCCGGTCCGCACGGCCGCAGGCGGCCAAGCCACTGAAAATCGCCACGAAGGCGAAGACTGTGATAGGAATCGTTCGTTTCACTGGGGCTCGCCGGCCTCGGTCGTGTGAGTTGATTGGAGGGGCATGACGTCAACGACGGCAGACTCCGTGGGGGCCGCCGGCTTTTCGCTTGTCGCGCCGCCCAGTTCGCCCGCCGATACGCTCGCGGGACTGGGCGCGCAAGCGCCCGGCGTTGGCGTCGGACGGATCAAGACGCGCACCCTCGTGCTGCTGCGCATGTTCGGGGTCGTCGGCCAGGCGGTCGCCATCGGCGCCGTGTTCGTCCTGCAATGGCGCCTGCCCTATCTGCCGTGTTTCATCCTGATTGGCGCGAGCGCCGTCTTCACACTGGCGATGATGGTGTCGCCCGCCAACCGGCGGTTCGCCAAACCGTGGGAAGCCGCCGGCCAGCTGATCTTCGACGTCTGCCAGATCTCCGGCCTGTTATTCTTCACCGGCGGCCTCAACAATCCCTTCTGCGTGCTGATGGTGGTGCCGGTCATGGTCGCCTTCGCCACCCTGCCGACGCGTTGGGCCGTGGCCGTCGGGGTGCTCGCCGCCGCCCTGGCGATCGTCTTGGCGTTCTACAGCGCGCCCTTGCCGTGGCCGGGGCCGACGCCCTTCCGCCTGCCTCTGCTCTACCGGATCGGGGCGATCATCGCCCTAATCCTGGGGATGGCGGTGACCGGCGGCTTCTCGGCCTGGACCGCCTCGCGGGCTTCCCGCATGGAGCTCGCGCTGCACGTCACCGAAACCGTGCTGGCGCGAGAGCAGCGGGTCTCCGCGCTCGGCGCCCTGGCCGCCGCCGCCGCCCATGAACTCGGTACGCCCCTCACCACCATCTCTGTGGTCGCCAAGGAGCTGGCGCGCGAGACGCCGGAGGGGCCGCTGCGCGAAGACGCCTGGCTCCTGATGGACGAAGCCCAGCGCTGCCGAGGCATCCTCAAGCGCCTCACGGACGCGCCGGAGGAAGCTGAAAGCATCCAGCGCATCAGTCTCGAAGAGTTCCTCGACGACGTCGTCGCGCCCTACGAGGGCGATCCTGTGGTGCGGGTCGAGGCCCTGGTCAGCGGCCCGCCGGACGCTGTGGCGCCGGACGTCTGGCGCAAGACCGAGATCCTCCACGCCCTCAACTCGATCGTCGAGAACGCCGTCGACTTCGCCAGGGGCGAGATCCTGCTATCGGCCAAGTTCGACTCCCGGTTCATCACCATTGAAGTCCAGGACGACGGGCCAGGCTTCGCCTCGGAAGTCATCGACCGCCTGGGCGATCCCTACGTCACCACCCGGCCCGGCGCCGAAGGCTCGCGCACCGGCCATGTCGGCATGGGGCTCGGGTTTTTCATCGCCAAGACCCTGCTCGAGCGCACTGACGCCGTCGTCACATTCCGCAACGGCCGCCGGCGGGGAGCCATTGTTTCGGCGCGCTGGCCGCGCGCGGCGATCGAGGCGGTCGACTGACCGTTCGAAACCGCACGGTCCTCGCACTTGCCTTTGGCCCCCGAATTGCGACATTTTGTAGCAGGGGCGCGTTCTTGCTCCTGAGTGTCGGGGGGCGGGCATGACTGATTTCCATCCAGGGCTGAGCGATATTGCCGACAGGAGCCTGCTCCTGCTCGATGACGATGCGGTGCTGCGCGTGCGGCTCGGTCGGGCGCTGCAGTCGCGGGGCTTCGAGACCACGCTCGCGGAGTCGGTCGAGGAAGCCGTCGCCGCCGTACGCGCCGCCCCGCCTGCCTTCGCTGTGCTCGACATGCGCCTGGCCGATGGATCCGGCCTCAGTGTGGTCGACCTGATCCGCGACGTGCGGCCGGAAGCCCGGATCATCATGCTCACCGGCTACGGCAACATCGCCACCGCCGTCGCCGCCGTTAAGGCCGGCGCCGTGGACTACCTGTCCAAACCCGCCGACGCCGACAACGTCGTGGCCGCCCTCCTGGCCGCCGAGGGCGGGGCGCCGCCGCCGCCGGAAAACCCGATGAGCGCCGACCGGGTGCGCTGGGAGCACATTCAGCGCGTCTACCAGCAGTGCAATTGCAACGTCTCCGAGACAGCCCGGCGGCTCAACATGCACCGCCGCACCCTGCAGCGCATCCTCTCCAAGCGCGCCCCGCGCTAGGGCTCGAGCGCGAGCGCCCGCATCGCCGCCAGCCGGGCGAAGGCCAGCGTGAGCGCCTTTCGCCGCGCCGGCGCCAGCAGGCTCTCTGGCGCCTCGCGGGTGATCGCCCCGCCGAAGGCGTCTGCGACCATCAGTCCGGGATCTTGCGGCAGCGCCTCCTGCGGAAATTCCGGCGCGACGGCGAAGTAGAAAGCGTCGCAAAACGGCAGGTAGTCGCTCCACTTGCGGTCGGCCCGGAAGTCCTCGATCCCCGACTTGACCTCGACGATGGCGATGCGGCCGCGCGGCGAGATCGCCATGATGTCGGCCCGCCGGCCGTTCGGCAGCACCACTTCCAGCACTGGCGCCCAGCCGAGCGCCACGGCGAGCCGCGCCGCGCCCCGCGTCACCGCGCTGGTGATCTCCGGACGGCCGGAGGTGAGGACGATCGTCTCTTCCACCGCCTCAGCATCGTTCCGGGTACGTTCTGGCGCAAGAGGCGACCGTTCCCCACCTGCGAGCATCAATCTCGCGCCTAACAACTGCTAGCTTTCAGGGAGAGTTCAGGAGCCGTGCTCCAAATAAAATTGCGGGGGCCGAAGCCCCCGCAAAATCGTCTAGCCAAGTTCTCCTTGCGGAGTTGCGTCTTGAAACTTCGACTTGCTTGCCACGTTCCTTTCGGTTCGCAACTTGCTTGTCGTCGTTGCTTTCGCTCCTGGCCGACAAGTTCAAGCTACGCCCAGCTTTCGCCCGAATCAAGCGCCGAATCGGGCGAATTCGGATTATCCACAGCTCGTCAACAGAATTCCGTCGAGCGGCCCGCTCAGCGGTCGGACGTGAGCTTGGCGAGATCGAAGCCGAGGGCGTGGATACGGGCGCAGGCGGCCTGGTGATCGGCGGCGCTGAGCGCCGGCGTGCGGGCCAGCAGCCAGAGGAAGTTGCCTCCCGGGGTCGCCATGAGGGCCCAGGACTGGTCGGCGGCGTGGTCGAGCACCCAGTATTCCTGGCGGATCAGCCCGCCAAGGAAGGAGAGCTTGAACTTGGTCCCGCCCGAACCCGGCATGACCTCGCCATGGACCGAGATGCTGTGGGGGCCAATGCCGCCCTGGCAGGTCATGGTTACCGTGAAGCCGCCCTTGGGCGAAGGCACGAACTCGTCCACGCCGCCCCGGCAAGGATGATGGTCGGTCTGGAGGATCTGGGCGATCTGGAACCAGCGGCCGGCGTACATGCCGGGCGGCACGGCCTGCGCCGGCTGCGGCGCCGCCGCCATGGCCAGGGAAGGAGATAGGAGCAGCGCGCCGCAGGCGGCGAGAATCTTCATCGGCGATGCGTCGCCTCTCCTAGCTCCCTCGCCCCTCGGATGCCCGCAGTTGACCTTCGGGTCAAGCAAAGGTCAGCCGGCCGGCGCCTCGTAGACGTGCTTCCAGCGCTCCAGCTCCGCGGCGTTGTCCTCATGGAAGAAGGCGTAGATCGCCTTCGAGCCGGCGTCGGCCGCGAAACCGGTACAGGTGAGTGTCACGCGCGTCTTTGAGGGACCCAGCGGCTCGAACTGGACGACGATCACCGTGCGCTGAAATTTGTCGGCGTTGGGCAGGTCATGCGGGGCCTGGATGTTCTGGAACACGATCAGGCGCTCGGGCAGGAAGGTGATGATCCGGTGCTTGATGTTGTCCGGGTCGCCGATGGGATGCTTGGGATCGTAGCTCGCCTCCAACGTGCCTGCGACGCGCATGTCGATCGCCGCCACCGGCGCGTTCCAGCGGGCGAACTCCTTGGGGTCGGTGAACGATTTCCACAGCACGGCCACCGGCGCGCCGATGACCACCGACTGCTGCAGGTCGCTTTGACCATCGGGGGTGACGAATGAGGAGTCGACGACGTCGGGCGCTTTGTCGACCGGCTGCGCGGCGACGGGGCCGGCCAGGGCCAGGGCGAGCGTAAGGATGAGCTTGTTCATGGGGCCTCCCGGATGGCCGCGTCCCGCAGCCGGTTGAAGTAGTCGCGAAGGGTGTCCACGCAGGCGTCGAAGGCGGCGATCGTGCGGTGGGTGCGCGACTGCATCACTCCGCCCTCCATCACCGTCAGCACGAATTGCGACAGGCGCTTGAGATCGGTCCCGCTCGGCAGGCGTTCGGCTCCCGCCGCCAGGCAGGTCTCGACCGCCGCCGTCCAGCCATCGAAGTTCACCGCCAGCAGCTCGCGCACCGGCGGATCGGGCTCGTGCAACTCAAGCGCCAGGCTGCCGATCGGACAGCCGTAGAGACACTCGCTGCGCACCAGCATGCCACGGTAGGCGGCCAGCAAGGCGAATATGCGCTCGACGGGGTCCGGGGTCCCCTCCCAGGCCGGCGCGAGCAGCATCGGTCCAATGCCGTCTCGATAGCGCCGCAGCACCTCGAGCAGCAGGTCCTGCTTGGTCGGAAAGGCGTGATAGAGGCTGCCGGAATTGGCCCCAGCTTCGCGCAGGATGTCGGCCACGCTGGTCGAGCCGTAGCCCTTCTCAGCGAAGAGCAGCATGGCCGCATAGACCAGGCGGTCGGCTGTCGACGGCGTATCTTGATCGTTCATTCAAGCGATCATTGGCGCCACTTGATTGATCAGTCAACCAAGCGGCGGGTCGGTCAGGCGGCCTGCTGCAGCCACGCCCTCACCCTCGCCATCGCCGCAGTCTCAGGACGTGATTTCAGCTGCGTCAGCCAATAGCGGCCGGCGCCGACGCTAATGTCGAAGGGCTGAATTAGTCGGCCGCTCGCCAGGTCTTGTTCGAACAGCCGCGCTGGCAGGAGGGCGACGCCCGCGCCGCCGGCCGCCGCCGCCGCCATGGTGGGCGAGGCGTCGAAGATTGGTCCGCGGATTGGCGGCGTGGCGATGCCGGCCGCCTCGAACCACAGCGTCCACTGATCGGGGCGGTAGGATCGCAGCAGGGTCTCCCGCCCGAGATCGCCCGGCGCCGTGAGCCGCCGCGCGATACCGGCCGCGCAAAGCGGCGTCAGCGGCGCGTCCAGGATCGGAAGCGCGTCAGTTCCGTGCCAGGCGCCGTCGCCATAGCGGATCGCTAGGTCGAGGCCCTCGCCGGCCAGGTCGACCCGGTTGTTGTTGGTCATGATCCTGAGGTCGACGTCCGGATGGAGCGCTTCGAACGCCGGCAGGCGCGGCAGCAGCCATCCGGTGGCGAACGTCCCGACCACGCCGACGTTGACGATCTCCCGCAGGCGTCCGCTGGCGAACCGGTCCAGCGTGGCGGCCATGCGATCGAGCGCGTCGCCCAGCATCGGCGCCAGCGCCGCGCCTTCGTCGGTCAGCGCCAAGCCGCGCGGCAGCCGGCGGAAGAGCGGCGCGCCGAGCTGATCTTCCAGTAGCTTGATCTGATGGCTGACCGCGGCTTGCGAGACGCGAAGTTCGAGCCCCGCGCGCGTCACGTTGAGGTGCCGCGCCGCCGCCTCGAAGGCCCGCAGCGCGTTGAGCGGGAGCCGCGATCTCTCCATCAATAGACATTAGTTTAATTTGTGTTTCTTGCCAATATTGGTCGTTTGTGAGGGAACCGGCGTTTCACGATATTTCGCCCTGCATGATGCGCAGTCGCGCCGGCGATATGAGGAAAAACGATGTCTCTAACTTGGATCAGGCTCGCCCTCACCATGATCGCCTTGGCCACGTGCACGTTCAACTCAGCGGCGCAGCCGCCGGCCTGGACCCAGCCGATCAAACCCTTCCGCATTGCGCCGCATATCTACTACGTCGGCTCCAGGGGCCTGTCGGCCTACCTGATTACCTCGGTTGACGGAGCCATCCTCATCGATGGCACGCTCAAGCAGAACGCGTCGCTCATCGAGCGCAACATCCAGTCCGTGGGCGTTCCGCTGAAGTCGGTGAAGTGGCTCCTCAGCGACCACGCGCACGAAGATCACGTCGGCGCCCTGGCCCAGATCAAGAAGGACACCGGGGCCAGGTTCGCCGCCAGCGCCGGCGATCGAGCGGCCCTCGAGCGCGGCGTCCCGCGTGGCGACACGGACTACGACCTCGCCGGCTACCACTTCCCGCCGATCGGGGTCGATCGGGTGATCCGGGACGGTGAGCGCATATCGGTCGGCGACGCGGTCCTGACGGCGCATCTGACCCCCGGACACACGCCGGGGTGCACGAGCTGGACCACGACGG
>JBEKQJ010000120.1:0-8875 GCA_049519835.1 Caulobacteraceae bacterium | reverse complement strand
TGTGGCGGTGGGCGAGCGCCCCCAGCTCGGTCCGAACGAGAGGTTGGTGGACGGGTAGCGGCCGGCCTTGGCCTCATCGACCTGGGCCTGGGCGTAGGCGAGGTTGGCCGCCGCGGCTTCGAGGTCCTTGTTCTCAGTCAGCGCCCGCTCGACCAGGCTATCCAGGGTGGCATCGTCGTAGAGCCGCCACCAGTGGGGCGGCAGTGGCGCGGCCGTCGACGCGCCGGGCTCGGCCGAGACGAAGCCGCCGTTTGCCGTCGGCGGTGTCGCGGCTGTCTGATAGCGCGGACCGACAACGCAGCCGCCGAGTGCGATGACCGAAAGGATGGGGGCAAGCACCCGCCTCACGGATGTGACTCCAAAGCCTGCGGCGGAGCCGGCGGTGAGGCCCGCGGCGGCTTCGGCGCCCTGGGAATGCGCTCGGAGACGATCCTGAACACCACGTAGAACACCGGCGTGAAGATCAGGCCGAAGGCGGTCACGCCCAACATCCCGAACAGCACGGCCGTGCCCAATGCGACCCGCATCTCTGCGCCGGCTCCGGAGGCGAACGCCAGCGGCACGACGCCGAAAATGAAGGCGAACGAAGTCATCAAGATCGGCCTCAGCCGCGTGCGGCCGGCCTCGGCCGCCGCCTCGTGCCGCTCCAGGCCGTGCTCCTCCTCGCCCTGGCGGGCGAACTCGACGATCAGGATGGCGTTCTTGGCGGCCAGGCCGATCAGCACGACCAGTCCGACCTGGGTCAGGATGTTGTTGTCCAGGCCGCGCAGGTTGACGCCGGTGATCGCCGCCAGGAGGCACATCGGCACGATAAGCAGCACCGCGAACGGCAGGGTCACGCTCTCGTAAAGGGCGGCCAGCACCAGGAAGACGAACAGCACCGAGGCGATGAAGGTGAACACCGCCGTGTTGCCGGCCAGCTTCTGCTGGTAGGCGATCTCGGTCCATTCATAGTTGTAGCCGCGCGGCAGGACCTTGGCCGCCGCCTGCTCCAGGGCGTCCATGGCCTGGCCGCTGGAAATGCCGGGCTTGGCGGCGGCGTTCACTTCCGCGGCCGGATAGAGATTGTAGCGTAGGGCCCGGTAAGGCTCGGTGACGTGGCGCAGGGTCAACACCGAGCCCAGTGGCACCATGGCCCCGGACGTCGAGCGGGTCTTCAGGAGGGCGATCTTCGACTCGTCGGTGCGGAATGGCGCGTCAGCCTGAGCGTAGACGTTGAATGTCCGTCCGAACAAATTGAATTCGTTTACGAACGTCGACCCCAGATAGGTCTGCAGTGTGTCGAAAACCGAGCTGTCCTTGACGCCCAGCATCTCGGCCTTGGTGCGGTCGATGTCGGCGTAGAGGGCCGGGTTCTTGGTGTTGAAGGTGACGAAGGCGCGGTCGATAAACGGCGACTTGTTGGCCTCGGCGGCCACGGCGTTCGCCACCTGTTCGAGCTGCCTGGGGTCGTTGCTCGACTGCGCCTCGACGATCATCTTGAAGCCGCCGGTGGTGCCGATCCCGCGGACCGGCGGTGGCTCGATGACGCGGATGTCGGCGTCCGAGATCGTCGACATGCGCTTTTCGATGTCTGCCCTGATCTTCTCGAGCGTCAGGCCTTCGGCGACGCGCTTCGCGAACGGATCGAGGATCACGTAGATCTGGCCGCTGTTGGACGAGGTGGTGTTGGTGGTCGGCTCGACGCCGGCATAGACCGAGCCCGCCGTCACCCCGGGCGTTTCCAGCAATCGGGCGGTGACGTCGTTCATAACCTTGTCAGTGCGGGCCAGCGCCGAGCCCGGCGGCAGGTTGGCGGCGATCAGCAGCAGCCCCTGGTCCTGATCCGGAATGAAGCCCTGGGGCGTATCCGCCAGCCGCCAGCCGGTAATTGCAAGAAGCACTGCGTAGATGATCAGGATCGGCCCGGTCATGTTGACCAGGCGGTGGATCAGCCGCGAATAACCGTCGCTGATGTCATCGAAGGTCTTGTTGAACAGTTCGCCGAAGCGGGCGATCGGCCGCCGTCGCCAGGTCACCTCGCCGGCCCCCGCGTGCGCGTTTGGCTTCATGATCAGGGCCGCCATGGCCGGCGAGAGGGTCAAGGAGACGATCAGCGAGATCAGGGTCGCGCTGGCGATGGTCAGCGCGAACTGGCGATAGAACTGCCCCGAGATGCCGGTGAGGAATCCGGTCGGCACGAAGACGGCGGTAAGCACCAGAGCGATGGCGATCAGGGCGCCGCCGACCTCGTCCATGGTCAAGTGCGCCGCGGCCCTCGGCTCCATGCCCTCGCGCAGGTGGCGCTCGATGTTCTCCACCACCACGATGGCGTCGTCGACGACAATGCCGATGGCCAACACCAGGCCAAACAGCGACAGGTTGTTGAGCGAGAATCCGAGCGCGGCCATGACGGCAAAGGTGCCAACCAGGGAAACCGGAATGGCGACGATCGGGATGACCGCCGCGCGCCAGCTCTGCAGGAAGACCATGACCACGATCACCACCAGAGCGATGGCGATCAGCAGCGTCTTCTGCACCTCGACGATCGAGGCCTCAACGAAGTCGGTGGGGTTGTAGATGATCTTGTAGTCGAGGCCCGGCGGGAAGCTCTGCTTCAGCCGCTCCATGGTCGCCTTGATCGCCGCGGCGGTCTTGATGGCGTTGGAGCCCGGCTGGGCGAGGACGCCGATGGCCACGGCCGGCTGCAGGTTCAGCCAGGCGTCGGTGGTGTAGTCGGCGGCGCCGAGCTCGACGCGGGCGACGTCGGTGATCCGGGTCGGCCGACCTTGAGCGTCGGTCTTGACGATGATCTGGCCGAACTGCTCGGGTGTGCTCAGCCGGCCAAGGGCTTCGACATTCAGCTGATAGGCGCCGTGGCCAGGGTCGAAGGGCGGCTGGCCCACCGAGCCGCCAGCCACCTGGACGTTGTGGGTGGAAAGGGCGCCGACGATGTCCTCGACCGTCAGTTGCCGCTGGGCCGCGCGCTCGGGATCGATCCAGATGCGCATGGAGTAGTCGCGTGCGGCGCGGATGGCGACGTCGCCGACCCCCTGCTGCCGCAGGATCTCGTCCTTGATGTGCAGGCCTTCGTAGTTGGCGATGTACTGCTGGCTGAGCGAGCCGTCCGGCGAATACATGTGCACGGCCAGCAGGATGTCCGGCGTCGACTTGCGGACGATGACGCCTTGCTGCACCACCTCGGGCGGCAGCTGCGCCGTGGCGGCGGCGACGCGGTTCTCCACCAGCACCTGGGCGACATTCGGGTCGGTGCCGAGCGCGAAGGTCACGGTGATCGTCAGGTGGCCGTCGGCGGTGGCCTGCGACGACATGTAGATCATGTTGTCGACGCCGTTGATCTGCTCCTCGATCGGGTTGGAGACCGTGTCGGCGAGGGTCTCGGCGGTGGCGCCGGGGTAGGTCGCGTTGACCGTTACGGTCGGCGGCGCAATCGGCGGGTACTGGGCCACCGACAGGTTCGGGTAGGCGATGGCGCCGACGAGCACGATGATGATGGCGATCACGGCCGCGAACACCGGCCGGTCGATAAAGAAGTGCGAAAGCCTCATGCGTCCGGGCCGGAGGCCGGCTTCGCCCCCGTTGGCAGCGGCGCGGTGTAGCCCTGCGCCGGCGGCGCCGGCGCGATCGTCGGCGGCGAGATCCGCCCCTGCCTGGCCATGACCTCGATCCCGCCCCTAACCCGCTGGACGCCGTCGATGATCACCTGGTCGTTGGGGCCAAGCCCTTCGCGGATCACGCGCAGGCCGCCGTAGAGCGGACCGAGCTGCACCTGCCGGACGATCACCTTGCCGCCGGGCCCGAGCACATAGACGACCTCGCGCACCTGGTCGGTGGCCGTCGCCTGGTCCGGGATCAGCAGCGCCGGATAGGCTCCCGAGCCCAGCAGCCGCAGGTGGCCGAACATGCCGGGGGTGAGAAAATGCGTCGGATTGTCGATTACCGCTCGCGCCCGGATCGTCCCGGAGGACGGGTCGAGGGCGTTGTCGACGAAGTCCATGTGGCCTTTCCAGCGGAACGTCGGCTCGTCCTGCAACCGCACCTCGACCGGATTGGACCGGACGCGGGAGGAGATGCGCGTGCCCGCCTCGTTGGCCCGTTGGTACTTGAGGTACATGGCCTCCGAGCCGGTGAAGCCGAACCAGATCGGATCGAGGCTGACGATGTTGGTCAGCACCGTGGTGTCAGCTGCCACCAGGTTGCCCACCGACGCGCGGCGGTCGGAGACACGCCCGGCGACCGGGGCGAGGACATCGGTCCAGGAAAGGTTGAGGGCGTTGGTCTGGACGGTCGCGCGGGCCGCGGCGAGGTCGGCCTCGGCCTGGCGCTGGTTCGCTACCAGCTGATCATAGGCCTGCTGGCTGACGGCGTGGTCGGCGAGCAGCACCTTGCCGCGGTCGGCCTGGGATTTCGCATTGGCCAGCGCCGCGACATCGTGCGCCTCCTGGCCCTTGGCCTGGTCGAGCGCCGCCTGATAGGGCCGTGGGTCGATCTTGAAGAGCCGCTGGCCCTTTGTGACGTACTCGCCGTCCTTGAAGCCAAGGGCGACGAGATAGCCCGAGACGCGGGGACGCACGTCCACGGACTCCGGGGCTTCGAACTGGCCGTCATAGTCGTCCCAGTCGACGATGCTCATCTGCAGCGGCGTAGCGACGGTTACGGCGGGCGGCTGTGGCGGCGGGGGCTTTTTCGCGCAAGCGGCCAGCGTCACACAAAGGGCCGCCGCCAGTATTGGCGCTGCAAAGCACCGCATGAATCTTGCCCATCTCGCCTTTGTTCGCCGCCCGCGTCGCGGCGCCCGGCCCACCCGTCACGCTTACTTAGCGACGGAGCGGCCTCTGTCCAGGGCGACGCTAGCGCCCGGCCCGGCTGGTAGGTGTGTGGCGTTTCCGAATTAGGACCGACGCGTTTCGCAGCCGCAACATCTCGTGGCGCTCGGTTCCCTTGCTCGGGACTGCGCGCGCCGCTAAACGCCTCGCATCGATCGGAGGTCAAGAGCGCCCATGGGAATCGGAGCTGTCTTCGCCATTCTCGTCTTCATCGGCGCGCTGGCGGCGCTGAATTTGTACGAATTCCACCGCCTCGATTAGCTGCTTGAGCGACCGCGGCTGGGCCCTCATCACCGGCGCGGCCCGGCGCATCGGCGCCGCGCTCGCCCTGACAGCCGCCAAGGCCGGGTTCGATGTCGTCGTTCATCACCATGGCTCGGGCGATGAGGCAGCCGTCGTCGCCGGACGCATCGAAGCGCTCGGACGTCGGGCGCGACCCGCTGCCGCCGATCTCGCCAATCCGGCCGACTGCCGCTGCCTGGTCGAAGCGGCGCCCAGTCCCCTGACCCTGCTGGTCAACTCCGCCTCCCTGTTCGAGCCGGACAGCGCGACGAGCCTGGACGTCGACCTCTACGAGCGGCTGATGGCCGTGAACCTCCGCGCGCCGCTCATCCTCGCCCAGGCCATGGCCGTCGCCCTGCCCGAGGGACGCGAGGGCCAGATCGTCAACATCACCGACCAGCGAGTGTGGCGTCTGACGCCGAGGTACTTCAGCTACACCCTCTCCAAGGCGGGGCTGTGGACCGCCACCCAGACCCTCGCCCAGGCGCTCGCCCCCCGCATCCGGGTCAACGCCATCGGTCCGGGCCCGACCCTGGCTTCGATCCACCAGTCTGTTTCGGGCTTCGCCGCCCAGCAGGCCGCCATGCCGCTGGGGCATGGACCGACGCCGGAGGAGATCGCTAGCGCCCTCGCCTACCTCATCGACGCACCGTCGGTGACCGGCCAGATGATCGCCGTCGACGGCGGCCAGCACCTCTCCTGGCGCACGCCGGACACCGAGCATGACTAAGTCGCCCTCGCACATCTCCGAGACCAGAGTCTTCGTCCGCGGCCTCGAGGTGCATGCGCAGATCGGCGTTTACGACCACGAACAGGGCCGCACGCAGTCGCTGCTTGTCGACATCGAGGTCACGGTCGAGACCGGCGGCTGGCGCCACCTGGCGGACACGGTCAACTACGAGACCCTTGCCGCCCACGCCGAGAAGATCGCCGCCGGCGGCCACATCGGCCTGGTGGAGTCGTTCGCCGAGCGCCTGGCCGAAGCCTGCCTCGGCGAACCCCGGGTCACCGCCGCGCGGGTGCGGGTCGAGAAGCCGGCGGCCCTCGCCCCCCGCGCAGCGGCGGCAGGCGTGGAGATCATCGCCCGACGCGGGTGAGATCCATCACCCAGTTGGTCTCCCAGGTCTTGCCGGCATCCGGTGAGAACGCCTGCTCCCAGTGCGCCGACCGAGCGGTGATGCGCGACCACACGAAGCGGACCCTGATCGGCCGATCGTTGAAAGTGTCGTTGCCCTCGAAGGTGCCGACACCGTTCTGGAAATTGCCGATCACGGGCGCGCCGATCGTGTGTGGATCGCGGCCGTCCAGCCACCAGATCGCCCAGGTCTGCGCCTTCGGATCGTAACCGCGCACACCGACGGCGTGATAGGGCCCACTAGGCAGGCCAATGTAGTTGTCATCGACGGTGGCGTGGCCGTCCATGGCCATCCACAGCTTCGACGTACCCTCGAACTCCACCCACTCATGGCTGCCGGCCAGCCGGGCCTTGAGGCGGCGATGATGCACCCGCCATTGGCCGACCAGAAAGTCGAAGTCGTGAGCGTGATCCTGCACGGCCGGAGCTGCGGGCGCCGGGCTCGCGATGATCGTCGGTGCGCAAGCCAGCGCGGCGAGAAGCATCAATGGGGCGGTTTTCATCGGTATCTCCTTTGAGGTTGCGCCATCGGTGTAGGGGGTTAAACATGACATCGAATGTCATGATTTGCGGACACCCCAAGAAATGTTGGCGAGCCGACTGCTGTCGATCCTGATGCTGCTGCAGGCTCGGGGTCAGATGAGCGCCAAGGCGCTGGCGGCGGAATTCGAGGTCTCGGAACGCACGATCCACCGCGACATTGATCAGTTGAGCGCCGCCGGCGTGCCGGTCTACGCCGAGCGCGGACGCGGCGGCGGTTTCCGCCTCCTCGACGGCTACCGCACCCGCCTGACCGGCCTTACCGAGCCGGAGGCCGAGGCGCTGTTTCTGGCTGGCCTCCCAGGCCCAGCCGCCCAGTTGGGTCTCGCCGATCTGCTGTCGACCGCGCGCCTGAAACTGATGGCGGCCCTGCCGGCCCACGTGCAGCCCAAAGCCGAACGCATCGCCGCCCGCTTTCACCTCGATCCGGCCGGCTGGTTCCGGGGCGAGGACCCGCTTGCCTCCTTGAAGCCAGTGGCCCAGGCGGTGTGGAGCGAACATTACCTGCGGTTGAACTATCGTCCGGCCGGCGAGGCCGAAGCCTATCCGCGCAAGCTCGGACCCCTCGGCCTCGTCCTCAAGGGTGGCGTTTGGTACCTGGTCGCCCAGAGCGGCAAGGCGGTCCGCACCTACCGCGTCGCCAACATCAGCGAGGCTGAGATCACCGGCGAAGCTTTCGTCCGGCCGGTGTCGTTCGACCTGCCAAACTACTGGCGCCATGCTTCCAGCGCCTACGAGACCGGTCTCTATCGCGGGCGTGCCGAGGTGCGCGTCTCGCCGGCTGGCGTCGCGCTCCTGGACCGTCTTGGACCGCAGGTGGCGGAGGCGGCGGCCCTGACCGCGACCGACCCGGACGCGGGAGGCTGGGTGCGCTGCGTCGTCCCGATCGAATCGGTCCGCTCCGGAGTGCGCGAACTAATGCGGCTCGGGGAAGAGATCGAAATAGTCGGTCCGAAGGCGCTCAGGGAGGCCATGACCGAGGCGCTCGCGGCGATGCTGCGCCGACATACGGGAGAACCTGCCAGGCCGACGGCGGGCGTGGAGATCGCCGCTGAGGCGAGCTAGGGTGCAGACAGGAGGAGCTGATGTCCGAGATTCCCGCCACGCCACCGCCAGGCCTGCCATCCGCCGCCGACCCGCGACGCACGGCCTTCATCATCTACATTCTCTACCTGGCGCACTTCGTGCCCGTGGTCGGCTGGATCGCCGGCATCGTCGGCCTCGTGATGGCCTATGTGGAGCGGCCGGGCGCGCCGGACTGGCTGGCCAGCCACTATCGCCTCCAAATTCGCACCTTCTGGATCGGGCTGCTCTACTACGGGGTCTCGATCGTGCTCTGTATCGTCGTCATCGGCGCGCCGCTCATCGTGGCGACGCTGATCTGGTTCGTTGTGCGCTGCGCCCTCGGCCTCTCGCGTCTGATGCGCAACGAGGCCTATCCGACGCCGGAGAGCTGGCTGATCTGATCCCGGTTTTCGTCGGATTGATTGGAACCCATCGGTTCCCCCTGCCCTTTTTAGGCCAGGAGGCTCACGCATGGCTTCGCTTTTCATGCTCATGGGATTGCCGGGATCGGACAAGACCCAGCTCGCCCGGCGGTTGGAGTCGGAGCGGCCGGCGCTCCTGCTCTCGGAGGATGCGTGGATGTCCAGGATCGTCGGCGACGACGATGACGTGGGCCGCAGACAGGCCGTGCAAGCCGTGCAACTCGATCTCGCCGAGAATGTCCTGCGTCTCGGCTCCGATGTGATCCTCGAGTTTGGGTTCCTGCATCGCGCCGAGCGCGACGCCGCACGCGAGCGGGCCCTCGCCGCCGGCGCGGAGGCCCACCTCATTTTTCTCGATCCGCCGGCGAATGACCTCTCCGCCGGACTGGAGGCGCGCCATGGCGAGGTTTCGCCGGACGCGCCTGCGATTTCACGGCGCAAACACGATCTGGGCGCCGGCAGGCTCGCAGGGCCGGAGGCGGACGAGCCGCTCTGGACCTGGGGTTAGGCCGCCTTAGGCGGCGAGGGACTCGCGCCGCACCACCCTGGCGAAGTCCTCCATCAGCGAGAGACTGATGTTGCCGGGCGTGAAACGATAGTCGCCG
>JBEKQJ010000119.1:0-17449 GCA_049519835.1 Caulobacteraceae bacterium | reverse complement strand
GTCTTCTTCGCGGTGCTGATCGAGGCGGCCGTCCGCCGCCGGCCGGCCAGGGCCAACCCCTGGGGCGCGGGCGCGACGACGCTGGAATGGACCCTTCCGTCGCCGCCGCCGTTCCACCAGTTCAACGACCTGCCGGTGTTCGAAGCCGAGCATCACTGATGCGCCCGCACCTCTTCATCGGGGGGAGGGAGTTGAAAACCTCCTCCCCCTTGATGGGGGAGGTGGCCGCGAAGCGGCCGGAGGGGGTGGAGCAACCACCCCACCCGTCCCGCGCTAGCGCGCGGTCCACCCTCCCCATCAAGGGGAGGGAGGCATGACGGCTGTGGCCGCCCCCAAAGCTGTGTTCGCCAGCTGGCGCGACTTCCTGACCCTGATGAAGCCCAGGGTCATGTCCCTGGTGGTGCTGACCGCGGTGACCGGCCTGGTCTGCGCCCGCGCGCCGATCAATCCGCTGCTGGCGGCGATCGCCATCCTCTGCATCACCATCGGGGCCGGTGGCTCGGCGGCCCTCAACATGGGCTATGACGCCGACATCGACGCCCTGATGCGGCGCACCCGCGGCCGGCCTGTGCCCGCCGGCCGGGTGCAGCGGGCGGACAGCATGGCGCTGGGCGTCGTCCTCTCGACCTGCTCGGTCGGGCTGATGGCCCTGGCCGCCAACCTGCTGGCCGCTTCGCTGCTGGCCTTCACCATCCTCTTCTACGCCGTTGTCTACACCCGCTGGCTCAAGCGCCGCACGCCGCAGAACATCGTTATCGGCGGCCTCGCCGGCGCCCTGCCGCCGGTGGTGGGCTGGGCCGCGGCCAGCGGCACGGCGCCGCCGCAGGCCTGGCTGCTGGTGGCCATCATCTTCATGTGGACGCCGCCGCATTTCTGGGCCCTGTCGCTCTACACCAGCGGCGACTACGCCAAGGCGGGGGTGCCGATGATGCCGGTCACCGCCGGCGCGGCCTCCACGCGGCGCCAGATCCTGATCTACAGCCTGCTGCTCGCGCCGCTGGCCGTGGCGCCGGCCTTCGTCGGCCTCGGCGGAATCGCCTACCTCGCCGTCTCTGTGATGGGCGGCCTCATCTTCGTGCTCCTGGCGGTGAGGCTGGCGGCGAGCCATGCCGGCGAGGCCGACGAAGGCCCCTCGCGGACGGGCGAGCTCTATGACGTCAAAGCCGGGGCCAAGACGGCGCGCAACCTCTTCGCCTTCTCGATCCTCTACCTCTTCGCGCTGTTCGGGACTCTGCTCGCCGAGCACATCGCCGGCGCCGCGCCGCTCGGGATATGGGCGCCATGAGCGATCCCTACGGCGAAGGCCCCGAGGCCGCCCGCGCCCGCCGGACCCGCAATCTCGCCATCGCCCTCGCCCTGGTCGCCTTCGTGGTGATCGTCTTCGCCGTCACCCTGATCAAGATGGGCCACCATTGATGCGCGGCAACGCCCGCATGGCCATCGTCTTCAGCGGCGTGGCTGTCGCCATGGTCGGCCTCGCCTTCGCCTCCGTCCCCTTCTACCGCGCTTTCTGTCAGGCGACTGGCTTCAACGGCGCCGTGCGGCGGGCGAGTTTCGTCCCCGGCCAGGTCTCCAGCCACACCGTGACGGTCAGTTTCGACACCAACGTGCGCGCGCTTTCCTGGCGCTTCACGCCCGAACAGCGCAGCCAGGACGTCAGATTGGGCGAGCAGAAGCTGGCCTTCTTCCGGGCCACCAATACCGGGCCGACGGCGGTGACCGGCCGGGCGCTCTACAACGTCACGCCCGAGGCCGCCGGCCCCTACTTCTCCAAGCTCGAGTGCTTCTGCTTCAAGAACCAGACCATCAAACCCGGCGAGACGGTGGAATTCCCTGTGGTCTACTACGTTGATCCTCGCTACGCGGCCGACCGCGACGCGGTCTCGGCCGGCCCGATCACGCTCTCCTACACCTTCTACCCGGCCGTGACCGGACCGCGCGTCGCGGCGGCGCCTGACGCGCCACGGCCCAGGGGCTGAGGGGCAAGATCAGACGTGACCAGCCGCGACGCTCGTCGGCGTCGCATTGGGTCCATAGATGCTCTGATGGGCCGGGTGCGCCAGGGCGATCCACACCACGAAGGCCAGCGCGCCAACCGAGAAGCCCAAGCTGGCGAGGGTATGCAGGGGGTTCATCACGGGCTCCGTCTCTCGAATTCCACGTCGCGCATATGGAGCGCGAACGACGAGTCCGGTAGGCGGCCAGATCGGAACTCACTGTTGCGGCTGCAGAACGATCGGCGGGGCGACCAAGCCCAGAGGCGCTCCGTGGGGTGGGGCCCTACGCTCGCCTGAAACGCTCAGGCATGGCCCCACCCCGCTCCCCCTGAACGACTGTCAGGTGGAGGGAGCCTTCGGTCGGGCGGCGACCGGGGGGAGCTACGCCGCCGTCGACCCGAAGTAACCGCGCCATGTGAAATGGTGGCGCGACAGCCCTGGATTAGAGGCCGGCGCCAAGACAGGTCGTTCCGGTGGCGGAACACTAAAGCGGCGCGGTTGCCTGATGAACCATCGAGGGCTCGCCGCTTGGCTGCTGCACGAACCTGCGTCCGGCGTTCGCTGATCGCTTTCCCGCCCGCGCCCCTTGGCGGAGCGGCCAGGGCAAGGCTATAGCACCCGCAAACCGCATCTGGGTTCGACGAGGCGACATGGCTCACGAAGGCGTCCATCACGACTACCATCTGGTGAAGCCCAGCATCTGGCCGCTGGTCGGGTCGATCGCGGCCCTGGTCATGGCCTGGGGTCTGGTCGTCGGGCTGAAAGGCATCCTCGGCCTGCCCAAGGGCACCTGGTGGCCGATGGTGGTCGGCCTGCTCGGCGTGCTCGTCACCATGGCCGCCTGGTGGACCGACGTCGTCAAGGAAGCCAACGAGGGCGACCACACGCCGGTCGTCTCCATCGGCCTGCGCTACGGCATGATCCTGTTCATCGCCTCGGAAGTGATGTTCTTCGTCGCCTGGTTCTGGATCTTCTTCGAGATGGCGCTGTTCCATCACGTGCGGACGCTGTCGCCGATCGATGACGTGCGCACCGCCTGGGCCACCTGGCCGCCCAAGGGCGTGGAGGCCGTGCAGCCCTTCGAGCTGCCGCTGATCAACACCCTGACCCTGCTGCTCTCCGGCACCACGGTGACCTGGGCGCACCACGCCCTGCAGACCGGCGACCGCCGCGGCGCCAAGCTGGGCCTCGCCCTGACCATCGCGCTCGGCGTGCTGTTCACGTCGATCCAGGCCTACGAATACCACCACATTCTGGCCGATCACCTGTTCTACTCGCCAGAGGCGTCGAACTCCGGCCTCTACGGCTCGGCGTTCTTCATGGCCACCGGCTTCCACGGCTTCCACGTCATCATCGGCACCATCTTCCTGTCGGTGTGTCTCGCCCGCCTGATCGCGGGCGGCTTCACGCCCCAAAAGCATTTCGGCTTCGAGGCGGCCGCCTGGTACTGGCACTTCGTCGACGTGGTCTGGCTGTTCCTCTTCACCTTCCTCTACGTGACGTTTGGGTCCGGCTGGGGGCATTGACCGAGAGGCAGGCTCTCGCGCCTTTTCTGGCCGGTGTCCGCGGCCGCTGCCCCAACTGCGGCGACGGCCCGCTCTTTGAGGGTTTCCTGCGCATCCGGCCGCTTTGCCAGGCCTGCGGCTTTGACCTCGGGGCCAGTGACAGCGGCGACGGCCCGGCGGTCTTCGTGATCATCATTGTGGGCTTCATCGCCGTCTTCGGGGCCATGTTCACCATGATTGCCTATCCCGAGGCGCCTATCTGGGCGCCGTTGGCCATCTGGATCCCCGTCGCGGGAGGGCTCAGCCTGGCGCTGCTACGGCCCATGAAGGGGCTGATGGTGGCCGCCCACGTCCGCAACCGCGCCGGATCGGCATGAAACGCTTTCCCGTGGGGCTCACGCTCGCGGCCGCGGTGGGACTGGCGATCCTTCTCGGCCTTGGCGTCTGGCAGCTCAAGCGCCTCGCCTGGAAGCAGGACCTGCTCGCCCGCGTCGCGGCCCTGCAGCATGCGCCGGCGCGACCGATCGGCGAGGTGCTGGCCAGGGCCGCGCGCGGCGAAGATGTCGGCTTCGTGCGTGTCTCGGCGACCTGCGCGCCCGCCGCCCCGACGAGCGCGGCGCCGGTCTACCGCTACGCCCTGCGCGACGGCCGCGTCGGCTGGCGGCTGATGGGGTTCTGCGCGCTGCCGGGCGCGCCCTTCGGCGGCATTGTGCTCGACCGGGGTCTCGTGGATCGGTTCTCTGGCGGCATGGCCCCGGCTGCGGCGAGCTTCCCGCCGGCCGGCGACGTGACCGGCGTGATGCGCGCGTCAGGCGCCCACTCGCCGCTGGATGCGCCGCCGAACCGCCAGGCCGATGGCTCGACGGTGCTCCTGGCGCTGGACCCGGCGGCCCTCGCCCTCGTCGCCGGGCGTTCGACCGCCCCCTACTACCTGGCGGTGGAATCGGAACGGCCGGCCCCGGCGGGACTCACTCCGGCCCCCCTTCCGGAAGAGATCCCCAACAACCATTTCGCCTATGCGCTGACCTGGTTCGCTCTCGCGGGCGTCCTGGTGTGGATGTGGGCCGGCTCACTCATGCGCCGGATGCGAGGGACATGAAGTACGTATCGACGCGCGGCGGCGCGCCTGAAGCCGGGTTTGTCGACATTCTTCTGGCTGGCCTCGCGCCAGACGGCGGCCTCTACATGCCGGCGGCTTGGCCCACGCTATCGCCCGGCGAGATCGCCGACTTCGCCGGCCGCCCCTATTCGGAGGTCGCCGCCGATATTCTGGGCCGTTTTGTCGACGCGGAGATCCACGCCCCCGGCCGCTTCCTGCTGGAGCTGTTCCGCGGTCCCACCCTGGCGTTCAAGGACGTGGCGATGCAGGTCCTGGGCGGCCTCTTCGAGCACGCCCTGGCGCTGCGAGGGCGGACGATGACCATCGTCGCGGCGACCTCGGGCGACACCGGCGGGGCCGCCGCCGCCGCTTTCGCCAACCTCGCCGGCGTGCGGCTGGTGATCCTGTTCCCGGACGGCCGGGTCTCCGACGTCCAGCGCCGGTTCATGACCACGACCGGGGCCGACAATGTCCGCTGCGTCGCCGTGGACGGCGATTTCGACGCCTGCCAGGCGATCCTGAAAAGCTTGTTCGCCGACACCGCCTTCGTCCGCGAGACCGAACTGGCGGCGGTCAACTCGATCAACTTCGCGCGCATCGCCGCCCAGAGCGATTACTATTTCACCGCCGCCGCCGCCCTGGGCGCGCCTCACCGCAAGACCGCCTTCGCCGTGCCGACCGGCAACTTCGGCGACGCCTTCGCCGGCTGGGCGGCGCGGCGCATGGGCCTGCCTGTCGAGCGGATCGTGGTCGCCACCAACGCCAACGATATTGTCGTTCGCGCCCTCTCGGATGGCGTCTACCGCCGCGGCGAGACCATTCCCACCATGAGCCCGGCCATGGACATCCAGGTGTCGTCCAACTTCGAACGTCTGTTCTTCGAGGCTTCGGGGCGCGACGGCGTCCGCACGGGTGCGGCGTTTGCAGCCTTCGCCAATGCGGGCGAAATCGTCTTGCCGCAGGACGTTCGCGCCGTCGTCGGCGAGGTGTTCGAAGGCCGCGCCATAAGCGAAGCCACCGTGTTGGAGACCATGCGCCGGACGTTTTATGAGACGGGTGAATTGATCGATCCGCATACTGCCGTGGCCATAGCGGGAGCCAACGCGGCGGCGCCGCTCGCCGCCACAATCCCGATGGTCGTCCTGTCCACCGCTCATCCGGCCAAGTTTCCCGAGGCGTCGACCGCCGCTGGCCTCGTAGCCGACACGGCTCGCGCCGACTCGCTCGGACGCCTGCCGGAGCGGTTCGACCAACTTCCGGCCGAGGCGGAGGCCGTGAAGGCCTACGTGCGGCGGTGGCCATGAGCCGGGTGCATCGCCTCGCCAACGGCGTCACGGTGGTCTGCGACGCGGCCGACGGCTTCGAAACCCTGGCCCTCAGCGTCGTCGCCGGCCGCGGCGCGCGGTTCGAGGACGCGCCGCGCTCGGGCTGGTCGCACCTCCTTGAGCACATGGTGTTCAAGGGGGCCGGGGCGCGCTCGGCCAGGGACATCGTCGAAGAGATCGAGGCGGCCGGCGGCTCGATCAACGCCGCCACCGGCCAGGAACGGACCAGCTTCCAGGTCCGCGCCCTCAAGGGCGGCCTGCCGCTCGCCATCGAGGTGACGGCCGACCTCGTCCTGCGCCCGACCCTGGACGCCGGCGACCTCGTCAAGGAGGTCCAAGTGGTCGGCCAGGAGATCGCCGAAGCGGCCGATACGCCAGACGATCAGGTGTTCGAGCTTGCCCAAGGCGCCGCCTTTGCCGACCAGCCGCTCGGCCGGCCGATCCTCGGCAAGCCCGAGACCATCGCCACCGCCGATCCCGCGACCTTGGAGGCGTGGCGCTCGGCGATCTATGCGCCCGATCGGCTGGTGGTATCTTGCGCCGGCGCCGTCGACGAGGACGAGTTGCTGACGCTCGCGGAGGCGGCCTTCGGGACCTCCCCTGCGCCCAGCGCGCCGAATGACGCGCCCGCCGCAACCTTCACCGGAGGTCAGGCCACAGAGACGCGCAAGCTGGAGCAGGCCCATCTCGTCTTCATGTTGCCGGCTCCGGGAGTCACCGACGTCGGCCATTGGGCGTTGCGCCTCTTCGCAGAGATGCTGGGCGGCGGCATGTCCTCGCGTCTTTTCCAGGAAGCCCGCGAGAAGCTCGGTCTGGCCTACGCCATCGACGCCTGGGCCGAAGCCTGGGCCGAGACCGGCGTGCTCGGGATCTACGCCGGCTGCGCGGCGGCCGATGCTGGACGCCTGGCGGATGTCGCCGGCCGTGAAGTGCGCGCGCTGGCGGAAGGACCAGCGCCGGCGGAACTCGCCAGAGCCAAGGCGCAGCTCAAGGCCGGCCTCTTCATGGGCCGTGAGTCTCTCACCGCCCGGGCCGAGCAGGCGGCCGCCCAGATGCTGGTCTTCGATCGGCTGCTGACGTCGGCGGAAATGGCCGCTGCGATCGACCAGGTTTCGGCGGAGGATGTTTCACGCCTGGCCGCCCGCGTGCTCACCCCGCGCCGGGCGGCGGCGAGCGCGCTGGGGCCCAAGCGGGCTATGGACGCGCCGGCGCGCTTCGAGGCGGCGTTGTTCACCTAGCGCGGTCTTTGCTCGCCCCTATTGGCGAAGTTGCTGAAGCGAGACATGATCGGCCCATGGCTCTGCTCGATTGGATGAGCTCGGACGGCGACCTGCGCCTTGACGGCGATCTGGTCCGCCTGCGACCGCCGAGGCCGGCCGACTACGCCGAGTGGTCGGTGTTGCGGGCCAGCTCGCGCGATTTCCTGCAACCCTGGGAGCCGACCTGGCCGGCGGACGATCTGACCCGGGCGGCGTTCAAGCGCCGGCTGGCGGCCTACGCCCACGACATGGAGCGCAGCCTCGCCTATCCCTTCCTGGTCTTCCGCGTCGAGGACAGTCGGATGGTGGGCGGCATCACCCTCTCCAATATCCGCCGCGGGGTCGCCCAGATGGGCTCGATCGGCTACTGGGTCGGCGAACCGCACACCCGCAAGGGTTACACCGTGGCCGCCGTGCAGCTGGTGACGCGCTTCGCTTTCAACCGCCTGGGCCTCCATCGCGTCGAGGCGGCCTGTATCCCCACCAACGACGGTTCCCGTGCGGTGCTGGCGCGCGCAGGCTTCCGCCAGGAGGGCATGGCGCTCGCCTACCTGCGCATCAACGGCGTCTGGCGCGACCACCTGCTCTTCGGCCTCCTCGCCCCCGGCGACGGCCGGCGGGAAGAGGTGATGGTCTAGGCCCGCCCCGTCTGAGCCGACAGGCGTTCCGCCGCAACGCCGAGCTTGGCCAGGGCGCGGGACCATTTGTGGGCGTGGTCGTCGCCGAACAGCAGGAACTCGTCCGGCTCGCAGGTCAGCCAGACGTTCTCTCGGATCTCCCGCTCGAGTTGGCCCTCGCCCCAGCCGGCGTAGCCGAGCGCCATCACCGCCCGCCTCGGGTGAGGATCGCCGGCCGACATGGCCTCCAACACTTCACGGGTGGCCGTCAGCACCACGCCGGGGCCGACGGCTATGCTGTTGGACTGGCCGCCGTAGTCGTCCGTGTGCAGCACAAAGCCGCGCTCCTGCTCCACCGGACCGCCCATCAGCACCAGGTCTTCCAGCGGCTTGACCGGGGTCGGCACCTTCAGGCGAGCCATCAGGCGCGAGACGGTGAGCCCCTCCACCGGCCGGTTGACGGTGAGGCCCATGGCGTGGTCGCTGTCGTGGGCGCAGACATAGATCACCGCCCGCTCGAAGCGCGGATCGTCGATTCCAGGCATCGCCACCAACAGGCGGCCGGCCAGATAGGCGCCGGTTCCAGAGGCCATGGCCCATAGTCCGCCGCCCGGCGGCGGGATTCAAGTGCGCGGCGACTTGGCGGCGGCGGCCGGGCCGGCTATCTCAGCCTCACCCCAAAGCGAGGAGAGGCGGATGACCATCAAGGTGGGCGACAGGATCCCGGACGCGACATTCACAGTGTTCGGCGAGCAAGGCCCGGAGCCGGTGTCCACCGTCCAGCTCTTTCCGGGCAAGAAGGTGGCGCTGTTCGCCGTGCCGGGCGCCTTTACGCCGACCTGTTCGGCCAAGCATCTGCCAGGGTTCAAGCAGCACGCCGCCGATCTCAAGGCCAAAGGCGTCGATGTGATCGCCTGCGTCTCGGTCAACGACGTCTTCGTCATGAAGGCCTGGGGTGAAAGCCAGGGCGTGGGCGACGACGTGATGATGCTGGCCGACGGCAACGGCGCCTTCACCCGCGCCATCGGCCTGGAGCTGGACGGCTCGCGCTTCGGCATGGGCCAGCGCTCGCAGCGCTACTCGATGATTGTCGATGACGGTGTGGTGACCGAGCTCAATGTCGAGCAGGGCGGCGAGTTCAAGGTCTCGTCCGCGGAGTACATGCTGGCCCAGCTGTAAGCTGGGTCAGTCCGTCCAGCGGGCCAGCCAGTCGGCCAGGGCCTGGGGGGTCATCGAACGGGCGTCGGCCAGCGCCGCCACGTGGCCGGCGTCCCTCAGCTTGCCGTGGGGGTCGACAACCAGCAGGCTCGGCACGCCCTCGACCCGCTTGACCTCCCAACGGGCCGGGATGTCGAGGTTGCGGTCCATGCGGCCCACATCCACGGGCACAACCACGTAGTGGGCGTTCACGAAGCTGGCCACCTCCGGCAGGCGCATGATGCCGGCGAGGACGCGACAGTCGCCGCACCAATTGCCGCCGAGGTCGATGAGCAGCAGCTTGTGTTCGGCTCGCGCCCTGGCCTGGGCGGCGGCGACATCCGCCTTCGCGTCGGCCGTCGGATCATAGGGCAGGGGGAGTGGCGTCGACAGCTGCGAAAGACTGGCGATCGAGACCTTGGGGGCTGGAGCGGCAAGGGCGGCGCCAGCCGTCAGCGCCAGGACGCCCGAGAGAACCCCGGCCAGCCGCATCCTACTTGCCCTTGGCGGCGGGAGCTGGGCCGCTCGCGGTGTTGCTCGCGCCGGCCGCCGTGTTGCTCGCCCCGGCCGCCGGCGCGGCGGCGGGTTTGGCGGCGGCCACCGCCGGGTTCGGGGCCGGAATCGGCAGGCTCGAGCCCAGGGTGTGCAGGTAGGCGATGATGTTGATCCGGTCCTGGCGGTCCTTCATGCCGATGAAGGTCATCTTGGTGCCGTCGATGTATTTCTGCGGTCCGGCGATGAACTCGAAGATGTGCTCGTAGTCCCAGACCGGGGTCTTGGCGCCGAAGGCGGTCATGGCCGGCGAATAGGCGAAGCC
This sequence comes from Caulobacteraceae bacterium, assembly GCA_049519835.1. GTDB lineage: Bacteria > Pseudomonadota > Alphaproteobacteria > Caulobacterales > Caulobacteraceae > Acaudatibacter. The sequence goes on along the minus strand of JBEKQJ010000119.1, from coordinate 7,633 downwards.
GGGCGCCGTGCCTGGCTTGCGGCCAACGACGCCGTAAAGGGCTGGACCGATGTTGTTCACGCCTGGGGCGAAGGAGTGGCAGGACTGGCAGACCTGGGTCTTGGCCTGACCGGCGGAGACGTCGGCCGTCTTGAGCGCCGTCCCCCAATCCACCGGAACCTCGACGGCTGGCGCGCCGCTGGTGTCTTCCTGCACGGCGATGGCGTAGCCCGCCTTGGCCGGGACAGCGGGTTCGAAGAACATCGGCGTGACGACGCCAAGAATCGCCAGGACGAACGCGGTGAGCAGCACCGCCCCGAAGATCATGTTCCGCTGCATCTTAGGCCTTGAGGTCTCGCCTTGAATTTTTGCTTTGACGTGCGGGCGCGGCGAGCGGCTCGCCCCCCCGTTCATGTTGCGTCGGCGTCTCTTACACGCTACCGCCGCGAGCGCAAACGCCCTTTGCCGATGGGGCCGGGGAGGCCCGCGGGGGGCCTCGCCCCCGCCGCCTGCCTATGGATTCATGAACCCGATCGTTCTTGTTCCCGCTCGCCTGGCCGCCAGTCGCCTGCCAGGAAAGCCGCTCGCCGACATCGGCGGCGAGCCGATGATCGTGCACGTGTGGCGTCGTGCGGTCGAGGCCGACATCGGACCGGTGGTTGTGGCTGCCGCCGACCCGCAGATCGTCCAGGCCGTGACCGAGCGGGGCGGGCGCGCCGTGCTCACCGATCCGGGCCTGCCGTCCGGTTCCGACCGGATCCTGGCGGCGCTGGGCGAGCTCGACCCGGACAGCCACTTCGACGCCGTGGTGAATCTGCAAGGCGACATGCCGTTCATCGATCCGGCCGCGCTGCGCGACGCAATCGCTTTGCTGCGCGGCGAGCCTGGCTGTGACATCGCCACCCTGGTCGCCGCGGCGAGCGCGGCCGACTGCGCCAATCCAGATGTCTGCAAGGCGATCCTGGCCATGCGCGCCGACGGCAAGTCCGGTCGCGCTCTCTATTTCACCCGCGCGACGCCGTTCGGCCAGGGACCCGCGTGGCATCACCTGGGGGTCTATGCCTATCGACGCGGCGCTCTCGAGCGCTTTAGCGCCGCCCCGCCGTCGCCCCTGGAGCGGCGCGAGAAGCTGGAGCAACTCCGCGCCTTGGAGTTGGGGTTGCAGATCTGGGCGTGGGTGATTGCGGCGGCGCCGATCTCGGTGGACAATCCGGCCGATCTCGCCGCGGCGCGGGCCCAGGCCAAAGCGGGGAGGGCGGCGTGACCGACCGCAAGCGAATCGCCTTCCAAGGCGACCCGGGCGCCAACAGCGACGAAGCTTGCCGCGCCTGCTTCCCCGACTACGAACCGGTTCCACACGCCGCTTTCGACGAGGCCTTCGAATCCGTGAAGAGCGGCGACTGCGCGCTCGGCATGATTCCGCTGGAAAACTCGATCGCCGGGCGCGTCGCCGACGTACATCACCTGCTACCGCTGTCGGGCCTGCGCATCATCGGCGAATACTTCAAGCCGATCCATTTCCAGCTGATGGTCAATCCCGGCACCCGGCTGGAGGACGTGCGCACCATCATCAGCATGCCCTTCGCCGCCAGCCAGTGTCGGCGCACCGTGCGTCGCCTGGGCGCCCGAATCGAGCCCGCTGGCGATACGGCCGGCTCCGCCAAGTCTCTGGCCGAGCATCCGGATCCGACCCGCGCTGCCATCGCCCCGGCCCTTGCCGCCGAGCTCTACGGCCTCGATGTCCTGCTGCGCGACATCGAAGACGCGGATCACAACACCACCCGCTTCCTTATCCTGACCGCCGAGGCCGATCCGCCGCCGCCCCCACCTGGCGCGCCGACGGTGACCAGCTTCACCTTCCGGGTGAGGAACCTGCCGGCGGCGCTCTACAAGGCGCTGGGGGGCTTCGCCACCAATGGCGTCAACATGACCAAACTGGAGAGCTATATGGAGGACGGGGCCTTCACGGCCACGTTCTTCTACGCCGAAGTCGATGGGCGGCCCGACGATCCGCCGCTCGGCCGGGCGCTCGAGGAGCTGGGCTTCTTCAGCGACCACCTGGAGATTCTCGGCGTCTACCCGGCTGATCCGTTCCGGCAAGAAAGCTGAGCACAAAAAAAGCGGGCCGTTTCCGGCCCGCTTTGCATTCCAGAATTCAGGCTCGGATCAGCCGCCGCCGAGGTCCTCGGCGATCAGGCCAATCTTGTAGTAGCCGTCCAGCTGCAGCTGATTAATCACGTCCATGAACGTCCGATAGCGGACGTGACGATCGGCGCGGATGAACACGCGCTCGTTGGTCGGATTGGCCACGGCCAACGAGGCGGCCAGATCGGCGCCCAGGCGGTCCATGGACGACGGGTGAATCTCGGACTTGCCGAACGAGACGAAAATCTGGCCGCTGTCCTGGATCGAGATGAACGTCGGCGGCTTGTCCTTCGCGTTCGGGGGCGGCGCCTTGGCCGGCGGCAGGTCGAGGGAGATTGAGACGGTCGCCAGCGGCGCGACCACCATGAAGATGATCAGCAGCACCAACATCACGTCCACGAACGGCGTCACGTTCATGTCCGAGTTCTGACCGAGATCGAACTTGCCTCTCGATTCGCCTGCCAGCTTGGCCGCCATAGATCGCTCCCTGAGGCCGGCTCGGCGCCGGCGGGGCAACCCTTGGCGCGGAAGCGCGCGCTTGTAAAGACGGATATGGAGGCGCGCGGCGTGGAGCGCGCGAAGGAAACTGGCATGAGACAATCTCTGGGCGCCTTCGTCACCGAAGTCGTCTCCGATGGCGGCAAAGCGGCCTTCGCCCTGGGCGACGGGCGGGTCGTCTGGGAAGACGGCGGTGATGTGACGGCCCACGATGGCGCGGTGCTTAGCGCGGCCGCGCATCCGTCCGGCGAGGGCGTGCTCACCGGCGGCGACGACGGACGCGTCGCCTGGTGCAAACCCGGGCGTAGCGAGACCGTCGCCGAGGCTCCCGGCGCCTGGATCGACGCGTTGGCGGCGACCACCGCGTCGGGTCTCTTCGCCTTCGCGGCCGGCCGCAGCCTCGTCGTCCGCGACGTCGCCGACGCCAAGTTCGAGCGGCGCTTCACTCACGACAAGACCGTGGCCGGCGTTGCTTTCGACGCCCGCGGCCGGCGAGTCGCCGCGGCCACCTACGGCGGTGTCGCTCTTTGGTGGGCCCGGATCGCCGAGCAAAAACCTGTCGTCATGCGTTGGGCCGGCTCGCACGTGGCCGCCGTCTTTAGCCCCGACGGCCGCTTCCTGATCTCCTCGATGCAGGAGAGCGCTCTGCACGGCTGGCGCCTCTCCGATTCTCGCGACATGCGCATGGGCGGCTATCCTTCAAAGGTGAAGAGCCTGGCCTTTGTGGACAGTGGCAATTTCCTGGCCACGGCCGGCGCCAACGGCGTCGTGCTCTGGCCGTTCTCAGGCGGCGACGGGCCGATGGGCAAGCAGGCCACGGAGATCGGCTTCGACGATTCGGCTCTCGTCGTTCGCGTGACGGGCGAGGGAACCATGCTCGCGGCCGGGCTCGACGATGGCCGCGTCTGGGTCTGCGACCTGAAGACTCAGGCGCTCCATCCGCTCAAGTCGGAGAAGGGCGCCCCGATCACGGCCCTGGCTGCCCACGGCGGTCGGATCGCCTGGGGCGATGAGGTTCTGCATAAACATGCCCACGTCCGCCCATTGCGGCGGCCCCAGTTTGCGGTCGAGGCAGAAGAACAGGCCCACGGGCGCGCCGAAGAAGTCGAGGTTGCGGGCCAGCTGGCGCAGGCGCCCTGGCCTGTCCTCGCGCGGAATGCCGATCGAGGCGTAGAGGTCTTCGCCGCACTGATAACGGCGGGTGCGGAACGGCTCCCACAGATCCGGCGGATAGACGTCGTATTCCGACGCTTCGGGTCCGTTGGCCGCCGCCTCGGCTTTCAGCTGAGCCAGTGGCTCGCCGGCCAGGGCGTAGACCCGCCAGGGCTGCAGATTGCCGCCAGAGGGCGCGCCGTGGGCCAGTTCCAGGATCTCGCGCACGAGCGCCGGCGGCGGCGCCTCGGGCCGGAACGCCCGCACCGACATGCGTCGCCTGACCGCTTCGCTGACGTCCATGATGTCTCCCTAGGCCAGCTTTATCTCGCGCAGGCGCTGATCGAGGAAATCGCCCGCCGTGATCGGTTCGGGATAGCGGTCGGGTCGCTGCGGCGAGACGCACTCAGGCCGCGTGCGGATCAGGAAATCGCTGCGAAAATGCAGGAAGAAAGGCATCGAGTAGCGCGCCACGCCGCGGCGTTCTGGCGCGGGGTTGACCACCCGGTGGGTGGTCGAGGGCAGGACATCGTTGGTGAGCCTCGCCAGCATGTCGCCGATATTGACCACCGCGGCGCCGGGCGGCGGGTTGATCGGCAGCCAGGCGCCGTCCCGGTCGAGGAGCTCGAGGCCGGCCTCCTCGGCGCCAAGCAGCAGAGTGATGGCGTTAATGTCCTCGTGCGGGCCGGCGCGGATGGCCGGACCGTCGAAGTCCGCCGGAGGATAGCGCAGCAGACGCAGGACGCTGTTGCCACCGCGCGCGGCATCTTCCAGGAAGCCGGCGGGTAGCTTCAGGTAGGCGCCAATCGCCGCCAGCACGGCGCCGCCGAACCTCTCGAACGCGGCGAAGAGCGCCAGGGCGTCGGGCCGCAAGTCGGCGACCTCGGCCGGCCAGACATTGTCGAGATGCGGCCCCAGCCGCCCGTCGGTCTCACGGCCGACGTGCCAGAATTCCTTGAGGTCGGCATGGGCCGCGCCCTTGGCGGTCTCCACGGCGAACGGCGTGTAGCCCCGCTGCCCGGCCCCCCCGGGGACGTGGTAGGCCCGCTTGGCCATCTCCGGCAGCGCGAAGACCGCCTTGGCGTCGGTGAGCACCGCATCGGACACGGTCTCGTCGATCCCGTGACCTTCGACCACGGCGAAGCCGTGGCGCTTGAAACTGGCGCCAAGATTGGCCGCGAAGTCGTGCGGCGGTCGATGGAACGATACGGGCTCGATGCTGGGTGGACTCATCCTGACCGGAGTTGAGCCAAGCGTGGGCCGAAATCAATCCACCGCCCACCCTTGGCGAGGGCCATGGACGCCATTAACGCTGGGGCATGACCGGCCCCGTCCCCGCTGAATGGTCGCCGCACAAGGCGATATGGATCGGCTTTCCCAGCCACGCCGATCTTTGGGATGAGGACCTGGCGCCCGCCCAAGCGGAAGTCGCGGCGCTGGCGAAGGCGCTGGCCGGGCCGGGCGGCGAGCATGTCAAACTGCTGGTGGGCGATGCGCCGGCCCTGCCTCATGCACGGGAGCTGCTCGGCGCCGTCGCGGGCGTGGAGATCGTTCCTGGCCGCTTTGGCGATGTCTGGCTGCGCGACACCGGCCCCATCTTCACGGCGTCAGGCGAGGCAGCCGCGTTCCGCTTCAACGGCTGGGGCGAGAAGTATGTCCTGGAGGGCGACGAGACGGTGGCCGATACGCTCGGCGCCGAGGCCGCCATGATTCGCTACGACTTCGTGCTCGAGGGCGGGGCGATCGACCATGACGGCCATGGCACGGTGCTCACCACCCGTCAGTGCCTGCTCAATCCCAATCGCAATCCGGGCTGGCGCGAAGGTGACGCCGAGCGTGCGCTCGCTGAGGCGCTTGGGGCGCGCAAGGTGCTGTGGTTGGACGAGGGCCTGATGAACGATCACACCGACGGCCACGTGGACAATCTCGCTCGCTTCGTCGCGCCGGGCGTCGTCGCCTGTCCGGCGGCGTTCGGCGAGGACGACCCCAACGCCGCCGTCTATGGGAAGACGGCGCGGGCCCTGGCCGCCATGACCGACGCCGACGGCCGGCCCCTGGAAGTGGTGCGCATCCCCTCTCCCGGCCGGATCATGGACGCCGAGCATCGGGTCTCTCCGGCTTCGCACATGAACTTCATCATCGCCAACAAGGCGGTGATTGCGCCGATCTATGGCTGCCGCGCAGGCGCGTGGGCTGTGGAGGCCCTGGAAGTCCTGTTTCCCCGCCATGAGGTCGTCGGTCTCACCTCGCGGGCGCTCGTTAGCGGCGGTGGCTCGTTCCACTGCATCAGCCAGCAGGAGCCGGCGTAGTGGCCCGCACCCTTACCCTTGGCGTCGTCCAGGCGGCCTTCGGCGAAGATCTTTCGGCCAACATCGTCACGGCCGCAGCGCTGGTGCGCGAAGCCGCCGCCGCCGGGGCCGAGGTCATCCTCGTGCCTGAGCTGTTCCAGGGACCCTATTTCTGCGTCCGCCAGGAAGAGCGCTGGTTCGGCTCGGCATGGCCCTGGCGCGAACATCCTTGCGTCAAGGCCCTGGCGCCCCTGGCGGCCGAGCTCGGCGTCGTTCTGCCGATCTCGATCTTCGAGCGCGAGGGGCCGCACTATTTCAACAGCCTGGTGATGGCCGATGCCGACGGCGCCTTGTTGGGCGTCTACCGCAAGAGCCACATCCCCGACGGTCCGGGCTACCAGGAGAAGTACTACTTCCGGCCAGGCGACACCGGCTTCCGCGTCTGGGCGACGCGCTTTGGCCGCATCGGCGTCGGCATCTGCTGGGACCAGTGGTACCCGGAGGCGGCGCGCGCCATGGCCCTCCTCGGCGCCGAGGCATTGCTCTATCCCACCGCCATCGGCAGCGAGCCGCATGACGCCAGCCTCGACACCGCCGCGCCCTGGCGACGTGTGATGCAGGGCCACGCGGTGGCCAACGTCATCCCCGTGGCCGGCGCCAACCGCACCGGCTTCGAGCCCTGGCCGGACTATCCCGGCGGCGGCCAGCGCTTCTACGGCTCCAGTTTCATCTGCGACCACCGCGGCGAACTCATCGCCGACCTCTCGCGCGACGAGGTGGGCGTCGGCGTGGCCAGCTTCGATCTCGACTATCTCGACCGCCACCGGGCCGCCTGGGGCTTCTTCCGCGACCGGCGTCCCGACCTCTACGGCGCGCTCGCTGCGCCGAGACCGGAATAGGACCGCGGGCCTCCGGGCCGCCTGCGGGCGGGACGCCCGCGCTCCGGGTGTTATCCCGCCAGTCCTGCCGCTTCTGCGGCTCGCTGACGGATTCCCTCGACGTCAGGCGTCCCGGCCGGGACGAGCCAGCTGCCGCCCACGCACAGCACCGACGGCATCGCCAGCCACTCCGGCGCGCTGGCCAGCGTGATGCCGCCGGTGGGGCAGAAGCTGACACGGTGGAACGGGGCGGCAAGCGCCGCCAGCGCCTTGCGGCCGCCGGCCGCCTCGGCCGGGAAGAACTTGAAGAACGTCAGGCCGAGGTCCAGGCCGCGCATCAGGTCGCCGGCCGTGGCGACGCCGGGCAGGAACGGGACATCGGCCGCGATCGCCGCCTTGGCCAGCGGCTCTGTGAGGCCGGGGCTGACGATGAAGCGGGCGCCGGCGTCGAGCGCCCGATCGAGCTCCGCGGCGTTGAGCACCGTGCCGGCCCCGACCACGGCGCCTTCGACCTTGGCCATCTCGGCGATCGCCTCCAGGGCCCCTGGCGTGCGCAAGGTCACTTCCAGCGCCCTGAGGCCGCCGGCCACCAGGGCCTCGGCGATCGGCCGCGCCCAAGCGGGATCCTCGATGGTCAGCACCGGGATCACCGGCGCCAAACGCATGACGGCTTCGGGACTGGTCATCGTCAGG
>JBEKQJ010000118.1:0-10111 GCA_049519835.1 Caulobacteraceae bacterium | reverse complement strand
ATGCTGGGCGCCGCCCAGGCCATGCTCGACAAGGCGGTGGCCTACGCCAAGGAACGGCGACAGTTCGGCCGGCCAATCGGATCGTTCCAAGCCGTCAAACATCTCTGCGCCGAGATGGCCGCCGAGCTGGAACCCTGCCGCGCGCTCGTCTGGTACGCGGCCTATGCCTTCGACCACGCTCCGGCCGAAGCGCCGCTCGTTGCCGCCCACGTCAAGGCGCATCTCTCGGAGGTCTCCCGCTTCGTGGCCCGCACCGCGACCGAGGTCCATGGGGGCATGGGCTTCACCGACCTGCTCGGCCTGCACTTCTGGTTCAAGCGTGTAGGATTGGACCGTCAGTTGCTCGGAGGTCCGGAAAACGTCCGAAGCCATGCCGCGCGGCTGCAGGGTCTGGCCGCCTAGGCCGCCGGCCCCAGGACGGCGCACTTGTGGTCAAGCAGCGTTTCGCCGTGGCCATCCGGATTCTCCGGCCGGCCGCCTTGGGCGGCGAGGAGCACGAAGCCCGGCGATCCATTGGCCGATTGGGCGCCGATAACGGCCAGCGTCTGAGCGCCCATGGCGGCGCGAACCTCCGGACTTTCGGCCGCCAGGAGCTTGAACGGATCCCGCTCGCCCAACCCGGCGCCGATGAGCCGCAGGGCCCGATAGCGTTCGCCGGCGAGGCTGACCGGGAACGGCGTCCAGGCCGGTCCGATCTCGTCGTCGTGCGCCTTCAACTCGGCGACAACGTCGGCGCGCACGCAGTCGACGTGGATGTGCAACTGATCCTGGCTGCGGCCATAGACCGAATTGACCACCAGCCCGAGCTTCTCGCGAGGGATCGCCCTGCCCGCCCTTTGCTCCACCCAGCGACGCGCGGCCCAGGCCGCCTGCCAGTAGTTGGGACGGCCCGGGATCAGCAACCTCGGACTTTCGATGCCCGAGACGCGCGTCGTCGGCACCAGTAGCACCTGCGTCCGCTCACCCGGCGCCTTGAGCACCGCCCAGCCCGCTCTCCGGTCGACCGCCAGGCATGGCGCCGGCAGTCCGGTGAGCCTGGCGTCTGTCACGCAGAGATCGTGCACGACGTGCCAGAGAGCGCTGGAGTCCACGGATCCGGCCGGCGGCGGAAAGGCCAGGAAGGCGAGGCTCACCGTCGCGGCGGCGATTCGCTGTAGGCCCATTAGGTTCGGCTCGCGCTCATAGCCGATCGCTTCATAGAATCCGCCTGCGTCCGCGTTGCCGTCTCGCACCATGAGCTCGAGTTTGGGCATACCTCGGGCGCGGGCCCAGGCCTCGGCGGCCTGCATCATGACGGCGCCGTGTCCCAACCCCCGCAGCTCAGGCGTCACGGCCAGATAATAGACCCAGGCTCGATGCCCATCGGCGCCGACCATCGCCGTGGCGGCTAGCCGCCCCTCCGCACGACCCGCCAGGATGGTCGAGGCCGGTCCTTCAAGCGCGCGCCGGGCGTCGGCATACGGATCGTTCCATGGCCGTGTCAGGCCGCAGGCTCGCCAGAGCGCCACGGCGGCGTCCACGTCGGCAAGCGATAGGTTCGCGAGAACAAGAGCCGAGCCGGCGGACATCACCGGTCCTTGCGGGGCGACTGTAAGGCGCAAGGGACGGATGCGACGGCGACGCGCTTCATGACGGCTCCCTTCCTGCAAGAATCTCCATGCCATGCCCAACCGATCTCTGACAGGCCCGCCTCCGCGATCGAATGACGGCAAGTCCGCTTTGCGTCTCTCCGCAGCCTCGGGCATAGATTTCGGTATGCTCGCCGCCGCCGCCCCGATCGCGCTGGCCGCCTTTCTGGCCTCTTTCGTCGAGGGCGTGGAGGCCTTCACCATCGTCCTGGCGGTAAGCGTCGTGCGTGGCGTCAGGCCTGCGGTGCTGGGAACCCTCGCCGCCTTCGCTCTTCTAGCCCTGGCCGTCATCCTGCTGGGGCCGCTGATCGCCCGCATCCCGATCCACAGCCTGCAGACCGTGATCGGACTGCTGTTGTTGATCTTCGGCCTCGGATGGCTGCGCAAGGCCATCCTGCGCGCCGGCGGGGCCTTGGCCCTGAACGATGAAGCGCAGGCGTTCGCCGAGGAAAGCGAGACGCTCAGGAGCGCGGCGGACTGGATTGCGGGGATGGCGGCCTTCAAGGCGGTCCTGCTCGAAGGGACCGAGGTGGTGTTCATCGTGCTGGCCGTGGCCGCCCGCCCGGGCATGCTGTTGCCAGCCTCTGTCGGCGCCGCCGCGGCGTGGGTGCTGGTGCTGGTGATCGGCCTCACGGTCCGCGCGCCCCTCGCCCGCGTCCCCGAGAACAGCCTCAAATTCGTCGTCGGCGCTCTGCTGTCCGGATTTGGCGTCTTCTGGCTGGCGGAGGGGCTGAAGGCGCCCTTCCCGGGCGGCGACTTCGCCATCCCGGCCCTTATCGCCACTTTCCTGACGATCGGCATCGCCAAGGCCGGGTTCGTTCGCTTCGTGGTCGGAAGGCGCGCCGCGTGGACATAGTCGCCGCCCTCGTGAACGAGCTGCGCAAGATGTTCCTTGGGGACGTCTTGCTCACGTCTGGCGCGGTGCTCACCGTGATCATCGTCGCGGCCTTGCTGCGATTCGGCGCCCTCCCCGCCCCGGCCGCGCCGTTCTTCCTCGCCATCGCCGTGATCTTTGTGCTGATCACCGCGGTCAATGTCTCGATCTTCAAAACTATAAGGAAAACAGGGAAATGAACGACCGGGTTCAGGTGACGATCGAAGACGGCGTGGCGGACGTGCGGCTGATCCGCGTCGACAAGATGAATGCCCTCGATGACGCCATGTTCAGCGCCCTCATCGACGCCGGCGAGCGCCTCAAGACCGAACACGGCCTGCGCGCCGTGGTGCTCTCCGGCGATGGCCGCGCCTTCTGCGCCGGCCTCGACATGGGCAATTTCGGTCGGATGGCCGAGGGACCGCGGCGTCCTGCGCCCGGCGGCCAACCGCTCGACGCCCGCACCCACGGCATCGCCAACCGGGCGCAGTACGCCGTGTGGGTGTGGCGCGAAGTGCCGGTCCCGGTCATCGCCGCCGTGCACGGTGTCGCCTTCGGCGGCGGCTTCCAGCTGATGCTGGGCGCCGACATGCGCTTCATCGCCCCCGATGCGCGCCTGGCGGTGCTGGAGATCAAGTGGGGCCTCGTGCCTGACATGTGCGGCACGCTGCTCATGCGGCATCTGGCGCGCGAGGACGTGGTGCGCGAGCTGACTTACACGGGGCGGATCTTCTCTGGCGAAGAGGCTCTGTCGCTGGGCTTCGCCACCCGCGTCACCGGCGAGCCGCGTGAAGAAGCGCTGGCCCTGGCCCGCGAGATCGCCGGCCGGAATCCCAACGCCGTGCGCGCCGCCAAGCGTCTGTTCAACGACGTCGCCCGGGTCACCGACGAAGCGACCGGCCTCATCGAAGAGACGCGTGAGCAGTTGGCCCTGATCGGTAGTCCGAATCAGGTCGAGGCGGTGATGTCCAACCTGCAGAAGCGCGCGCCAGCCTTCAGCGATTAATTCTACTCGGGACGTTGCTCCGCCGCGGGCGGCGGGCGCAGGGCCTTGACCGTCTCGGGTCCGACCTTGTCGGCGTAGGCGTTGCCGAAGTGAGTGCGGATGTAGTTGACCACGTCCGCGACCTGCTGGTCGGAGAAGTTGTTCGCGAACGGCGGCATGGCCTTCTGGCCGCGCACGATCACCATGGCCGGATAGGCGCCGCTCTGCAGGCGCTTGTCGCCGCCCAGCGCCGGATAGGCGCCGGCCCCGACGGCCCCCTTCCCGTCCGGCATGTGACAGCCTTGGCAGATGCCCTTGTAGATCGCCTCGCCGCCCTGCTGCGGATAGGGACCGTCGTAGAAGCTCTGAGCGGCCGCCGGGCCGCAGATCGAGACAGCCGCGGCGAGCGCCCCGGGAAGGATGAAGGTCCGGATCATGGGCTCAGGCCGCCATTACGCGTTGGTGGAGACGACGGATGGTGTCGAGGGCGGAAAGGATCGCCCCTTCCTGCCAAGCCGGGATGCGCGAGACGTGCTCGCCGGCCAGCACGATCCGTCCATCCATGGCGGCGAGGTTGTCGTAGTGCTGGGCCCGCAGCGCCTCGGTCCAGTGGCCCGCGCAGCCCAGCGTCCACGGCACGCGGTGCCAGGCCACAGCGACGCCGTTGTCGAACTCGGTCTTGTACTGGGGGTGGATGTTGGCGCCGTACTCGACCATCCGCGCCACCCGCTCCTCCGGCGGCATCGCCGCAAACTCAAACGCCGGGCCGCCGAACGCATAAGCGCCGAGGAGCACGCCCTTGCCGGAGCTGAACATGTCGGCGTTGGGATAGCCGATCACGCCGTTGGGCTGGTCGGTGTAGGTGATGCCACCATAGATCTGCTCATCCTGCTCCCAGAATCGGCGCTTGAACTGCAGGCCAACCTTGAGCGAGGCGTCGTAGTACAGCGCGTCGATCGCCGCCTTCATCGGCGCGCCGACATTGATAGGGATCTGGCCGAGGACCGTGGCCGGAATCGTGCAGATGCACCAGTCGCCCCGGGCCTGCTGCGGCGGCCCGCCGGTCTTGGAATCGATGAAGGTTGCGGTGACGCCTTTGTCGTCCTGGCGGATGTCGGTGACCTTGGCGCCATAGCGAATGACGCCGTCCAGCTGCCGCCCGAAGGCCTTGCCGATCATGCCCATGCCGCCGACCGGCTGAAAGATCGTGCTCTGGAACTCGTAGCCGAGGCCCGCGCCGATCGCTCCCCACAGGCCGGACTGCAGCAAGTCGCTCATAGCCAGCGGATCGGACGGTATGGGAACGGAGGTCGTCCCGCCGCCAGGGTCCGAGGCCCAGCCGCGCCTGCCGCTGGAGTCGACGCCCTTGGCGTAGTTCCAGTCCTTGTCGAGCGCACCCCATTGGCGGAGGGCCGTAAGCAGGACTTCCTTGTCCTCTTTCGTGACCGCCTGGTCGAGGCTGTTCTGCCTCACCGATTTGGCGAGCAGTTCGGCGACGTAGCCATTGAAATCGGCCTGCACGGTCCGATAGCGCTGAGGCTTGCCGCCGAACGCCTTCGTGGAGTGGACATAGGCGTTGTAGTTCACTTGCGTGAACGGCTCGAGCATGACGCCCAGGCGCTTGCAGTAATCGAGCACAGCGTAGTGGTGATGCGGGATGCGCCAGGGACCAGGATTGAGATAGAGGCCCTTGTCGAATCCGACCGTCTGGGTGAACCCACCGAGCTCGGTGTAGGTGTCGCCGCCGTAGAGCGACCAGTTCCGGCCGCCCGGACGGTCGTTGTACTCACGAATCTGAACCTTGTAGCCGGCCTTTCGCAGCTCGTAGGCCGCACACATGCCCGCCAGCCCGGCGCCGAGGATAAGGACACTGGTCCCCTTGGGATCGCCGCTGAGTTGGATCGGCCCCTGGTAGCCGGACTCACCGGCGTAGGCGAGCGAGGACATCGCCTCCAGCATCACCGCGCCCCCGGCGGCCACGCCGATCAGGGTGAAGAGCGAGCGGCGCGTCATCGGCGCGCTGGAGTCGTCAGCCAACAGGGGTCCCTCCCGAAACGTCCTAGGTCTCGCATCTAGGGCGCCTCGCCGGTCGTCGGCCAGACCCGATCGCCGCGCCTGTGTCGTTTGATTGATTCAAGCCGCGTCATGCGGCGCAGGTGTGCTCATTGACCGGGCGCCCTGGACTGCCCACGAGCGGCGACCGCGCCAGCCTTGCCATCTGCAAGCCTCACCGCTTTGATGCGCCGGCCATTTCATGGGGAGAGCAAGATGTCGAAAGCCAAAGCAATCCTGGCGAGTCTCGCCTTGACCGCCGCCGCGTCGGCGGCCTTTGCCGCGCCTGTGACGATCGAACGGACGGGGGCCGGGTCGTTTCCGATCTCCAGCATCGTCGTCGTCAAGGGGCTCGGCGGAGCGGATGTCGCTTACGTCAGCGGCACGCCGGGCGCGGCCTCGGCCGGCGACACCAAAGCCCAGACCGTCGACGCCCTCACCAAGATCGACACGGCGCTCAAGTCCAAGGGCTTCGGGCTCGGCGACATCGTGATGATGCGCGTGTTCCTGGTCGCCGACCCCGCCACCGGCAAGATGGATTTCATGGGCATGATGGGCGGCTACAGCCAGTTCTTCGGCACGCCGGCCCAGCCCAACAAGCCGGCCCGCACCACCGTGCAGGTCGCTGGCCTCGCCGCCCCGGGCGCGCTCGTGGAAATCGAAGCCCAGGCCGTCAAGCCGGTCGGCGCCGCCATCGAACCTGCCGTGGCGCACTGAAAACGGAAACGCCCCCTTCCCTGTTTGGGGAAGGGGGCGCTCTGGCCGTTTGAACAGACTTCAGAACGTGAAGGTCAGCTTGCCGTAGTAGTAGCCGCCGTTGGGATTCCACGGGGCGAATGCGTAGGGCGCGTTGAAGACGTGACCGAAGTTGCTCGCCGGGTCCTGGATTCCTGGCGGGATGATGTTGAACAGATTGTTCGCGCCGACATCGAGCTGGATGTTCTTGCTGAACTTGTAGCCGATGTCCAAGTCGGTGATGCCGGTAGCCCCGATCTGATAGTAGACCATATCGCTGGGCGCCGCCGACCATTGCGCTGTCGGGCCATAGATCGTCTCGCGCACCGTCGCCGACCATCTGTGCAGAGTCCACAAGGCCTGGAGCACGATCTTGTATCGCGGCGTGGCGTTGGTCAGCGCGGTCTCGGACTGGGCCGTCAGCAGAGACGTCTGGCCGATGTCCGGCACTGTCACTTGCTCAGGGAGCGCGAACAGGCGGGTGATGTCGGTCTTGTTGTAGTTGAAGCCCAGGGTCCAATCGACATGGCCGAAGTCGCCGAAGTCGCTGGCGTAGCTGCCCGTCACCTCCACGCCCTTGGTGCTGGTGTTGGCGGTGTTCGAGAAGATCTGGATTCCAACCGTGGAGACGCCGGTTGGCAGGGTGATCCCGCCAGAGACGACGGCGTTCAGCACATTCTGCGAAACCGTCTCGCCGCCCAGCAGGCCGAATATGTCGCCGCTGTTGATGATGCGGTCGTGCAGTTCGATGTCGTAGGCGTCGACGGTGAACTGCAGATTGGGCGCCGGGTGCAACACGAAGCCGACACTGTAGTTGTCGGATTTTTCCGGCTTCAGCGGATTGAACCCGGCCAAGGCCGCCGCGGCCGAGTTCGGCGGCAACTGACCAAAAGCCGAGCTCGGGGCGACGTTGACGCCGAAGTAGTGTTCCTCGGCCAAGGTCGGGGCACGGAAGCCGGTGCTGACCGTGCCACGGATGGCGAACATGTCGTTGAAGTCGTAGCGGCCGGTGAACTTGCCCACCGTCGCGTTGCCGAAGTCGCTGTAGTGCTCGTAGCGGCCGGCGACGTCGAGGTGGAGGTTCTTGATCGGGTTCACCGCCACGTCGACGTAGGCGCTGTAGTTGTCGCGATTCCAGTTGCCCCCTTCGGCCGGCAGGTAGCCTTCGAACGACTGCCCACCGCCATATTCGTAGGACGAGGGTTCGCCGGCGCCGATGGCGAAGGTGTCGCGCCGGAATTCGCCGCCGAAGGCGATATCGACCGTCGGCCCCGAATCAAATGTGAACAGTTTTTCGAAGTCGAGGTCCGTGGTCCATTCGGTGGCGTCGAACGAGCCGTCATAGAAGTTGGTCTGCGGGGTGATCGGCGTTGGCGACAAACCCTGCAGGACCGAGAACAGGCCTGGGTTGGCCGAATTGACGGTGTAGGCGTCGACATGGTTGCCGCCATAGGTGGTCGACAGGTCCCAGTGCCAGCCGGCCGCGACGCCCCGCAGACCGGCGGTGAACGAGTAGTCGGTCTCGTCGAATTTCTCCCGTGGGTCAAAGCCATAGGGGAACGGCAGGACGGCCGCGCCGGTCGAGGTCGTCGCTTCGACCACACTTGGCCTGCGGAAGTTTTCGTAGTGCCAAGCCGTGCGATAACCAAAGCTGCCGAAGCTGTAGAACTCGATGTCGTCGTTCAGCTTGTAAGCTGAGTTAAACATGGCGTTGTATAGGTTGAACTGCGGGTCGCCGTTCAACATGTTGACGTGCGGGAAGTTGAAGGCGCTTCCGGAGTTGGAGTTCGGGTAGGGCAATCCGGGCAGAAGATTTCCGGAGGAATCCGTAACCCGGTTGTCGCCGATGCCGGTGAAGGTGAACTCGTGGTAGTGCTCTTCGAGGGCGATGTCGAAGTAACCTCTGTCGCCCAGGTTGAATCCCTTGTCGAACGACACGTCGAAGTTGTCGCCCTGGCCGTTGAAGTATTGTCCGCCGGTTAGCGTCAGGGTGGCGGGCGTCTCGCCATGCTTGAGGATGATGTTGACCACGCCGGCGATGGCGTCCGAGCCGTATTGCGCCGCCGCGCCGTCGGTCAGCACTTCGACGTGGTCGATCAACCCCACCGGGATGAACGAGAGGTCGGTGGTCGCCGAACCGGTGTAGGCGCTGCCGGAATCGACCGCCAGGTTGGAGGTGGTGTGGCGACGTTTGCCGTCGACGAGCACCAGGGTGTCGTTGGGACCCAGCCCGCGCAGCGCCGCCTGGATCTGCACGGCCGCCGCGTCGCCGCCCGTCGTCTGGATGTTCATCGATGGCACATTGGCGGCCAGCGAGGTCGCCAGGTCAGTCGAACCGCCCTTTTTCAGCACCTGAGCCCCGACCAACTGGATCGGCGCCGGACTGTCGGCCGCCTTGATACCCACCTGGCGCGTGCCGGTGACGATGACTTCTTCGACAGATGCCGGTTGATCGGCGGCGAAGGCGTGGGACGCGCTCGCAAGACCCGCTGCCACGACGAGCGCGGCCAGAGAAGCAGACGACTTGTAGTTCCGCATAGGTACCCCCGTGAGGTTGCATCGCGCCACGTGCCGGTCGGCCTGTCGGCGTCCGGTACTGTGATCGCACTGGCTATGACGGGCTGCGTCCTTCGCGACCGCAATGTCGCGCCGCCCCGTCCGAACAGATCGAATTGTCCTGCCTAATTTTCGATCATCCGCGACATAGTTTGCGCACAAGCTTAGCCACGTCAATCTTACTTTCCACATCGAACAGATATGATTGACGTTGTGTGCTCTTTTAGCCTCGCCATGAGGCAAGTCGACCACCCAGGGCTACGGCCAGGGGTCCGAGCCAAGGCTCAAAATTGCGCCATTGATCGAGGCCGTCTCGAAAGATTGGCTGGCGCACCTGTTCTGAACTGATGGTGCGCACGGCGCGGCGATTCTCGTGGAAGGCCAGACACGCCGCCTCGAACGGCAGGTCCAGGGCCGCGAGCAGCCGGCGCACTTCGCCTTCGGTGTCCTCCACCAGGTCCTCATAGATCACCCGATGCACCCGACCGGGCGCGGCCTCATCGAAATGGTCCATCAGGCGCGCGTAGTCGGCATACCAGCGGCCGATGTCGGTTAGGTCGTACGAAAATGATGCGCCGCCTTCGAAATGTTGTTTGAAGCAGGAAAAGCCCACAGCCATGGGGTGGCGGCGCACATCGACGATTTTGGCGTTGGGCAGGATCAAGGTGATGAGGCCGACCTGAAGGAAGTTGGTCGGCATCTTGTCGATGAAGCGCGGCCGGTCCGTGCGGCGATAGGCGGCGGCCCCCTCGAGGAAGGCCGCGCCAAGGCGCGCAAGATCGAGAGAAGAGAGGTCGGCCAGGGCCTCGGGCCAGGACGCGCCATGGCGCCGGGCCGAGGCCTCCAGCTCCATGACCAGGTTGGCGATCTCAGGCAACTCCATGGTGCCTTCGACGGCAGAGTGACTCGCAAGGATCTGTTCGACCAGGGTCGAGCCGGAGCGCGGCAGGCCGACCACAAAGATCGGGGCGTCCGACGGATCGCCCTGCCCCGCCCGGGCCTCGATGAGCTCCCGTGTGTAGAACCCAATCGCCCGATCAATCCTGGCGGTCACCGCCGACGCGTCATGAGGCGCCGTCGCAAGGTGTAGCTTCGAGCCGGCGGCGTAGTGATCGAAAGCGGCGGCGAACGCTTTGCGATCTTCGTGCGCCTTGCCGAGCGCAAAATGGAGATGCAGCCGATCGCGGTCCGAAGCGCCGGCCAGCTGTTCGGTCATCGCCCCCACGTCGGCGTCCGAGAAAGGCTCGACCTTGAGGTTGGCGAGCGCCCACCACGCTTCTC
>JBEKQJ010000117.1:0-8955 GCA_049519835.1 Caulobacteraceae bacterium | reverse complement strand
GTTGGTCGTGGAAAGGCCGGTCGACAGCGAGGTGACGCCAGACTGGGCCGTGCTGATCCCGGTGGACGCGGACGTCGAAAGCGAGGAGACGCCGGTTGATAGAGAACTGGCCGTTGTCGAGGTGGACGTCGACAGGGAACTCAGACCTGTCGACAGCGAGCTGACGCCGGTCGAGACCGAGCTCACGCCTGTCGACAGAGAACTGACGCCGGTCGAAAGGGAACTCACGCCGGTTGATAACGAACTGGCCGTCGTCGACGTCGACGTCGACAGCGAGCTGACGCCGGTCGAGAGGGAGCTGACACCGGTCGACAGAGAGGTCTCACGGCTTGCCGCCGTGCTCAGGCCCGTCGAGGTGGACGTCGAGAGGGAGCTCACACCCGTCGACAGCGAACTGGCTGTCGTCGATGTGGACGTCGACAGTGAGCTGAGGCCCGTCGACAGAGAACTGACGCCGGTCGACAGCGAGCTAACGCCAGTCGATAGCGACGTCAGGCTGCTGTTGGCCGTGCTGGCGACCGAGTAGAGTTCTGAACCGTTGATGGCGTCGGTGCTGGTGGCCGAGATGCGCCCCGCGCCGACGTTGGTGATCGTGCGCTGTCCAGTTGCGGTTGTGTTGCCGACGCTGACCGTGCCGCCAGGGGTGGAACCGGCGAAGGCGTCGGCGCCCGTCCCGCCATAGACCACGCCGCCGACCGTCTGGGTGCTGGTTTGCACGACCGTGGCTGAAATCGCGCCGCTGCCCAGCGCAACCGAACCGGCGATGCCTGAGGTGGCTCCCGCGCCGATCGCCACGGCCCCGGTGGCGGTGGCGCTCGTGTTGTAGCCGAAAGCCGCTGACGTCCCGCCGTTGGCCGTGCTGGAGCTGCCGAAAGCCGTATCGTTGGCGATCGTCGCCGAACCCGCCACGCCGGCTGTTGTTTGGTAGCCGAGGGCCGTCGAACCGGTGTTGTAAGCCTGAGCCGTGTAGCCGATTGCAATGCCGCCGAGGGCGGCGGCGCCGTTACCGCCGGTGGTGCTGGTGTTGGACGGGCCAAGCCCAGCGCCGGCGGATTGGCCGATCACGGTGCTTTCATTGCCGGCCGCGCGGACCCCAGGCGAGGAAGCGTGACCGCCGATCGCGATCGCATCCGTTCCGGTGGCGACGGCCTGGTCGCCGATGGCTGTCTCGGAACCCGACCCGATGGCGGTAGCGTGGATGCCGATTGCGATGGGCGAAGCGCCCGCGCCGCTGGTCACTTGCGCCGTCGCGTTGGTCCCGATCGCGATTGAGGCGTTGTTGATGCCGCCGACGCTGTTCGCGGTCGCGCCCCCGCCGATTGCGACCGCGCCCGAGGCTCCGTTGGCGATGGTTCCGGATCCCGCGCCGGACCCGATCGCGACGGACGGCCCTGTAGCAGTGCCACCTCCAGCCGCATACTGGGCAGAGGCCGATCCGGCCGCCAGGACACCGATCGACGCCAGCAGGGCGGCTACACCGCCCGCGCCGAGGCCCCCGAGCCCCAGGCGTTTGCGGTCCATGCCAAGGACGCTGTGCGCCAGACGCAGGACCGCCAGCAACCGCCGCCGCGTCGCCCGGGTGACGGGCCCGCAACCAACCAACCAGTTCGACGCGAATTGGCTCGAACGCCCGTGCGCGGCCATGGCGGCGCTGCGATCATCGGCAGAGTTATTCATGAGTTCAAAATCTCGATATCAATGTTCAAACAGATATTCAAAGACGCAACTCAGACACTCGTGACCGCCCAAAGGTCGGTCTTAGGTACAAATGATCGAAGTCCCTATTTTTTTCAAAGCTATACTTACGCAACGAGACAATGGGGCGATATTTAGAGGCGGTTACAAAACGTTACATTTGACCGAGGCCGTCTTTTTGCGAGCCGCATCCCCCGCGCTCCCTAGATTAAACGCAATAGATTGAGAGTAACGTCGAGCAAATACCGCCCACCAGCCAAGCTTGATGGTTGTGCTCAGACAGACACGCCGAAAGCGCACCTCAATGATGCTTTGCGATTTGCTCGTGGTGCGGAAAGCCGGCCTGCCGGCGCCCCACAAAAGCCTCCCCGCTGCCCAACTCCACAATCTTCGGAGATCAAACTCCGAAGGCCCACTTGCGCTATATCCCCCGACCCCGTGTCAGGCCAGTAAAATTTCACACACGCGGCCGCCCGATAAGAGCCATTTTTCAGACCGCGTCACCATGACGCAACTGACGGGGTAAGCGCTGCCATAACGGCCGCGAATAGTCGAAGGAGCTATTTATTCAGAGCCCGCCGACGGCAATTATTGTGAATGATTCTCAATCGGAACTGACGGCGCCAGACGATAAATTCACGTTGTAGTCACAAATCAGTCCGTGACGTTACGTAATGGCCGCCGCCTCGCCGTTCGATGGCGATCAGGGCGCCGCTTCACAGGCCAGAAGATCGGACAGCAGCGCGTCGTAGGCCGAGATCAGGTCCCGATCAGTGGCGAGAAAGCGACCGATTAGTTGACGCTGGCGCTCGCGCCACGCTTCCCAATCCTCGTCGTGAGCATCAAGCGCCGCTCGCAACGCGGCCGCCCCGGCGGCCAGATCGCTCTCTGGGTAGTAGTAACCGATCTCCGGACACAAATGAGCGTTGTGAACCAGGGCGTAACCCTGCCAGCAAACGTCGAAATAGAGGTAGTTTAACGCTAGGCCCCACTGATGTGAGACAACAATATCCGTGTGACCGACCAGAAAACCTGGCGTGTCGAAGGCCCCCACGAAACTCACCTTGTTCGCCCGCACGAGATCGAGCTGACTCACCAGGGCGATGAACTCGGGATTGCTTTGGGCGAGGCCGTCAGCGCGCAGCACATGAACGAAGCCGATCTCGTCCGGCGTCTGACGGAATATCCGCTCTGCGACAAGGATCGGGTTGAGGCAGAACTTCAGCACGTCGAGGTTCGGCTCCATCACCGCCAGCCGCTTGGCTCGGCCGCTGGGGCGGTACTCGCCGCGATGGGGCAGGGCGGCCGCCTTCTGATCGAGCGCCAACGGACTCCAGACGAACGGGGCGACAATCGCTGGTCTTCGCCGCAGCGTCTCGAAGAAGCCAAGGCTCGTTTCGGCGACCTGGGGAATAACCCAGAGCTGGTCGTATCGGCGGTTGCAGAAGAGATCCGTCCACAGAGGCCGGCGGAAGATCATCGCCTCGATATTCTGTATGTACTCGGCGCCGCAGCAGTAGCTGACGAGGCGCACCCCGCGGCGCTTCAGATAGTCGACTTCGTCCGGGGAGAGCTGGCCGCCCAGCTCGATCATCACGTCGAGTTCGTCTTTGGCCTCACGGAAGCTGAGCGTGGGAAACTCGGCCAGGCTCCACGGCAAAGCCGGGGTGATCGCGATATCTGTCGTGTTGACCAGCCATACGCGGTGACCGTGCGGCGAGTGCTTGAACGCCAGCGCAAGATTGAGGGCGTTCTGCTTGATGCCGTTCACCCATAGACTCTCGCCCTCCCAATGCAGTCCGATGGTGATCCCGATTCTCAGTGAACGCGGGCTCACGGGGCCGGCTCCGCGGCCATCAAGTCGTCCAGAAGCGCGTCGTAGTCGGCGATCAAGGCCGGGTCGCTGGCCAGGAACCTGGCGATCCTGTTTCTCTGGACCAAACGAAAGTCCGTCCACTGATCATCATGGGTTTCGAGCACGCGGACCAAGGCGTCGGTCGCTGCTGCGAGATCATTGGCCGGATAGTAGTAGCCGAGGTCGGCGCAGAGCTTGGCGTTGTGGACGAGAGGATAGCCCTGCCAGCACGCCTCCAGGTACATATAGTTCAGGGGGAGGCCCCACTGGTGCGAGATGACGACGTCGGTGTGCTCCGCCAGGAACCACGGGGTCATGTAGGCGCCGACGAAGCTGGCTCGGCCGTCGCGGACGATATCGAGCTCTCTCATCAGTCCAACGAACTCCGGCGCCTCGCGAACCAGGGGCTCGGCATTGCAGACGTGCAGGAAGCCGATACGTTCGGGCGTACGCCGCCACGCCCGCTCGGCGATGAAGATCGGGTAGAGGCAGAACTTCAGGACATCGTAGTTCGGCTCCAGGACCGTCAGGCGCTTGGCGGGTTCCTTCGGTCGATAGGTCCCGCCGTCGGGAAGCGCGGAGGCGACGGTTTCCAGGCACATCGGATCCCACACAAACGGCACGACCCGCGCCGGCCGCCGCCTGAACGTCTCGAAGTAGCCGAGACTGGTCTCGGCGACCTGCGGGATCACCCAGAGCTGATCGAAGCGGGTGTTGAGGAAGACGCTGTCCCAAAGCCTGCGGCCGAAGATCATCGCTTCGCTGGCCTGGATGTATTCGGGCCCACAACAATAGCTGACCAGTCGGACGCCACGCTCTTTCAGATAGCTCGTCTGGGCGGCCCCGATCTGGCCGCCAAGTTCGATAAGCACGTCCAGATTGTCCTTCGCCTCGGCGAACGGCCGAGTGGGGAAGCGATCCAGGTCCCACGGCAAGGCGGCGGTGATCGGCGTGGCGGTGGTGTTGATCAACGTCACCTCGTGACGCTGTGGCGAGTTCATAAAGGCGGCGGCTAGATTAAGGGCGTTCTGCTTGATGCCGTTGATCCACAGGCTTTCGTCCGGCGAACCAAGGCCGATGGTGACGCCGATGCGCAGGCGCCGGCTCACGGGGACTCGAACAGGCTTTCGATGGCGCGGGTGTAGCCGGCGACGTTGCGCTCGCTCTCTGGGTCGAGCGTGGCGAGGAACTCGCGCGCGCGGCGATGGTAGTCGTCGAGCGCGAGGTCATGGTCGCGGAAAGCTTGCAGAATGGCCAAGCCACCGTCTTCGGGATCGAACGTCCGGTAACGATAGCCGCATCCGCCAAGGTAGCCGGAATTGTGGATCAGCGGATAACCGCCCCACAACAGCTCGTAGTAGAGATAGTTCTGCTCGTTCTCCCAGCTGTGGCTGATCACGGCGTCAGCCCACTGGCTCATCACCTCGGCGATCGGATATCGGCCCTCGAACGAGGCGCGGCCCTGCTTCACCAAGTCCAGGCTGCGCGCCAGGGCGACGAAATCCGGCCGTTCCTTGAGCGCAAGGGTGTTGAACAACCTCACGAACTCGAGCGCGTTCGGGTCCCGCCGGTGGGCCGCGTCGGCGGCAAGCATCGGGATATGGACAGTCTTGACCATGCAGATGTTGGGTTCGAGGCTCGCCAGCCGCCAGCGATTGCGGCCCGGGACGTAGCCGAAGGTCTGGCCGGGCGCAGCGGCGCGTTCGAGCAATGCCGGGCTCCAGAGATGCTGCATGGCCACGACCGGCGCCCGCATGGCGGTGCGATAGTACTGCAGGCAGGTCTTTTCGAACGCCGGCAGGGTCCAGATAGCGTCATAGGGCGTGCCGGAGACCAATAGGCCGTGCGGGAGGTCGAACATCATCCGTTCAATGTCGATCACGTAGTCGTTAGCCACACGCATGCCGACGATACGGCCGCCACGCTCGCGGAATGCGCGGCCCCAAGCCGGATCGAGTTGGGCGCTCAGCTCGATGATGACGTCGAGATTCTGGGCGGCGCGCGTCATGTCGATCACCGGAGCCGGCGCCAAGGCGAGGAAGTCTCCCGCCTCCTCAGGCTTGCCGACGCCGCCGTTGACCAAGAACGTCTCGCCCACGGCCGGCGACTTCTGCAGCAGATTGATCAGGAAGAAGCTGTTCTGGAAGATGCCGTTTTCCCAGATCGATTGCGCGCCCTCGCGTAGGAACAGGGTGACACCGATCTTGAGCTTGCGGGGCCGTTTCACGCCACACCTCGAGACGCCGCGAGGCTGAGCAGCCGGCGCCCATAGGCGTCGCGGTTGGCGGGATCGAGCGGGTCGAGGGGTGCGATGAAAGCGCGCGCCCGGGCGCAGTAGCCATCGAGGTTGTCGGCGTGGTCGCGCCAGGCGGTCAGCACCTGACCGGCGCCGGCGTCGATGTCAAAGTCCGGATAGTAGTAGCCGAGGTCGCGGATCCATGGCGAGTTGTGGACCAACGGATAACCGCCCCAAAGAGCATCCAGGTAGAGATAGTTCTCGTCGTTCAGCCACTGGTGCGAAACGACCAGGTCCGACTGGGTCGCCATGTGGCCAGCGAACTCCTCCCGGGCCAGGAACACCGCCTTTTGGTCTTTGACCAGGTCGAGCGAGTGAGCGAGGAAGTTGAAGGTAGGGTGCTCGACCATGTGCGCCGTGTTGAGAGCGCGTAGCTGGGAGACGGCGCCGCGCTCGCGCCGATAGGCCTCGTCGCAGATCAGCAGAGGGATCACCCCGCTCTTCAACACCGAAATGTTGGGCTCGAAGATCGCCGCCCTGAGCCCGGGATGAGTCCCGGGCGGGGGGGGACGCCAGCCGAAATGCTGTCCATTCGCCTCCACAGCCGCGGCGCTTCTCTCGAGGAACACCGGCGACCAGAGAAAGGGGACGATCTCGACGGCGCAGCGGTGCGCAACGCGCAACATCGGGGCGAAACGCGCGTCCTTGGGCAAGACCCAGAGTTCATCGCAACGATCGGGTCTGGCGCCATAGCCGCCGCGCGCGAAGATGTTGGGCTCGGCAAGGGTGGCGTAGGGCTGGCCGCAGGCCATGAACACGACCTTCTTGCCTAGCGCCCGGATATAGTCGAGCCACTCGAGATCGAGCGCGCCGCCCATCTCAAGGGCGACGTCGATGAGGTCGGTGGCCTCGGCCGGCCGCAGCAGGGGGAATTCGGCCGCGTCTTCGGCCGCCTGGGACGGCACGGCGTCCTGGTCGCCACAATTGAGCAGGACAACGCGTTCCACGAACGGCAAGGCGCGGAAAAGCCGGGCGAGGTGAAAGGTGTTCTGGCCGAGACCGTTTTCCCACACGTTCTGACCGGCGTGGGTAATCACCGAAATGCCGATCCGCATCCGTCCTCGCTTCCGCGTCCGGTCTCGCCTATTCGGCGGCAATTAGGCCATATGGATGTGTTTCGCCAGCGCACGCGCTCGACAGGAGTCGGCGATCTCTTCGGATACGGAAACTTCCGGCACAACGATAGCGGCCGATCCGCGGCCGCTGATCGGTCCCGCCATCACCTTTCTGCGCAGGGCTCTCAAGGCGGCTTCGAGTAAGTTTGAGCGGCGCCTATGGCTGGAGGCGGCCAGCACCCTTGTTCCGATTGCCGAACCTGCTGCCGGCGACGTCAGCGTGGCGCTCCAATCGGCGGGGCTCCTGGACGAAGCGGCGGAATTCAACCGCCTGCTGGCGGCCTTGCGGCCCAACGAGGCGCCGCCGCACTTTCGACAGGCGCTGGCGCTGCTTCTGGCCGATCGAACGCGGGAAGCCTTGGCCCCGCTCGAGGCCGGCCTCAAGCTTTCGCCGGACTACCCGCTCGGGCGCAACAATCTGGCCGCCGCCCTGATCAGGCTGGATGAGCGCGAGGACGAGGCCCTCGCCCTGCTGCAAGCCGCCATTGCCGCGAATCCGAGGGAAGCGGAACCGTGGATCAATTTGGGGCCGGCGCTCCTGCGCGAGATGCGGCTCGACGAGGCCCTCGAAGTTGCGCCTCGGGGCGTGGAACTGTCGCCGGAAAACGCTATGGCCCACGACAATCTGGGCGTCGTGCTTCGCGAGGCGAGGCGGTGGCCGGAAGCCCTCGCCCACTTTCAGCGCGCCGTGGCCCTGCGGCCCGACCATGCGAAATACCAGCTTGATCTTGGCCTCCTCCAGCTCCTGCTCGGCGACTATGCCAACGGTTGGGAAGGCTACGAACTGCGTTGGCAATTCACCCAGGATCGGCGCGACAGCCGCCCCGTCTTGCCGGGGCCGCCCTGGCGCGGCGAGCCGCTGGCGGGCAAGACCCTGTTGCTGTGGGGCGAGGAGGGTCAGGGTGACGTTCTGCAGTTCTGCCGTTTCGTGCCGATGATGGCCGATCATGTTCGCGCCCAGGGCGGCCGGGTCGTCTGGAATTCGTTTCCGCGCTTCGGCGACCTGCTCCGGCGCAGCCTCGGCGACCACGTCGACGCCTACGTCACGGGCGACATCTCTCTACTGCCCCCGTTCGACTATGAGCTCGGCCTGCTGAGCCTGGCGCGGTTCTTCCACACGCGGGAAGACACCATTCCCGCCGCGGTTCCTTACATCTGCCCGGATCCCGAAGGAGTCGCCGCGTGGCGCGAACGTCTGGGCGCAGAACCTCGGCTCAAGGTCGGGCTAGTATGGACGGGCAGTCCCGAGCAGGGCCGAAATCCCTATCGCAGCGTCACGGCGCGCATGTACGGCGATCACCTGGCGGCGCTCGGTGACGAGGTCGCCTTCTACTCGCTTCAGGTGGGGGGCGAGGCCGAGGTCGCGGCGGCGCGGGAGGCTGGGTTCGAGATCATCGACCATACGAGCTCCCTTCAGACCTACGACGACACCGCCGCTTTGGTTGAAAACCTCGACCTGGTCGTGACCATCTGCACGTCGGTGGCGCATCTGTCCGGCGCCATGGGCAAGCCGACCTGGATCGTTCTCGACAGCAATCCGCACTGGGTATGGGGGCCGGATGGCACGGGCAGCCCGTGGTATCCCACCGTCAGGCTCTATCGACAGGCGCGGTTTGGCGACTGGAGCGCCCCGCTCGATACAGTCGCTCGCGACCTGCGCAGCCTCGCCGGCGGACGCCGCCTGGGTCAGCGGCGACCTTCGGCCGCATCGTCGGCAGCGACTTCTTGAGATAGTGGCGCGCATGATCAATCTGCGAAGTCTCTGCCTTACCTCGTTCCTCCTGGCGCTCACGGGGTCCGCATGGGCCCAGGACGCCGATGTCTCGGTTTTCTGGCCCGGATGCCTGAACACCAGTTGGAACGTCTCGGCGGCCGAGCGGGTCACCGCGTGCACGAAAATCCTGAAGCTCGGCAAGCTGACGCCCGATCAGCAGTCCCAGGCCCTAGTCAACCGCGCGTGGTCTTATTCGCTCATCCAGCGCATGGCGGACGCA
>JBEKQJ010000116.1:0-14902 GCA_049519835.1 Caulobacteraceae bacterium | reverse complement strand
GTCGACCTGGCGGCGGCGGGCGTCCCCAGCGAAAGCGAGTACGTGGCGGCCTATTGCGCCAGAACCGGCCGGGCCGGCGTCGAGGATTTCGACTTCTATCTCGCCTTCTCGCTGTTCCGGCTGGCGTCGATCGGCCAGGGCGTCTTCAAGCGCAATCTGGACGGCATCGGCAACGCGGACGCGGCCTTCGACAACACCGGCACGCGGACCCTCGCCCGCACGGCGCGCGAGGTGCTCGAGCGCGGGGCTTAGGGTCGCGATCGAATTCCCCAAATTGCGTCATCCCCAAATTGCGTCATCCCGGCCGAGGGCAAAGCCCTCGAGCCGGGACCCAGGGGCCACACGCGCTGGCGGAAGCCGCCCCTGGGTCCCGGATGCTCGCTGCGCTCGCTCCGGGATGACGCAGTGGGGAACGGCGGGCCTGCTTCGCCGGCGCATAGCGGCGGCTCGGAATTCGGAGCAAGCTGTGCGGCGCTGTTGCCCAGGATGATGCCATGCCTACGACCCGCAGGACCTTCGTCAATCTCTCCATCGCTGGAGCGGCGGCCTTGAGCCTGCCAGAGTCAGCCGCTGCGCGCGCGCCGCGCAAGCTGCGGCTGTTGATCCTTGGCGGCACCGGTTTCATCGGGCCGCACCAGGTGCGCTACGCGCTCTCGCGCGGTCATGAGGTCACGATCTTCAACCGCGGAAAGCAAAAGGAGCAGTGGCCCGGCCCGGTCGAGGAGCTGCTCGGCGACCGCAACACCGGCGACCTCAAGTCGCTCGAAGGCCGCACCTGGGACGTCTGCATCGACAACCCCACCACCCTGCCCTTCTGGGTGCGCGACGCCGGGGCCGTGCTTAAGGGCAAGGTCGGCCAGTACGTCTTCATCTCGACGATCTCGGTCTACGCCGACAACGACAAACCGGCCGACGAGACCGCCAAGCTCGCCTCCTACACAGGCAAGGACGCCATGGCCGAGACGATCGCGACTCTCAAGGCCGACGTCGGTGGCCTCTACGGGGGCCTGAAGGCGGTGAGCGAGGGCGAGGCGCGCCGCCAGTTCGGAGACGCCGTCACCATCGTCCGGCCGGGCCTGATCGCCGGACCGGGCGACGAGACCGACCGTTTCACCTATTGGCCGGTGCGGCTGGCCCGCGGCGGCGAGATTCTGGCGCCGGGGGACGGGACCGACCCGGTGCAGTTCATCGACGCGCGCGATCTCGCCGAATGGACGATCCGCGTCGCCGAGGCGAGAACACTGGGAGTCTTCAACGCGACCGGCCCGGCCCGGTCGCTTTTGATGAAGGGCTTCCTCCAGGACGTGGCTCGGGGCGTCGGAGTGAAACCCAGCCTCGTCTGGGTTCCGACCAAGTTCCTCGACGCCGAAAAGGTTGAAGCCTGGTCCGACATGCCGGTGTGGGTTCCGGCGGAGGGCGACAGCGCCGGCTTCGCCAGGCGCAGCATCGCCAGGGCGCTTGCCGCCGGCCTGACGTTCCGGCCGGTCCCGACGACCGCCGCTGACACCCTGGCCTGGTTCAAGGCCCAGCCCGCCGACCGTCAGGCCAAGCTGCGGGCCGGCCTGACGCCCGATCGCGAGGCGGCGGTGCTGGCGACTTGGAAGACGAGCGCGAAGAGCTAGTCGGCGCTTTCGCGAGCGGCTAGCTCTCCCACCAGGGATAACCGGCCGGCATGTCCGTGGAGACCTGACCGGGGAAGTTTGGGGGGCGCTTCTCCAGGAAAGAGGCGACGCCCTCCCGGACGTCGCCGCCGGCCCCCAGCCGCGCGGCGAAACGGCCGTCGATTTCCAGCAGGTCGAACGGCAGGCTGGCGGCGGCGAAGCGCCAGAGTAGCTGGCGGGTGAGGGCGACCGAGACGGGCGCCGTCTGCTCGGCGATCTCAAGGCCGATCTCGCGAGCTCTCGGCAGCAGCTCGTCCGGCCCCACCACCTCACTGACCAGGCCGCCGCGCAGCGCCTCTTCGGCGTCGAAAACGCGGCCAGACAGGCACCAGCGCAGGGCCTGCGGCAGGCCGACGATCTGCGGCAGGAACCAGGCGCTCCCGGCCTCCGGCACCAGGCCGCGGCGGGCGAAGACGAAGCCGAACCGCGCCGCGGTCGAGGCGATCTTGATGTCAGTCGGCAGGGCGAGCGTGACGCCCACCCCCACCGCCGGGCCGTTGAAAGCGGCGATGGTGGCTTTCTTCGACCCGAACAAGGCCCCCACGAAACCGCCGGCTCGCCGCGCCTCGCCGCCGCCAAAGTTCTTGCCGCCGGTGCCGCCGGAGGTGTCGAAACTGCCAGGACCATCGGAGATGTCGGCCCCGGCGCAGAAACCGCGGCCGGCCCCGGTCAGGATCACGGCGCGGACGGCGTCGTCGGCGTCGGCGGCTTCGATGGCCTCGGCGAGCTCGGCCCCCATCCGGGCGGTGAAGGCGTTGAGCTTTTCCGGCCGGTTCAGGGTGACGGTCGCGAGCGGACCCTCGACCTCATAGAGCAGTGTCTCGAAGGCCATGACCGCTCCTCAGGCGTTGAAGGCGAGCTTGAGCCCCGGTCGCGGCCAGCGCGTCCGGTAAAGCCGGCCCGTACCCGAACAGGTGATCCAGGCGTCGCGCATGTCGGCTCCGCCGAAGCAGATGTTGGTGGTCAGCGGATCGGGCGTCGCAAAATGCTCGAAGCCGCCGGCCGGGTCGAAAGCGGTGACGCCGCCGTTGACCAGGGTGGCGACGCAGACCTTGCCGCCCGCCTCGACAGCCAGGCTGTCGAGCAGCTGATAGCCCGGCAGCGGTCCCATGACCTGGCCGGGAAGCCACATGTCGGCCGCCGCGACCAGCTCGCCCGGCGCGGCGAGCGCAAACGCCCACACCCGGCTGGTGTAGGTCTCGGCCACGTAGACCGTCTTCTGGTCCGGCGACAGGCCGACGCCGTTGGGCGTCACCAGGCCTTCGCGCACGCGCCGGATGAGGGAGCCGTCCGGCCTGGCGTAGAGCAGGTGGCCGTGATGCATCCATTCGGCGTTGGATTTGCCGAGGTCGCTGAACCAGAACCCGCCCTGGGAGTCGAAGACGATGTCGTTGGGTCCGCGCAGGGCCCGACCGTCGCATCCGGCGTAGAGTGTCGTCACCGCGCCGGTGGCGAGGTCGACGCGCTGGATCGAGCCGGAGGCGTAGTCGGCGGGCGTGCCGTGCGGGGCGGCCAGGCCGTCGGGCCGGTCGACCCACTGGAAGCCGCCGTTGTTGCAGACGTAGGCCGCGCCGTCCGGGCCGATGGCCGCGCCGTTGGGGCCGCCGCCCAGCTCGGCGACGATGTCCTTGCGGCCGTCCGGATGAACGCGAGTCAGGGCCCCGCGGCGGATTTCCACCAGGATCACCGAGCCGTCGCTCATGGCGATCGGGCCCTCGGGAAACTGCAAACCGTCGGCGACGAGCTCGAGATCCATGACCGCCTCTCTCCCGTCCTGGCCGGCTGGACTTGCCGGCGTCGTGGCCTAAACTGGAACATGTTATAAGTTTGAAAGATGCGTCAAGGCCGTCGAGGCGCGCATGCTCGACCCGAACTCACACAATAGCGGCCAGGCCCGGAGGCCATACTTGACGTGCGCGTCATGTTCGCCGACACCGGCGGAGTGGTAGCGCGTGAAGCCGCCAGGAGGTTCACGACCGAACTCCGCGGGCGAGGCGAACCCCGGAGACGAATTCATGGCCATGGCCGACCGAGCCGATGAGCGTGCCGGCCTGGGCCGGAGGGAAGCCGGCAAGGCCGAGCGCCGGGTGCGGATCATCACCGCCGCGCGAGATCTGATCCGCGAGACCGGTGACGCGGGCCTTTCGATGCGGGCCTTGGCGGCGCGCGCCGGTGTCAGCCTCGCCACGCCCTACAACCTGTTCGGCTCAAAACGGGCGATCGTCCTGGCGGTGCTGCAGGACGTGCGCGAGTTCCACGAACGCTTCTCGATCCTCCACACGACCGATCCGCTGGAGCGGGTCTTCGTGGCCATGGACATGGAGGTTGAGTGTTATGTGGTCGATCCGGACTTCTACAAGGTCATGTGGTCGGCGGTGTTCGACACCACGGACGACGTCCGTTCGACGCTCTTCAACCCCCGGCGTGACGCCTTCTGGCTGGGCCTGATCGACGATGCGGCCGGGGCCGGCGCGCTGCTCGAAGGCGTCGACGCCCGTCTCCTGTTGCAGCAACTGGACCACATGCACCGTTCGGTGATGCTTGACTGGATCCACGGCGAACTGGACCTCGCGCTGCTGCGTCCGACTGTGCGCCACGGCGTCGGTCTCATCCTCGGCGGGGCGGCGGCGGCAGAATGGCGCGGACCGCTGGTCGCCCGAATGCTCGAGGCCCAGCGGTCCATCCGGGCCCCGAAAGCCGCTAACGGAACCGATAGCTGACCGTTACGCCATAGGTGGCTGGCATGCCCGTGTAGCGAAGCAGGACGTCGTTCACGTGGTCGGCGGCCGTCCAGTAGTAGGTATTGAGGACGTTGCGGCCCCAGGCCTCGATCATCCAGCTGCCGATGAGGAGGCCGGCGCGCAGGTCCACCAAGGTGTAGCTGGGCACGTTCAGCGGATCGTTCGGGTGATTGGTCGGGCAGGGTCCCACCGCCGTGGGCGAAGGCGCGCCCGTACAGGTCACATAGCCGCCGAAGACCGGCGTCACGCCCGAAACGCCGGCGTTGTAGAAGGCCGGAGTCGGCGAGTTATTGACGAAAAAGGTGCTGGTCGAGGAGGTGTAGTTCACCGTCACCCCGGCGAACGCCTTGATCCGATCGCTGAAGCGCCAGTCGTACTCGGCGTCGAGCGAGGCTTGCCATTCCGGCGCCGAGGGGAACGGCTCGCCGGTGAAGTCGGCATACTGGTTGAAGGCGTCGAAGTTGTAGTAGTCGCCCGGCACACAGGCGACGTAGCCGGGCGTGGCCGGGTTCGATTGGCCCGGAGGCGGATCGCAGACGTTCTTCGACGACTTGTCGATGCGGCTGAACTGATAGCTCACCGCCGGGGTGATCGTCAGACCGCGGAGCCAGTCGGGCTTATAGACGCCGGAGAATTCGAAACCGATGACGTGCGACTTCGGCACGTTGACCAGGGCCGGCAGGGCCCCGAACACCGGGTCGCTGACCGCGCCCAGGATCTGCTTGTCGGTATAGTCGTAGTAGAAGAAGGCGCCGTTGGCCTGCAGGGTGCGATCGAGCAGCAGCGACTTGAAGCCGACTTCGTAGGACTGCAATCCTTCCTGCACCACTGGGCGGGTCTGCGTGAAGGTGGACAGCGCCACTGTCGGGAACGAGCCACCCTTATAGCCCTTGCCGACGGTCACGTAGAGCAGGTTGTCTGGTGTCACCTGCCAGTTGAGGCCGGCCTGCCAGGGGACGTTATTCTGGTCGAGCTTGGCATAGAAAAGGCCGCCATTGGGCGGTGAGTTGTAGGTCGGCGGTGGCCCGACGGAGGCGCAGGTCCCAGCCGGCGAGAGCGCTGGCGAGGGGCTGCCGAACGACTCCTGCAATATGTAGGCCACGGTCGACCAGGTGCCGTCGCCGCCGTCGTCGCCGCAGGTGCCGCCCAGCTTGTTCTCCTGGGTGAAGCGGATGCCGGCCAGCGCCTTCAGGTTGGACAGGATCGGATATTCGGCGTGGGCGTAGACCGCGTAGATGTCGGTCGTCTGCACGTCGGTTGGCTTGGTCGGACCCAGGGGAAACCCGACTTCGACGCCGAGATTGGGGTTGTAGGCGAACAGGGTCGGACTGGCTGAAGACGCGTTGTAGGTCTGCAGGAACTGGTCCCAGGTGTCGTCGTGCTCATAGTTGGCGCCGACGATCCACTGGCCCTTGCCCCCGAATTGCCCGGAGAGACGGACGCCGTGCTGGACGGACTGATAGTCCTGGATATCCATGCCGGCGCCATCGATCGCCGTGTGGCGGCTGAACCGCTGGAACGAGGTCAGCGAAGTCACGGTCATGCCGTCGCCGATGTCCCAGTCCATGCGCAGATCGGCGCTGAAGTAGGTGTTGTTCTTGCGCGGCGCCTCGCAGCTCGTCGGCTGGCCGCCCTGTTGGACGGTCGATCCAGCGCCTTCGGATTCATAGACGCCCGGCACATTGGTCGGCACTTGCGGACCGAGCAGACTGACCGCCCCCGATTGATTGGCGATCGGGTCGTAGGGCGAGTTGTTGACGCAGCTGTTCCAGCCAGCCGCCTGGTCGTTGTGCGGGGCCAGGGGATAGTTGGCGATGGCCGGCGCCAGCGTCGCCAGGGGGCTCAGCTCGGCGATGCCGTAGAGCTGGCCCATCTGCGTATAGCCGCGGTCTCGCCAGGCGTTGAGCGTCAGAAGGGCCTTGAAGCTGTTGGTCGGCTTCCAGAGCACCGAAACGCGGCCGTCGATGAAATCCTTGCCACCGATCGTCTGGCCCTGCTGCTGGCCATAGCCGTCCTGCCAGGCGCCGCTCTCGTTGACGCGGCCGGCAAGGCGGACCTCGAGGCCGTTGGCCACCGGCCCGCTCACGAATCCCGAGAAGTCGGCGTCGTTGAATCTGCCGTAGCTGGCGTCGACGCCGGCTTCGAAGGTGTCGGTCGGCTTGTTGGCGATATAGTTGATCGCCCCGCCCGTGGCATTCTCGCCGAACAGCGTGCCTTGCGGACCTTTGAGCACCTCGACGCGCTGCGCATCGAGCCCCGCGCCATTGGTCAGCGCGGTGAACGGCAGCGGAAACTCGTCGGCGTAGACGGTGACGGTCGGGCTGCCGGCGAGCGAGGTGTCCTGGAAGCCGACGCCGCGGATCGTGAACACGTTGGTGCCGTAGTAGGTGGGCGTCACCACGAATCCGGGCACGATCTTCTGCAACTGGGTCGGGTCGGTGACCCCCAGGCGCTGGAGCTTTTCGCCCGTGACCGCCTGGATCGACATGCCGATTGACTGGATGTTCTCCTCGCGCTTCTGCGCGGTGACGACCAGCTCTTCCACCGTGGTCCCACTGGCCCTGACCTGCGGCCCGGCCGCCTGAGCAAAGGCTGCGCCCGCCGTCAGCGCCGTCGTCGAAACGCCCACGAGGGCGAGCAAACCCAGCCGCATGTCCATTCCTCCCGTTGCGCGCCCATTCGGCGCGTCGTCTTGTCGTCGGAACGGAGCCTTCGCCGATCGCGAAGTTGACCCTCATCCCTCGGCGAGCAAATTATATTCGGTTATAGTTATCTGTCCAGGATGCCGGTTTCGTTTTGGAAACACGCTGCAACGCGTTGAATCTGTGCGTGTTCAAAAATATAACGCGCTCTAACCACAAGCGCCCGCACGGGCGGGAGGGAGCTCGCATGACGGACAGCGCGCCGGGCGCGGCACGGGCGGCGATCCTCGCCGAACTCACTTCCGCCGGACCCTTCGAGCTCATCCTGGACGAGTCCGCCGGCTATCCGCAACGCATCTACCGCCGGGCCCCGCCGTCGCTGCGCGAGGTGTTCGTCGCCAGTGCGGCATACGGCGATCGGCCGTTCCTCATCTGGGGCGAAGAAGTCCTGTCGTTCGCCCAGCATGCGGCCAAGGTTTCGGCCCTGGCGCGTTTCCTCCTCAGCCGCGGAGTCGCCAAGGGCGACCGAGTCGCCATCGGCATGCGCAACTATCCAGAGTGGAGCATCGCCTTCTGGGCCTGCCAGGCGATCGGGGCGATCGCCGTGGCGCTCAACGCCTGGTGGACCGGTCCGGAGCTGGCCTATGCCCTGGCGGACAGCACGCCAGCAGCCCTGCTCATCGACGGCGAGCGCTTGGAGCGCATTGGGAATTCGGCCGACAGCCTGAAGGCGCTGGTGGTCGCGCGGCGCGGCGGCGCGGGCCCAGGCGGCCTGGATTTTGCGGCGGCCCTGGCCATGGATCCCGGTCCACTGCCCGAGGCCGCCATCGCGCCGTCGGACCTGGCGACCATCCTCTACACCTCGGGCACGACCGGCTTTCCGAAGGGGGCGATGGCCACCCACCGCAACAATGTCACCAACGTCATGAACACTCTGCTGGGCGCGACGGCGGCGCGTCGCCTGGCCGGTCTGCCGATCGAGCCGGATCCCACTGCGCCTCAGCCCGGCGCCCTGCAGACCTTTCCCTTCTTCCACATCGGCGGCCTCACCGGCCTGTTGCTGGCCACGGCCACCGGGGCCAAGCTCGCCCTGATGTACAAGTGGAATCCGGCCGAGGGCGTGCGCCTCGTCGAGACCCACGGCCTTACGAGCCTGGCCGGCGTGCCGATCGTCGTTCGCCAGCTCCTCGAGACTGCCCGCCAGAGCGGGGCCAGGATGGACAGCCTGCTCGCCGTGGCCTCGGGCGGGGCTCCGGTGCCGCCGGACCTCATCCGCCGCATTGGCGAGCAGTTCGAGCTGCGCACCTCGCCGGGCAACGGCTACGGCCTCACCGAAACCACGAGCGCGGTGATCGCCAACAGCGGGGCCGACTATCTGGCCAGGCCCGAGAGCGTCGGCCGCCCTCAGGCCACGGTGGACGCGCGCGTCGTCGGCGAGGACGGCCATGAGGTCCCGGTCGGCGAGATCGGCGAGATCTGGATCCGCGGACCCAACGTGATACCCGGCTACTGGAACAACCCGGAGGCCACCGAGGCGTCCTTCGGCGGCGGCTGGTTCCGCACCGGCGACCTCGGCTACGTCGACGAGGTCGGGCTCTTCTACGTCGTCGACCGCAAGAAGGACGTCATCATCCGCGGCGGCGAAAACGTCTATTGCGCCGAGGTGGAGGCCGCTCTCCTGGAGCATCCGGTGGTGCGTGACGCGGCCATCGTCGGGTTGCCTCATGCCGACTGGGGCGAGGAGGTGGCCGCCGTCATCCAGGTGGCCGAAATCCATCTCGGCGACGCCACCGTCGAGGACATCCGCGAAAGTCTGCGAGACCGCCTGGCGCGCTTCAAGATCCCCTCCGCGCTGCGCCTGACCGTCGAGGAGCTGCCGCGCACGGCCACCGGCAAGGTGCTCAAGCGCGAGCTGAGGGCGCGGTTTTTCGAAGGGGCCTAGACGGCTGGGCGCCGCCTCACGACGTCAATCGCCAGTCAGCGGGCTCAGGCGTTGCGCCAGTGGCCTGGGATGCTCTTGTTGCTCAGGTGCCTGACACGGGCGATGTTGGGTGTGTGGCCGCTGCTCCTCGCCCAGTTGATCGCCTCGGCTTGGGAGTCCGATGTGTGCAACACCACGTCGCCGGCGCCCTCCACGACATAGTCATCGATCGGCGCACCCACCGGCCGGCCCTTGGGGCGTGGCTCGACATAGACGATAGCCATCGATGATCTCCCGGCGCCTGGTGCGCGAGCTCACCATAGGCTCAACCTGCGATGATTGATCGCCGAGAATGAAAATAGCCGCGGCGTCGGCGCCCTGGCGTGTCGCGGCATGTCGTCGGATGGCGAGTCCCAATGGCCGACAGCTTCGCGGCGCCGTAGAAGCTCGATCACCAAATCGAAGGGTTGGGGACGGAATGCCGGACGATCCCGTTTACCGCCTTGTGGACGGCCGTCACGGCCGCTTTCTGTGCAACCCCAACGACCACTATATCGGCCGCAGCCTGATCGCCTACGGCGAGTGGGGTGAGGCCGAGGTTCGACTGTTCGAGCGCGTGCTGCGGCCGGGAGATGTCGCCGTGGAGGTGGGGTCCAACATTGGCACCCATACCGTGCCGATATCCAAGGCGGTCGGCCCCGGCGGAACGGTCCACGCCTTTGAACCGCAGCGCCTCATCCACCAGCTCCTATGCGCGAACCTCGCTCTGAATGATCGCTTCAACGTCCACACGCACCGCGCCGCCGTCGGCGCTGACGTAGGGCTCGCGCGGATATGCGCCGTGCCCCCCCATCAAAAGTTCAACTTCGGCGGCGTGGCGGTCGGTCTGGATCTCGGTGGCGACTCGTCAATGGAGGAAGTGCCGCTCACGACCATTGACGACATGGGCCTTGAGCGGCTCGACTTTCTCAAGATCGACGCCGAGGGGCTCGATCTGCAGGTTCTGGAAGGCGCGAAACTCACGCTGGCCGCGCATCGCCCGGCGTTGTTCGTCGAGGCTGATCCGCGCACCGCGCAGGCCTTGTCCGACTTCCTGAGCGCCAGCGGCTACGAGGGCTACTGGTATTGCAGCCAATTGTTCGACCAGGACAACTTCAACCGCTCCTCGGAGAACGCCTGGCCCGATCATGACTACCTGCTGATAAGCCTGGACGTGTTCGCGGTTCCACGCGGCGCCGGTTGGGAAATCACCGGTTTGCAGCCCATGGCGGACCTGGCCCAATTCGACGCGGGACACGCGCCGATCAGCGCAGACAATTATCGGACGGGCCTGACAGTC
This sequence comes from Caulobacteraceae bacterium, assembly GCA_049519835.1. Lineage (GTDB taxonomy): Bacteria > Pseudomonadota > Alphaproteobacteria > Caulobacterales > Caulobacteraceae > Acaudatibacter. The sequence continues at coordinate 4,598 of JBEKQJ010000116.1, read as the reverse complement.
GTTCGCCACCCCATTCGGTAAGGCGCGGATGCGACCTGCAATGGAGCAGGTAACGCCCGGGCCTGCGTGTCGCCGCTCGATGGTGTGCCAACCGGTCGCCAGGGAGCCAGGGTCGCTTGGCGCTTTAGCGGGGCGAAGGTGCGAGCGCAGGATTGGCGCCAATCGATAGACGAAGGATTTCCGACGTCTATGCTTCGAGATCGAGTCGGGTCGAGCCGCGATCATGACCCAAGCGGCGATGCGGAGCTTGAACGAATGGGGCGGTCATGGCTGCTAGTGGCGGCGTCGCTGGTCTCGGTGATGGTCATGGCCGCAAGCGCGGACGCCCAGAGCTTCGGCAAGCCCACGCCTGGCGTCTGTTTCCTTTCCAAACAGAAGGTGCTCGATCAATCTGCCGCGGGCGCGGCGGCCAATCAAAGGATGGAGCTGATCCGCCAGGCGGTGATCCAGGAATTGAGCGGCGAGCGCGCCGCGATCGCCCAGGACGCCAATGCGTTGCAAGCCGACAAGCCGCTCATACCCCAGACCGCGTACCAGCAGCGCGCCGGCGCGCTGGCATTGCGCGAACAATCGTTCGACGATCTCCAGAATACGCGCAACAGCCAGATTGCCCGCACGCGGGCGAGAGTCACGTCTCTGCTGATCCGACAGATGGCGCCTCTGCTGGCTCAGATCCTGTCACAGCGCGGCTGCAGCGCCGTCTTCGAAAGCAGTGACGCCTACGCCTTCACCCCGGCCATGGACCTAACCGACGACGTCATCCGCGCCATGAACGCCCACCTCGGCGCCCTGGCCTTCGATCTGGAGCCGCCCGAGACGCAGTAAGTCCGAGCGCATTCGGTCCGATCAAGTCTACCGCTCGACCTTGATAGCGTCGCTCACGGACAGTCTCCGTTGCTTCGCCTCAGGGGAGAAGTTGTACGTCGATGCTCGGGAGCGCCGCGTCCAACCGGCGCGCGACGTCAGGCGTCAGGTCCATGGCGGGATTGGCCGCATAGAGCGGCGCCTTGTCGAGCACCAGGGCGCAGCCGTGTTCCGCCACGCTGGCGCTGAAGAGCGGCTGGGCGACCCGGCCGATGCGCGCGATGACGTCGCTGCGGGTGCGGGCTACCTGGTCTTTGCGGGCGCGATCGAGCGATTCCAGGTCACGCGCCCGGCGCTGCAGGTCGCCAACCTGCTGTTGATACGATGCCGACGGCATGGCGCCGCGCCTCGCCGCCAGGTCTTTTGCGTCCGCGGTCAGCTTGTCCGCGGTAGGCTTCAATTCGCCGTCGATGGCGTTCTGAAGCGCGAGCAGCTTCTGGGCGCCGATCCGGCCCGCCTGGGACTGGCCGACCATTTCATTCTGCGAGTAAATGCAAACGCCATGAATCGGCGCCCCCGCCGCGGGCGCCACCTGAGCGGAGGCTGGCTCCGCCCAGACGGATAGGGCGCCCGCGCAGACCGAAAGGGCGACAGAAACTTTGACTGGCATGCGGCGCGGCATTTCCAACAGGAAATGTTAAGCGCCTTAGTTCTTGGGTTCCACCTTGATGGTGGTCCTTCGATTCAGCGGTTCTTTGACGCCGTCGGGGGTGGGCACGGCCAGATCGGTCTTGCCCCGCCAGGAGACGTCGAGCGCGTCGGCGGCGACGCCCTGGGCGACGAGTTCGTCGGCGACCGCCTTGGCGCGACGCTCGGAGAGGGCCTCGTTGTAGGCCGCCGACCCGGAGGTGTCTGTGTAGCCGATCACGACCGAGCCAGCCCCGCCATCCTTCTCATAGCTGGCGGCGTCGGCGATCACCGCCTTGGCGTCGGGGGTCAGGCCGGCGTCGTCGAAGGCGAAATAGACGGTATAGGACTTGGCTTCCTTGGGGGCCGGCGGGGGCGGCGGCGCGGGCGCGAGGGGCGGCGGCGGCGGCGGCGTGGCGGCGACCGGCGCGGGAGCGTCGAGGAACCTGGCGCAGCTGGCGTCCTTCCAATAGGTCGCCTTTACGACCGGCGGCTCACCTGCGAAGCGGATCTGGTACTGGCACTGGACGAAGGCGTCGCCTTCGCCGGTGTGGAAATCGAAGATGTAGTTCCAGGTCCGCACGAACGGCCAGGGATTGCTGAAGTGCGGCGGCCCAAGCAGCGGGTAGATCTGAGGCTTGGTGAGGCCGGGCGTGACCTGCCGCAAAGCGGCCGGGCTGACGAAGGTTCCCCGCGGGATCCAGGCGCCGCCCGGGCTCGGAAACTGAACGGAGGGATCGACCTGTGGCCGGTAGGCCGGATCATCCCCGTTGGCGAGGGCGACGGACGCCGTCACAGCGGCGATCACCAGCGCGGCTGTCGAGATTTGAAGCTTCATCGCGTCGAACCTGCCTTGATTGGGTCGGCTCCTGGGGATCTCGGCGGCTGTCGCCGCCGAGACCTGACCAGGGTCAGTGGCTGAAGGTGTAGGTGAAGCCGGCGACGACACCGACGTCGGCGTGATCCTCCGGCGACACGAAGCTCACCCCCACGTGGTAGCGCCAGTTTCCGTCGTCGGAGGTGTGCCCAAGGCCGAAGGCGAAGCCTTCGTGGCCGTTGTAGTAGGAGGCGCCGCCCGCCAGCGACGTCGTGCCGGGCCGCGGATCGTAGGCCAGCCCGCTGGCCGACAGCGAAAGCGCGATGCCGGCGTTGAAGTTGTTCAGCAGGTAGGACTGCGAACTCAGGAGCTGGCCGAGGTTGACGGCGTCGGTGAGCTGGGTCCCGGCTGCGACGTTGCTGATCGTGCGCAGGTTGGTGGGCGAGCCGACCGAGACCGTATTGGCCCGGCCGCCATCGGACGAGTTGGCGCCCAAGGCCACCGAGTTGGCTCCCGTGGCGCTGGCGTGATAGCCGATCGCCGTGGAGTCCTGACCGGAAGCCACGGCTCCGTCCCCGCCTGCCGTCGCGCCCACGGCGCTGGCCGTTGGCGCTGCGACCGATCCCGACTGGTAGACCTGGAACGGTCCGGCCGCGCCGTTGGTGACGGCGTAGAGCTGCGAGCCGTTGACCGCCTGGGTGGAGGTCGAGGTCACCGCCCCGGCGGCCACATTGTTGACGGCGACCGGCGTGGTCGCGCCCACGCCGCCCAGCGTCACGCTGGTGTGGCCCGGGTTGTCGTACTGGACGGTCCCCGACAGCGCGCCCTCGAGCTGAGCGACGTTGACCGCATCGGTGGGCGCCGAACCGGCGGCCACGTTGGTGATCTGCCGCTGGCCGCTGGCCGAGCCAACCGACACCTCACCGACCGAGGACTGTGGCGTGCTGAGGTAGGGCGCGGTGTAGTTGGTCTGCGCGCCCGTGCTGGCCACGGAGCCCTGGCCGAGCGCCACATTGGAGCCCGCCGCGCCGGCCGCGACGCTGGCGCCCTGGCCGACGACCGTCGAGTTGCCCGCGCCGTTGTCGGTGGAGTTGTTGCCGACCACCGTCGAGTTGGCGCCCGATGCCGAGGCGCCGTAGCCGCCGGCTGAGGCGTTCGAGCCCGTCGCCGTCGGCGCGGGGGCGTTGTTCGAGTTGTTGGAGACGAACGAGCCGCCCTTGCCGAGGTTGTTGACCTCGGTCCCAAGGGCGTCGATCGCCTGGTCGGCAGCGTAGAGCTCCGAGCCGTTGATGGCGTCGGTGCTGGTGGCCGAGATCTGGCCGGCGGCGAGGTTGGTGATCGTCCGCTCCGCGCCAGGCGCGCCGACGCTCACCGTGCTGGCGGGCGTGGTTCCGGCGAAGGCGTAGTCCTGGCCGTTGATCGTCGCGCCGCTCGTACCAACGGCGGCTTCCGTCACCGACCCGCTGCCGAGCGCCACATCGCCGGCGTTGCTGGCCACCGCGCCATTGCCGAGCGCCACGCCGCCAGCGCCGCCAGCCGTGCTGGTGTTGCCCAGCGCCACGGAGCCGGCGCCGACGGCGGTGTCGTTGGCGCCGATCGCCACGGCTCCGGTTCCGGTCGCCACCGACGGATCGCCGATGGCCACCGCGCCGGCGCCGGAGGCGGTGTTGCCCGCCCCGATCGAGACCGCCGCGCCACCGGCCGCGCCACTGGCCGCCGCGCCCGTGCCGATGGCGACGTCGTTGGTCGCCGCGCTCGAGGCGTTGAAGCCCATGGCGATCGAGCCGTTTCCGGTCGCGGTCGCGCCCGAGCCGACGGCCGTGGCGTTGTCGCCGGCGGCCGAGGCGTTGACACCCGCGGCCAGGGAGTTGGATCCGGTCGCGCCCTTGTTGCCGTAGTTGGTGTCGGTCGCGGGCGTCGTCGAATTGACGCTGTAGTCGTGGGTCTCGTCGGCGACCACGGTCTGATCGACCGCGTTCAGGGCCGACTGCACCGAGTTGTAGGTTGTCGACCCGCTGCTGGGCAGCGTCAGGCTGGTGGTCACCGCGCCAGTGGCCGCATTGTAGCTGCTGCCGCCGCCGATCCCCGCCGCAACGCTGGATCCAAGGGTATTGAGGTTGGTGTTGGTCGTCGAAAGTCCCGTCGAGAGCGACGTGACGCCGGACTGAGCCGTCGAAATGCCGGTCGAGGCCGAGGTCGACAGCGAGAAGACGTTGCTGTTCGTCGTCGATAGACCCGTGGACAGCGAGCTGACGCCCGTCGAGAGGGACGATACGCCCGTCGAGAGGGA